>CAMBUD010000003.1 GCA_945871035.1 Planctomicrobium piriforme | reverse complement strand
CTCGAAACCGAGCACCTCTGAAATCGAGCAGATACTGGAGGCGCGAACAACGCATTGCTGCCGGCCAACGGTTACCAAGAAAGCGGGGCGTGCCGTTTCGGGCTGGTTGGCTGAGTTCATAGTGATGTTCATGGTGGCGGTCTCCAGAGTGGATAAAGGTATTTTGGGTGCCGGCTGTGTCGCATGACCCATAGCGTTCAATCGCCTGCAGGGGGCTCATGATCTACATGATCAACATGATCAACGTGTCCGACATGACCAACATGCCCAACATGACAAAAGCTGTGCAACCGGCGTGCCAACCGGAAAAATTTCAGCGGGCCTTGCCCAATCGCTAGAGCTACCCGCCGCAATCGCCCCAGCTTCACACAGTCAGCTTCAGAAGGCGGGCAGATTCGTAAAAGCAGCGAACGCTTTTTGAAAAATTTTCAGCCCGGTCGATGCAGCGAACGATTTTCTGCCGCTGTGTCGGTGTGGGATTCGGGCGGGTGGTGACGCATGCGGTCGCGAAGCTTTGCGGCCAGTTCATAGTTTTCGGATTGCACGGCTTCGACGAGTTGTTCGTCGAGCGTCCGGCCTACCTCATAGCGTTGCCTGACATTTTCACGCATTTCCTGCAACCGACGCACCAGTTCGTCGTCAGGGTACTGGTCGATGGCATCGTAGCGGGCAAAAAGATTTTTGAACTGCTCCAAACCGCTGTTGATCTCGCTGATCGCAGACTCGGGGCCCGTTTCCTCAAGTGCTGCAAGCGCCGTGGCCTGCACGCGATGAAAAAGCACGAAGGGCCGATACTGTTCGTGCGAAAGCGTCCAATCATCATCGGGGGAATGCTCACGCACAAAATCCATAAATGCGAGACTGTGATCGGCGTCTTTGGCCGCTCGACGATACTCCCGCAAGGAAAGCCAGCAGAGACGACGGTGGTAATACTGGACAAATTCTCGGTCGGCTTCGACGCACTGTTCCTTCGTCAGCCGAAACAAATCGCCCTCGCGAATCACCTCACCAACGAGGTAGTCGTAGTATGTTTCGGCTCCGTGCAGGCGTAAGCCGTCGGGTCGCAATTCCGTTTCCAGTTGCAGCACGCCCATGTCGATGCGCATTTGTAAAACATCGCGACCGTTGCGGGCTTTAACCAGCCGTGCATTCACTTCGCCCGACTGAAAGTCCCAGCCTTTGAGCAGCACATCGATATCACGTGGGGTTGCCATGATCCATGCCTTTTGAGAAGTCACTAGAAGAATGCAGATTTTTCCGGTGCCTGAATTATAGCAACAGAAAGAGCAACAGACGCTACCGGCCAATCTCGCCGCATTATTCAGGCTGGTTTCCCCGCAGTCGCTTGGTCTCCCCCCGCAGTCGCTTCCCCGTGAGGCGGCGGGCAATTGCGGAACGGGGCTTTTTGGTGCGCCGTCGTACTCTGGGAACAACTAAGGCGCGTTCCAATAGAACAGACAGTTTTGCCAAACAGTCGGCCACATTTTTGGGCTGATCGCGGTACCGCTGGCTGGTGATGATAATCGATCCATCGCGGGTGATCCGCGACTTTTCCCG
Organism: Planctomicrobium piriforme; assembly: GCA_945871035.1. Taxonomy (GTDB): domain Bacteria; phylum Planctomycetota; class Planctomycetia; order Pirellulales; family UBA1268; genus BAIKAL-G1-2R. Next base: position 92,973 of record CAMBUD010000003.1, on the reverse strand, counting down.
CGCCAAGAACCGCTGCCGTACGTCCTCGGGCAGGTGCTGCGAAGAACGGGCACAAAATCGCAGCATGGCCTTGCTGCTGGTGCGATTGACGTGCTGGCCGCCGGGGCCACTGCTGCGTACAAATTGCCACTCGAGAGCGTCGGCGGGAATGCGAACGGCTCCGTCACCAACGCAAATCTCCTTTTCTTTTGCCACGTCGAGTAACCTATTTTTATGAAAGCCACCGGTCGATTCGGCCAAGCTCTGTTTACGAGTCAACCATATGGACGCCATTCCTGCCTGGCGGTCCTAGTGGCTGATTGAAAATCCGCATTCATTCACAACTCTCACACAAAAACTCTCCGGCTGAAAGCCCCGCAATGCGAAAGCTATTCTTTGTGCAGCAGACGCTGTTTTGGATTCTATTGTTCTGTTTTGCTGCCACTTCGGCGGCTGTTACCTCCGCAGAAGTGGCGTCTGCGCCAGATATTTCCTCGCAACCAGGCGAGGATTGGGGGCCGTTTCTAGGCCCAGAGGGCAACGGGCGCAGCGGCCTGACTGATGCAGTTGTGCCTTGGCCCTCCGCTGGGCCTCCGGTTGTCTGGCACTGTGCATTAGGGCAGGGCTACTGCGCACCGGCCGTTGCTCGCGGACGGGCTGTGGTATTCGATCGCACCGGTGAGACGATGCGACTGCGTTGTCTGGAGGCTGAAACCGGCCGCCAAATTTGGGAGCGTTTTTATCCAGCCGATTATACCGACACATTCGGCTACGACGGCGGGCCGCGGGCGAGCCCCGTGATCGTGGAGGACAGAGTGCTCACGTTTGGACCGGAAGGTCGGTTGGAATGCCGGGCGCTCTTGGACGGAGCCAGCCTGTGGCACGTCGACTCCTCAAGCGTCTATCACGTGGTGAAAAATTTCTTTGGCGTGGGCGCAGCACCGCTGGTGGTGAGTGCGGGTGGTCAGCGGTTGGTGGTTGTTCAGATCGGCGGCAGCCGTCCGGGGTCGACGCCATCTGCCCCGGATCGCCTCGACCGGGTGCAGGGGCTCGACAGTGGCCTGGTGGCATTCGATTTGAAGACGGGCCGGGAGTGCTGGCGATCCTCTGATCAGTTGGCTAGTTACAGCGCGCCGATGGTTGGCTCGAGCGGTGGCAAAGATTGCGTGCTGGCGTGGCTGCGAGAAAAGTTTCTTGTGATCGATCCTGCCAGTGGAGCGGTGCTGCACGCATTTCGCTGGCGGGCCGACGAGCTCTTCAGCGTTGTGGCAGCCAGCCCGGTGAGTGTTGGAGAAGAGGTTTTGCTTTCAGAAACCTACGGTCCTGGAAGTGTTCTGCTCGACTTGAAAAAAGGCGGGCTTGAAGTGCTGCGCAAGGATCCTGACAACAGCCGACCGCGCAGCGCACTCAAGGCCCACTGGGCCACCCCCATTTTTTATAAGGGGCATCTCTACGGTTCCAGTGGTCGCAATTCTGGGGATGCGCAGTTGGTCTGTGCCGACTGGAAAACTGGAACCATTCTCTGGAGCGAGCCAGGCCTTGGTCGGTCAAGCGCGGTGCTTGTTGGGTCGTCGCGCGGCGCACATCTGATCGTACTGGGTGAATTTGGTGATCTTGTGCTCGTCAAGGCAGTGCCAGAGGGATTTCTTACAGTGTCGCGGTCGCGGCCTGTCGATCCGGCTGCCGCCCAGGGGAACGCCGTTCAAAAACCTTTGGACAACCTTCAGCGGGCCAATGGGGAACTCCTCGCGGCACCCTGTTGGGCTGCGCCGGTGGTGGCGCACGGTTACCTTTATGTGCGGGGGGAAGGTCGGCTGGTGTGTCTGGACCTGAAAGAAAAACGCTGACGATTGCCGATTGTTTTGCTCAGGATCGGGAACGGTGCTACCACTCAAATATCGGCCCAACAGCGGAGAAGCAATCGTCTACCCCGCTGGCCAGCAAGGCGGTAAACCTCGTCTGGACAGCCTGCGCCAGACCACTCCATACTTTCGCCCTTCAAGACCGGGCCTTTTGTCGCAGGCTCATTGCAACGCCGTCAGGTGGATGACGACGCCCTCTTCCTTTGGAGTTTGTGTCTGCATGTTCAACGCCTCTATCAGTCAGCTGACGACATCCCGCTGGGAATTGCCTGAAGAAATTGCCCATTGCACCGAGCACGGCTTCAACGCGATTTCTGTCTGGCGTCCAAAGCTTTCTGACATGGGTGTTGCCAGTGCCGCCGCGTTGCTAGCGAGCGCGGGCATGGAGGTGTCGAGCGTGCAGTGGGCCGGTGGTTTTACCGGCAGCGACGGCCGGTCATTCGATGAAAGCGTGGCCGACGCGATCGATGCGATCGAGGCTACGCAGATGCTGGGCGCTTGCGTCTTGATTGTGCACAGTGGCTGCCGCGGCGGCCACACGCTTAACCATGCCCACAGACTGCTCCGGCAGGCTATCGAGGTGATCGCGCCTGTGGCCCGCCGGAAGGGAGTCACGCTGGCCATTAAGCCGATCCACGCTGCCGCCGCGACCGGATGCAGCTTTCTCACGCAGTTGTGCGAGGCACTCCAACTCGTTGAGCGATTGAATGACAGTGCTGTCGGGCTCTCGCTTGATCTCTGGCAGTTTGGCCACAAACCTGAACTGTTTAAGCTGCTGCCCAGGCTGGCGGCGTCCACCGCTGTTGTGCAGGTCGCCGATCGTCTTGGGCCGCCTTCTGGCGAACAGGAGCGGCTGCCGGCGAGTCGCGGTTCCTTGCCGCTGGAGGCCCTTGTCGCTGGCCTCATCGAATTCGGCTATGCCGGGCAGATAGAGTTTGATCCGGTGGGTGAGGCGGTGGAAGAGATCGGTTATGAGCGGGTGCTGGCTGAAACACGGGTCTTGGCTGACGCGTGGAATGCCGAGCAAAGCAGTGCACTCTTCGAGCAGGGGCAGACTCTCAATCCCCTTGCCAGCACGGTACCAATCGAGACTTGCGAGCCTTGGAATATTCAGTTGCGATCCACACCGTCGCGCAGGTCCCATGCCTCGAGCCACACCGTTTCCCGTGGCTGAAAGCCAAAATCCTTGCGCAGGCGATTGTCAAAGTCGGGCATGTGTGCGGCTCCGTAAAAGATCGCTATTTTTTTTCGACCTCGAGCAATCTGTGCTTGCAGCACTTCGAGGGCTGCGGCATTGCGATCGGTGATGAGCGTTGAGCCGTCCTCGCCACCAAATGCCGCGGTAAGCACATCCATGTCGGTGAACTGTTCGGCCATGATCCGCCGGAGTCGAACTTCGCGGTTGGAGCCAAAAAGGATGCCGAACATATCCCCCAGCTTTAAGGAAGAGCTTGGACCGTCGTCGCCGCGCTGTGCCCGCGCCATGCTTTCTCGCATCAGTTTGGCAAACATGGTCCACCACGATTCGCCCCGCTTGGCCATCGCGGCTTCAAATTCTTTGGGCGACAGGTCGGCGTGCACGAAATTTTGAGCGGTGTAATCGATCTCCTCCAGTTGGAATGCTAACCCCAGGAGTTTGGTCATACTTTGCTGCGCGGAACCGATTGCACCAGACGCTTTTTGGCCCGGCTTGGGCACGCGGGCGTTGTCGGGAGCGACCAGTTCATAGAGCACTGCGTCGTAATTTCGAAACAGGCGGTCGAGCGAGTTGTAGTAGGAACGGCTGCCCAAGTGGACGGCCCCGACAAGATCGACCTCGAGAGGCTTGTTTCGCCCGGCTCGGGCAGCAGCCTCGGCTGTTTCGCAATACCGTACCACCGCTGTATCCAGCGACAGGGGACTGTTGTCGGCACCTCGTTTGAGCCGCAGAAATTCAACCTGCTTTTCGGCCTGCTTTACCGGCTCTTTTTCTGCGACCACCGGTTGGGCGGGGGCTACCGGTTGCAGCGGCCTAGAGAAAATAGGACGGGGCTCGGCTGCTTCCACCAAGCGGCCGTTAAGCCCGGCAAGCAGCGTGGCGGTGGCAAGGGAAAGACATTTTGATTGCAGCCAGCCCATGTGCAAAACCTTTTGAAAAGAATCGGCTTCTTGGCCCGTCACGCCTCTCTCAGGATAGCCAGATCAGCCCCACCTGCCAGCGTTGGCGGTTCTGACAAGGCTTCTACGGCAGGCAAGCACGTGAAACTCCTCCGATCCGACAGGGTCTACCAAGATTCGTCAACTCCGCCGACCGTCACGACCGATACAAGAGGAGCATTCCGCAAGCGCGGAAAACAGGCTCCTGCTCCCCAGGACTATAGCGATGGCTACGAATCAGAGTTTGCAGCGTTTTTTGAAATTGATCCTCCTTGCCACAGGCGTCTTGGCGACGTCTTTGGCAACGCGTGCCGCCGATTGGCTGCCGATGCTTCCGGATCAGGACTTCTACGACTTTCAGCTCTTTGCGCCGCCAGATATGCAGGACTACGAAATCTATCCAGAGCCGAGCGAGGGATTCTTTTTTAACTACGACCGGCTGTACTGGGGCATCTCGGTTCCCAAAACCGTGGGCACGGCAGAAACACGCCTTGGCGGTTATCTGATTCCGGTTCAGCCCATTTCACCCCAGACTATCGTGCAACTCAACAACGACATGATTGCCGCCGGGCAACCCGCTAGCGGACTGTTTATATTTGGCACCGACGTGCTGAGTCTGGATCTGAATACCAGTTGGCTGCGCACGGATATGACATGGGGCAATCGGTACGAAGGGGGATGGATTTACGACAATCGTGGCATCTTATTGAGTTACTTTGATACTGGCGAGCAGCCGCAGAGCTTCCAAACAATCAATGAGTTTGCGGCCTCTTCTCCCACTCAGACATTCACCCAAAGCGGCCAAACACCAGAGGGAGGGGGGCTTGTCGGTGGAGGAAATGCCCTCAACAGTACGACCATCATTTCCACCAGCCCACCGCCAGATCATCTGATTGCACAAAAAATGGTGCAGATGAACACCACGCGGATTCAAAGTGCGGCTGTGACCTCGCTCATCCGCCGCGAAATTGGCGGCCGGGGGAGCCGTTCGAACGTAAAGTTTTCGCTCGGCCCGCGATTCGTGCAGTTTGAGGATCGCTACAACATCGCCTATGAAAGCAACCAGTATGCGTTTAATACCGCTGGCTACGGCGGTGGCACGACTGCCGGTGGCACGACAGCCGGTGGCACGACAACCGGTGGCACGACAGCCGGTGGCACGACGGGTGGCACGACGGGTGGATTTACGACCGGAACCGCAACCGCAGGCGCAACCGGCGGCGCGACAACCGGTGGCGCGACAGCAGGCGCAACTGGCGGCACAACCGGCGGCGTGACAGGCACAATCAATGGAGATACCGCCTTGGCAGAGACATCCTCCTCGGCGGGAGATTTCTTTGCCATTTCGGGTGTCGACACGCTGACAGGAAAAGGACGCGGGAGCCCCCTGCAGACCGGTGCTTGGGAAAGCTACACCACCAACAACATGGTGGGGCCAGAGTTTGCGATCTTAATGGAGTCGCAAAAAGGCCGCTGGACGTTCACAAGCCAACTCAAATTCACGCCGGCATTCAACTGGCAAAACAGCCTCTTCAGGGGCGCGAATTTTCCCGAGAGTCTGGGGGCCGACTACATCCGTTCGACGTTTCAAACGGCTAACACGAGTTCCAATCAAGGCTTTAACGACACTCCTGTTACAGTGAGTGGCCCGCCGCTCTTTCTCCAGCTGTACGGCGTCGGCCAGAGCAATACAACTAACTCTGCCGAACACGAGTTTGTCTTCTCGCCGATCGGTGAATGGCGATTTAGCACTCAGTTTCGGGTCAGCCAGGCCATCAGCCTGAACCTTGGCTACACGGGTATGTGGATGGCCGGCATCACCCGAGCATCTTCTAACACTGGATACAGATCGAAGGAAAGAGCGACAGAATACGCCTACCAACCACCAGTCCCGGCTACGAATCCCCCGACCGCTAACCTTAATCCATGGGAAGTGAAAAGGACTGTTCCAGTGGCCAAGTGGATAGCAGACGGTCGGCCTGCTACGGAACGACCAAACCCTGTCTACAACAGCATTGCCCCTGTGGAAGGCGGTAACGAGTACATCTTTACCAACGGCATCGACTTCGGCATCGAAGTGAAATATTAAGCAGTCGGGTGCGCAGCGGCACCACTGCCCATCACTCCCGATCAAAGCCGGCATCGATCCAGTCGGCCGTGGCGCCTCTGTTTTGGGCGAGCTTTTCGTGTCGCGAGAGCAGCGGCTGCCAGAGGGGTGCCTGGCCAACGGTTTGAATCTCCCCCGGCAGTTCCACCGGCAGCCCGGCAGTATCCACTTGCACAAACCCCAGCAGGCCGTCCATCCACGGCAGCGTGTGGCCCGCCAGTGGCATGCCCACCACGCCCACCACGAGGTAGCACTGCCGCACGTGGATCACAGCACCGCGAATCTCTACAAGCGATCCCACCGGCACACTGCGTCGGCACTCCAGATTGACCACGCGGCGGAGCATGAGGTTGGCCCCCGGTCCAGTGCTTCGGCAGCCCGCTGCATACGCCGTTTCCAGCGCATACCGCAGCAGGCTCCCGGCGTAGAGCGTGCCGTGGTGGTTGGCATCGGCCGGCAGAACGAGCCGGTGGCTGGTGGTTTCAATCGGGGCTAGGGGCATGACTCCCGTTATAAGCCCAGCGGCCGGCTCTGAGTAGCGGCTTCGCAATCAGAGCCACCGTACTGCCACTTATCGCATCGCTGCTGGCAGTCTCTGGGCCGGCTGCCGTGCGAAGGCCGGATCGATCTTCAATAGCTCCTCCTGCATGGCGGTAACGGTGCGGCGGATCTGCTCGGAGGTGTGACGCGCTGTGATAAAAAACCGTAGCCGCGTAGCCTGTTCCTCAACGGCTGGATACAGGATGGGCTGCACGTTAATGCCGCGCACAAAAAGTGCGCGGGACAATTTCAAACTGTTGATCGAGCTCCCCAGAATCACCGGCACAATGCCCGATCCACCCGATGGCCCCGTATTGAGGCCAGCCTCGCGGGCCAGTTGCAGAAAGAGCTTGGCATTGGCCTGCAGCTTGGCCACCCGCTCCGGCTGTTTTTCCAATAATTTTATGGCGGCCAACGCTGCCCCGGCAGCTGCCGGTGGCAGACCAACAGAGTAGACAAACCCCGGCACCGTGTACTTGAGCCAGCGCACGAGCGTCTTGGAACCGGCGATGTAACCGCCGCAGCTACCCAGCGATTTAGACAGCGTGCCCATCCACAGATCGACGTCGGCCGGTTTCACGCCAAAGTGTTCACCGATGCCACGGCCCCGAGCGCCCATCACGCCAATGGAATGTGCCTCATCTACCATCAAGAGCGATTTATGCCGCTTGGCAAGGGCAACAAAGCGTGGCAGGTCTGAGTAGTCTCCATCCATGCTGTAGATGCCCTCGATGACAACCAGCACACGGCGATACTGGCTACGCACCTGCGCCAGCAATTTTTCGGCGGCCTCAAAATCGTTGTGCGGAAAGGGCCGGCGGCGGGCCCCTGAGAGCACGGCTCCCTGCAGCAGACTGTTGTGCGACAGGCTGTCGTGCAGAATGAGGTCGCCCGGGCCAACCACGTGGCCGATCACGGTTTCATTGGTGGCATGACCACCCACAAACGTAATCGCGTCTTCGGTGCCGACGAATCTGGAGATTGCCCGTTCGAGTTCCTGATGGATCACCTTCTCACCCGACACCAAACGACTGGCCGACACGCTGGTGCCATAGATATCCAAGGCGATTTTGGCCGCCGCGGTTATTTCTGGTTCCCCCGACATGCCCAGATAGTTGTAGGTGGCCCAGCTCACCATCTCGCGGCCGCCAATGCGTGTGCGGTCGTTGGTGAGTCCTTCGTGAACACCGAAATACGGATTCTCTAGCCCCGCATCGCGCACCATTGCCAAATTCTGTTCCAACGCGCGCACCTCGGGGAACTTTGCGAAGTCGTAGGTCTCGGGGTCGATCTCCGCGATCACGCGGGCCGCCGCCACTTGCCGGCGACCATCCAAGGGCATGTGATCGAGAATCGCCTCTGTCACTTCGCGGCACGTTTCAATCTGCGGCAGAACCTGTTCGGGAAAGCGGCCGCCGAAGGTTTCCTCGAGGCTGGCTACGATCTCCATGCGTTCCAGCGAATCGAGACCGAGTTCGACAATATTGCTGTCCAGCGTGAGATGCCCCGCGCGATCCTTAGCGATCTGCCGCACATGATCAAACACGGCCTGCACGATGTCTTGCGGTAACTCGCGGTCGGGTCGCATGGCCCGCGATGCATCGCCCATGGGCCGCAGCCTGGCCAGTCGTGGCAATTCGCCCGGCGGATGCAAAGCTCGTGTCGGCTCAGCGGTATCTGTCGGCACAGCATCCACGGCCTGACCTGCCTGCATCCAGCCAATATGCTGCTCGACGACTTCGAGGGTCCCCTCCAAAAATTGCCGTTTGCAGGCGTGTCGCTGAATCTTGCCACTGGACGTTTTGGCAATGCTGTTAGGCCGCACCAACACAATCGCCTCCAGCGCAATCTCGTGCTCGATTGCCAACTGCTTACGGATGGCGTTGAACGATGCCAGCACCTCGCCTGCCTCGCGCTTGCCGCGTTCGAGTTCGGCAACCACCACCACCCGTTCGCGCCCATCGATGTCGACGGAAAATGCCGCGACCGATCCGGCACGCACGATTGGACTGGCCATCTCGGCGGACTGCTCAATGTCCTGTGGGTAGTGGTTGCGACCGCGGACAATGATCAAATCCTTGAGTCGGCCGGTGACAAATAATTCCCCGTTATCAAAGAAGCCTAAATCGCCAGTGCGTAGATAGGGCCCTGGGTTGGGCTGCCATTTTTTGACCGATTGTGTGGCCGATCTTGTATCGGGCTGCGCAAGCATGGCCTCAAATGTCGCCGCGCTCGACTCTGGCCGGTTCCAATAGCCTTGGGCAACACTCGGCCCGCTCACCCAGATCTCGCCGATCTGTCCCGGTGGCAACGCCTCACAAGCTTGCGGATCGACAATGCGCACGTCCTGCCCGTCGAGTTCACGACCACTGCCCACGAGTCTGCGGGAGTTGGGAGCGAATCCCGTGCGTGTGAGCACGGTCCCTGTTTCAATCGATGTTGCATCGAACGTCCGGACAACAGGTGGCTCAAACTTCATGCCGCCGGTGACGAGCAGCGTGCTTTCGGCGAGGCCATAGCAGGGGAAAAAGGCCTCACGACGGAAGCCGTACGGCGCAAACGCATCGCAGAAGGCATCGATCGTCTCGGGTCGCACGGGCTCCGCGCCGTTGAAGGCCAACGTCCAACTCGATAAGTCGAGCGACTGTTTCTGCTCAGTTGTGATCTTTCGCACGCAGAGTTCGTAGGCGAAGTTTGGCCCGCCGCTAATGGTGGCGCGATACTTCGTGATTGCCTGCAGCCAGCGCAGCGGCTTTTGCAAAAAAGCCACTGGCGACATGAGCACGTTAAATTTACCGCTATAGAGCGGCACAAGAATCCCACCGATCAGGCCCATGTCGTGGAAACTCGGTAGCCAAAACACGCTCGCCTGAGAGCGTGTGATCTCAAAGGCCTGCATGATTCCGAGCGAGTTGTGGAGCAGGTTTTCGTGCGACAGCATCACCCCCTTGGGCGTGCCGGTTGAACCGCTTGTGTATTGCAGAAAGGCTAGCGTATCGCCGTTGATATCTGGTCGCTGCCAGCGATCGGCCCAATCGCTTTCCAATTCACTGTCGACTTTCCAGAGCAGCTTTTCAAGGCTCGGCGCCGTGGCCCGCAACGCGTCGAACCGATCGAGCACATCGCGAGTGGTGAGCGCCACAGAAGCATTGGCATCGGCAGCGATTGCCTCGATCCGCTCGACCGACCGATTTTTTCGCGGCGGGTAGGCCGGCACTGCAATGGCACCGCCGTAGAGGCAGCCCATAAAGGCGGCAATAAAATCGAGCCCTGATGGATAGAGCAGAAGCACCCGCTTGCCGGCCATGCCCGAGGCGATCAGCCAGGCACCGAGCGAGCGGGCTTTTCGATCGAGTTCGGCATAGCTGATATTGAGTTCTTCGTTTTCGCCATCAATGAGGAATGTGAACGCCCGGTCATGGGGCCGGTAGCTGGCCCGCTGTCTCAGAAGGTCCACGATCGTTTCGGCAAACGACGCTTCGTTGTTTGGATTGGGAATCACGTTTGTTTTTGAGCCTCAGCCCAACCTTCCGTTCCTCTCGAGACGGTTTACCTGCAGAACCCTCAGCCACTTTCGGCACGATGTGGTCGACAAAAACAACCCGTACCCACGCCAGCCAGACAATCGGCAGTTTCGGTGTACCCGGCGTGTAGATTCGGGCACCGCTTTAAGCCACGCACGACTCCATCTGATAAAGAGTAGGCACTAGACCGGTAAAGCGGATTGTGACGAGGCAGCACTATCGGCCGTTTTTACGGTGAGGCCCGGGTTTATCAGGTCTGGGTGTATCAGGCCCAGACTTATCAGGCCCAGACTTATCAGGCCCAGGTGCGGCCACTGGCGTGTTCGGCACGCGGCGGAAAATTACCCAGCAGGCCACCGATCACGTCCCACGTTCCGTGGCGACGCACTTCGATATCCCCCTGCTCATTGATGCGCACTAGGCATGTGTCGGTGAGGCCTGCCTGCTGGAGTTCGTCGGGCGAAACCTCGTCCGGTTCGAGCATGCTCATCAATGTGCGGCCGCTCATTTCGATAAATTGCATACGGTATTTCCTTCGCAGTGTTTCTGGTTGGTAGCCACAGAGTCGACAGGACACATTTTGATTTTAAAGCTGCGACACGTGCCGGTAAAACTCCCGCTCCAATTGGACGAAAAAAGGGGGCGGGATTTCCTCTGCCCGCACCGAGGCAGTCAATCCGAGCGATTGGTAGACGCTTTCGACTAAGTCCCGCGCTTTTAGATTTTGCTTTCCCCCGGCGATTCGCACAAGCACGCCTCGCAACAACTTGCGCCGATGGCAGAATACATCCCGAACAAAGTCGTGAAATCGTCCCAAATTCTCGATGGTGGCCCGGCGAGCGGGTTCAAGATCGAGTCGCACGATTGCCGAATCGACTTTGGGACGCGGCCAAAACACGCTCGGCGGGAGGATGCGAACGATTTCTGATCGGCACTGCGCCCCGATCCACACCGACAGCGCATTGTAGGCATGGGAACCGGCGGGGGACGTCAGGCGTTCGGCCATCTCCCGTTGCACGGTGACAGTCGCGCTATCAAATGGCCGGGGCAAGGCCAGCAGATTGGAGATGACCGGTGTGGCCACACAGTAGGGCAGGTTGGCCACCAGCAAAAATCGGCCGGTCGGTGCCGCGGCCATTGCGGCCTCGACTGCCGCGACCAACTGCGGAGCCATGCGGTGTTTGGATGCCAGCGCGTCTCCCTCGAGAAGCGTGACGCGGTCAAGATTGCATGAGCCACCGGGCAGAGCGTTGCCGGGCAGTGCGTCAGACGGCAGCCAATGGCTCGGCAGGGTCGAGCCAGCCAGCAGCCTGTCGCGTGCCAGCTGCGCCAGGCGGCGATCGATTTCAATCGTGACAACGTGCCCAGCCGCGTGGGCCAGTCGTTCGGTGAGAGCACCGGTGCCGGTGCCCACTTCCAGCACAACGTCTGTGGCAGTGATACCGGCAGATCGTTCCAGCAGCTCCAGCAGATTTAAATCGACGAGAAAGTTCTGTCCCCGTTTGGTGTCGATGTTGAAGCCGACCTGAACAAACAACTTTTTTAAGTAGGCCGTGGTCTGTCGGGCGGGAATCGAAGACGAAACAACGGAGTGTTTCTCTGCAACAGACGGAGAGTCAACGGGAGTCTTCATAAGTTTTGTGGGCCTGCATCAGTGTCCGGAAAGACAGTTAACGATTGCTGGAGAACCGGCACCAAGCGTTTCCAGCCAACGCGCAACATACTTGAAAATGAGATCGGTTTCGAGGTTGACGTCGCTGCCGGTATCGAGCGTGCCGAGGGTTGTGCTCTGGAGCGTGTGGGGAATCAGGGCCACGCAAAAAGTGGTTGCCGTCACACCAACCACTGTGAGACTGACGCCGTCGATTGCCACTGAGCCCTTGGCAGCCATCTGGTTCAGCAGGGCCGGTGCGGCAAAAAAGTGACAGTTGACCCAGTCGCCCTCCTGCACGCGTTGCACCAGCCGGCCCACGCCGTCGATGTGGCCTGTCACCAAATGCCCGCCGAGTCGGTCGCTGGGTCTCATCGATCGCTCGATGTTGACCACGCTGCCGACGACGAGTGCGCCAAGCATTGTGCGGCTCAGTGTTTCGGCCCCCAGTTGGAATGCTACGCCCGAGTCATCGACGTGCACGACCGACAGGCAGCAACCACTGATGCAGATGCTTTCACCGATCAGAGTCTGTCGATCGAGCGTCGCAGCTGCGACGACGAGCCGCACACCGGGAGCTTCCGGGATAACGGCAAGCACGCGGCCGAGTGATTCAACCAAGCCAGTAAACACGGGGGACCTTGCGAGTGGGCGAGTGGCGTTTAGACGTCCAGAAGAATAGTCGGCAACGCTCACGCCGGCCACGCCCTTGCGTGCCAGCCGACCACAGGCACAATTGCCGCCTGTCAAATGCCATGCCCCCTTTCCTTCAAGAGGCTATTTTCACCATGTCTACGATCGTTGACATCCACGCACGCCAGATTCTCGACAGCCGCGGCAATCCTACGATTGAGGTTGATGTGAGCTTGGCCGATGGAGCATTTGGCCGCGCTGCGGTTCCTTCCGGAGCAAGCACCGGCGCCCACGAGGCTTGGGAAAAGCGCGACGGCGATCAAGCAATCTACCTAGGGAAGGGTGTGCTGGAGGCAGTTGAGAATGTCAACACGCAGATTGCCGAAGAACTCGAAGGCAGCGATGCTCTCGACCAAACGGCCATCGATCAACGGATGATCGACCTCGACGGCACACACAATAAAAAAAATCTTGGCGCAAACGCGATCCTTGGCGTGTCGATGGCAGTGGCCCATGCGGCGGCTGAACACTGCGGCGTGCCGCTCTACCGGTATTTAGGCGGCGTCACCGCTCGGCTGTTGCCGGTGCCGATGATGAATATCATTAACGGTGGGGCGCACGCTGACAATCCGCTTGATGTGCAGGAATTCATGGTGATGCCGATGGGATTTGATACGTTCAATGATGCTCTGCGTGCCGGAGTTGAAACATTTCACGCACTCAAAAAAGTTCTCAAGGACAAAAAACTTTCAACGGCAGTCGGCGATGAAGGCGGCTTTGCGCCGCACATTGCCACCTGTGCCGAGGCGCTCGAGGTCATTTTGGCTGCCATCTCTGCAGCGGGCTACAAGCCTGGTAAGGAAATCTGCATTGCGCTGGACGTAGCGGCAACCGAGCTTTTTAACGCCCAGACCAGCATGTACACAATCGAAGGCAAGTCGCTGGACTCTGCCGGCATGGTGGAGTTTCTGGCCAGTCTTGCCAGCCGCTACCCAATCGTCTCGATAGAAGATGGATGTTCCGAGGACGACTGGAAGGGCTGGAAGCTGATCAGTGAAAAACTGGCAGGCAAGGTGCAGCTTGTCGGCGACGATTTATTTGTCACCAATTCCGAGCGGCTCGGCCGGGGCATTGCCGAGGGGATTGCCAACAGCATCCTCGTGAAGGTCAATCAGATAGGCACCCTTACCGAGACGATTGCAGCGGTGCAAATGGCCCATCGTGCCGGCTACACCTCAATCGCCAGCCACCGCAGCGGTGAAACAGAAGATGCCACAATTGCAGATCTTGCCGTCGGTCTCTCGACCGGCCAAATCAAAACAGGATCCGCTTCCCGCAGCGATCGGGTCGCTAAATACAACCAATTGCTGCGAATCCAAGAGACGCTTGGTGAGAGTGCGATCTACGCGGGTCATGAGTTAGTTGCCCGTTGGCCGGGCATTGCCTGATTGGGTAGGGCCACTGTGCATGCGTGCATGCGGGCCGAGGAGATGCTGTCCTGATGAAAGCCCAACCCGAGCCGCTACGGCTCACCGACAACCCGTGGCTTTGGACGTTGCTCTTTTCGCTGATGGCGCTGATTGGGACTGCCCTCATTGCCCCAAAATTTGACAAGCGGCAACGGCAGATCGAGAACCGATTTTTAGGTCGTGAGCAGGCGGCGCACGAGCGGAACCGTCGCGCTGCCGGACTGCCGCCCATTGATTTGGCGGTCGATGCGCAAGAACCCGATGCTGTTGCCAAGCCGCGGATGGTGCCACTCTGGACGCTTGGTACGGTAGCGGCACTCGCGGCGATCGTTTCTGCCGGCATGCTCACGCGTGAAATCTACCCAAGGATCGAGCGGCGACGCGAAAGATAGTCCCAGACAACAAAGCGATCCAGCGACTTGCCGGCGCTAAAAAATACGCGACCCTTGGCCGTTTCAGCCAGCCGGTACGCAAACTGAATATCTTCGCGTGACTGCGACCAGCCAGTCAGTAAAAATACGTTGACCGTAATGCCTTCGCGGCGACAGGCACGGGCTTCGCGGATGGTTGCTTCCTCGGTGCGCGGATGCGGAGGATAGAGCAGGAAAAGTTGGCTGCCCTCGAAGTGTGCCGTGGGCAGGCCATCGGTGATGATAATAGCCTGCTTGTTAGGCGTATCTTGCCGCCCCAGATACTGCCGCGAGAGTTGCAAGGCGTGCTGAATATTCGTGAAGTGGGGTGGAATATCAGATTCCGAAATCGCCGGGTCGCTCATGTCGGCCCGCAAGCGAACAACCGAATCAAACACTGTCACAGGCTTGGGTAGCAGTGAGAGGAGTTGGCCGAAGGTGCGTGGCTTGGCAAACGAATACATTTCGATGAATTGCAGAAAGTCGCCGGGGTATTCTTTTTGCACGAGCCCTTGGAGGGCTAATGCCATTCGCTTGACATTGGTATGCAGCCCACCGTAGCGCATCGATCCACTCATGTCGAGCACAACAGTCGTCGCGCATTTGGGCGTGTTTCGTGTGCGATGCACCTCGATGTCGCGTTGCAGCAGTCGCAGTGGCCGCGTGCCACCACCAGGCTCGGCAGCTTCTCGGAGCAGTGCATTGACCAGCGAACCTGGTATATCCATGTGGGCCACAGAATCGCCAAACTCATAAGGCCGCGTGGGCACCATCTCCACTGCGCCGTCGCCAAGCACACGCGTCTGGTGGCGGCCCGTTCGCGATGGATCGAGCGCAGAGAAGATCTGTTCGAGCAACTTTCCCTGAAAAAGTCGCATGGCTTTGGGCGTCAATTGGTAGCCGCTCGGAGTGCGATCAAGACCCTGTTGGGCCGCGAGTTGCGCGATCATATCCTCCACCTGCCGCTTGAGTTGGCCGAGTGCATCGAGCTGCTCGTCGTCTGCGTATTGGGCAAGCGCGTCCATATCGATCAGGCCGATGCGGGCATTTTTTCGGGCCTCCTCCACTTGCTGCAGCAAGCGTTCGATTGTCTCCAGCTCTGCTTTCAGTTCCAGCGCCGCTGCCACCGTCAATCGCTCGCGACCGGTGAACGTCCACTTGGAGGCCAATTCATCGATCTGATAGACAGCGCCGAGCCGATCAACGAGGCTCACAAGTTGCGTGCCAAAGCGACTCTGATCGTTGTCTTGGGCATACCACAGCCGCTCTAATTGTCGCAGTTGTTCTTCGCGCACAGCCCGCGCAAATGCTTCGTGATGCTTGGCCGGCGGTTGTATTTTTTGTGCTGCGTCGCGAAAATCGCGGCGTGCCTTCTTGCGGACAGAGTCTGTTTCAAATTTCCGCAGAAGTTTGGCCCGCTGTTCCTCCAGCATTTTCTTGAGCGAGTCCAGTGACGGCCCAAGCCCCTTAATCTGATCTGGATCGAGGACGATCGCACCGGCTAGCTGTTCCTCGCTGAGACTATCGAGGTTGCCAAATTCAAGCATGTGTTCCATTGCGGGACCAACCAGATCGGCCACCGGTGGTCGGGGCGGTGGGATCCGGGCAGGATCGTAGCGCTGGTAGGTGTGAACGATTCCGCCAAGAGTATCGCGAGTGGGCATGGCTTAACGAAAACCGCGGGTGTCGTAAATCGTGCGACCGTGCATTTGAATCCGTGAAATCCGTTCGGTGGCGTAGAGACCCGCCAGCACAAACTCGATGCAACTGGCGCGAATGGCTGGGTTCTGCGAGGCGTTTACTTCAAAGGCCTTCTCCCAGATGGCTGGCACATCGGCAACAATATTTTCGTACGACGAAGACGGCACTGCATCGCCAACCTCAATCTTTACACCCTCGGCAAACACCTTGGCGATCTGATCGAGTCCGTGCTTTTCGACATATTCGGCAAACACGCTGGCAATCGCCTCGGCAATCACGTTGTCGAGCACCTGTCGCTCGGTCATCTGATGGCTCCCCATCATGTCGAGTTCGAGTTTCCCCAGACCCGATGCATAGAGATGCCCCATGTCGCTGATGCGCGGCACGGCGGGCTTCTCCCCGAGCAACACGCCGCGCTGCCGCGTGCTGGCCACGAGCGTTTTGTAATTTGCGATTGAAAACCGGGTGCTCACCCCCGACTGCTGGTCGATAAAAGTGCTCTTACGGGCCGCGATGGTGATCTCCTCGAGAATCTCCTTCATGAAGTAGGGCACTAAAACCGGCCATTCGCCCCCGAGATCAATCGCCGATTCCTGTTCGAATACCCGAATGCCGAGATCGCGTTCACGGGGATAATGCGTCTGAATCATCGCGCCGATGCGGTCTTTGAGTTGTGGAATCACCTTTCCGGAGCGGTTGTAGGTCGCGGGATTGGCTGAAAAAAGCAGCATCACGTCGATGTCAAACTTGATGGGGTAGCCGCGAATCTGCACATCTCGCTCTTCGAGGATGTTGAACATCCCAACCTGGACGAGTTCGTCGAGTTCGGGGAGCTCATTCATTGCGAAGATGCCACGATGCAAGCGGGGAATCAGTCCAAAATGCAGAGCCTCTTCCGTTGACATGCTTGTGCCGCCCGCTAATTTTGCGGGGTCGATCTCACCGATGATGTCGGCAAACTTTGTGCCTGGCGCAAGCCGTTCGGCATACCGCTGAGCGCGGGGCCACCAGGCGATCGGGATTTCAGTTTCGTTGCGGTCGGCCACGAGTCGTTTGCCGGCGCTGGTGATCGGTCGGTAAGGATCATCGTGAAAGGGAATGGCCGGATCATCGAGATAGGGCAGGTACTCGTCCAGAAAACCGACCAGCAATCGCATCAAGCGGCTCTTGGCCTGTCCTTTTTCACCCAGAAAAAGCATGTCGTGGCCAGCCAAAAGAGCAATGTTGATTTCCGGGATCACCGTGTCGTCATAGCCCACAATACCGGGGAACAGTTCAACTCGATCGCGCAACATGCGCAAAAAATTCTCCCGTACCTCTTCCTTAACGCTGCGGCTTTTCCAGCCGCTGGCGCGGAGCTCTGCGAGCGTTTTTGGCAACTGTTGGGCAGACGCAGGTAGTGTGGTCATGAAAAGACAATCTCCGGAGCAGGTTTTGACTGATTGTAGGCAGTTGGGAACGGGAGGGCATCTCTGCCGAAATTATAGTCGGCTGTTGGATCGCAGGGCATCCGCAGAGCAGTTCTGCAGAGGGGAGAAAGAGGGGAGAACCATTCTGCCACCCAGCGGTCAATCCCGCTGTGAGCCTGCGTGCCCTCACGCAGCCGGCTTGATCGCGGGCAGGCGGATTGTGATCGCCGTGCCCTTGCCGGGCGCGCTTTCCACGCGAATTCTGCCGCGGTGGCCTTCGATGATTTCACGGCAGGCAGTTAGCCCAAGGCCGCTGCCTCCCTTGCCGGTCGCATCGGGGCCACTCTTAGTTGAGTAGTGTGGGTCAAACATGCGTCGCATCACATCCTGCGTCATGCCGCAACCTGTGTCGCGAACCAGCAGATCGACGACCCCCAGCGATTCGTCCTGCGAGAGCCTGAGAATCAGACGGCCGCCTCCGCTCATCGCTTGTCGGCCATTCACGAGCAGATTAATGAGAACCTGTTGGAGTTGACTGGGGTTGGCCGATACCCGTGGAACGGGACCAAACTCACGCTCCACCTGCACGCGGTATTTCATCAACTCCCGTTCGAGCAACACAAGCACATCTTCCAGCAGGAGTTCGAGATTGGTCGGTTCAAAGCGGCTCGAGCCGGGCCGCGACATGTTGAGAATGCTAGCCGCGATCTTTGCCGCCCGAGTGCCGGCCGAAAGAATGCGTTCCAGCGCCTTGTCTCGCGTGGGCTGATCGCGGTGGCGCAGGCCCATCCGCGCGTAGTTGAGAATGGTGGTCAGGGCATTGTTAAACTCGTGCGCTGTGGTGCCGAGCAGTTCGCCAAGGCTGGCTGCCTTCTGGGCGTCTAGCAACTGCCTTCGCAGCGCAGCCAGCTCAGCGGTGTGCCGCAAGCGGCTCACGTCCAACAACCGCCGGAGTTCGCCGCTACTGCCATCGCCATCACGGTTGCCCGCAGCTTGTCCGCCTGTTGTCTGTTCCCCAGTCCCAACCATAGAGGCCTCTTTGCCTGCTGATGTGCATCAGTCGCCGCTGCGGTGCCCCCGTGCCTGAGCCGACCAGCGTGCATGCCAACCAAAGCCCAGCACGCCGTTTGCGCGGCACGGATGACGCAACAGGCATTCCTAGCCCAAAGGCCACGTTTTCGCGCGGTTTTTCGCCAGAAATACAAGCCACATGGGCAGTTGTGTAGTATCGACCAAGCGGGAAACCGGCCTCCACTAATGGCCACGCACACCTTTTGGATCGCTCGATCGTTTAATTTAAACAGTCCTGACGCATCCCCGTACCTTTTGCAGTCTGTTTTTTGGGAGTCTCGATGACCGTGTCCCAATTGCCCACCTGTTCCCAGTGGCGTGGAAGTGATGGCCCCGGCCCCCGTCAGGGGTTGACGTTGATCGAACTCCTCGTTGTGATTGTCATCATCGGGCTCTTAGTCGGATTGCTTCTACCGGCAGTGCAGTCAATCCGCGAAGCGGCCAGGCGCACGACGTGTAAATCCAATCTCAAGCAGATTGGGATCGCCGTCCAGATTTTTATGGACCGCAAGAGCAAGGGCAAGTTTCCAGATGCAGCGGTGTTGCCCAGTGAGGAGCTCGAATTCTTTACCGCTGATCGACCGATCAAGCCCAGCATTGCCAGCGTGTTGGGTCCGTTTATTGAAAGCAGCCGAGAGGTGTTTCACTGTCCATCCGACAACGTTTATTTCCGCAAATCGCCAGAGGCGATAGCCGAACTAGAGACGGAATTAGCCGCCATCGGTCGGTCGCTTAACGACCGCCCGCCCGAGTACAAGGATCTTTCCTATGAGGGCACTAGCTACGAATATCCGGCGCGAAGATTAGCGAACAAAACGCGGAATGAGGCGCTCCTTTATCGCGGCACTGCCGGCGCGAGTTCTAAGCTGTGGGTGCTCTATGAGTTTGAGGCGTTTCATACGGTAGGGTTTAATCTTTTTCCCAACAGTGATGACAATGCATTCAATGACCCCGATGCCACGCGACCAATTCCATCCGAAGGCGCCCGGAATTTTCTTTACTTTGATGGACATGTCGATAACTTATAAGTGATTGTGAGGTCTATTATGAGTTCTGCTTCTCGCCGCATAAACACCAGCTTCCCGACTGCCTCTGCGCCAGCGAATCGCTCTGCTCCTGACGGCTCTGCGAGAGCATGGCCCCGCTATGCAGCAGTCTTACTGCTGCTCGGATTGATCTCGTTTGGCATCGCTTGGCTGCTGGGTTGGATCCAGTTCACAACCGACCCACGCGTGCTTGAAATTCGTTTGCTTCAGGAAAACCTGCGGCAGCAATTCGTTGCCAGCGGTGGTCCCACCACGCTGCTGCAGGCCCAAGAAGGCGTTCGTGATATGGAGCTCATTCAGGAAAAGATTAAGAGCCTCCCCAAAGATCTCCGGCCAGAGGTGGAGCGAAACACCGGTGGGATGTTTCAATCGGCCATGCGGTTAAGGATCAAGGCTTATTTTGGAACGCCGCCGGCAAACCGACCTGCCGAACTGGACAGGCAGATCAATCAGGAAGAGTTGATGCGCAAAGCTTGGGAGGCCAGCAGAGCGGTCGCCAGCACGCCGAGCGGCCGCACAGCCAGTTCTGAAACAAGCGGCAGTCCGCAAGGCAGCACAGGCACAGGGAGCACGGATAATCGCGGCGGGTCGTCGCGAGGCGGCACAGGAGGCGGTACAGAGGAAACTCGCAACAAGTGGCGCAAGTCCATGATCGATCGCACCACCCCTGAGCAGCGGGCTGAATATGTGGAATATCGCCGCGCAATGGAAGAGCGACGCAAGCAACTAGGGCTACCGACGATGGGCCCGCGTTAAGACCTCAAAAACGAAACTTCAAACCCATGTCGGATACGCTTGGACTGCTGGAAGAATCGCTGCAACTCGCCCGCGATATCGGCTATCAAATCAGGGAGGAATCACTCGGCGAGCTCTCGGGTGGTCCGTGTTTAGTGGGCGGCATCCCACAGATTCTGCTCAATAGGGATCAGGCTCCTGCCGGCCGACTGGAGTGCTTGTTGCGAGTGCTCGTGGAGGATCCACGCGCTGCTGCCTTGCCAACGAGCCGCTTGCTCACCGCCCGCTTAAAGGCCTTGGAAAACGCCGCCGATCGATAGCCAAGGCACCAGCCGATTGTTCTTTGCGGGGCGTCAATCGGGTAACCCATTTTCCTGAGCCGCAGAACGGTACACGCCGTGCGTAGCGATGTATTGTTCGACCGCGCGGGGCGTGCGGTAGCGGATGCTCTGGCCGTCGGCCACGGCGGTGCGGAGGTCGCTTGCCCGGATGGCGATCGCTGGCATTCGCACTCGTGATGCAATGACCTGCGCCAGCCGCTGCGGTCCCAGCAAGGCCTTCAGCTCAGGCGCGCGTACAACCGCCTGCACGTCGTCGAGCGCGTGGCGTTCCACGGCGATCAGCTCGGCCAACTCAATGATTTTTGCCGCCTCATGCCAGCCTGGTAGCTGTGCGAGCGCATCCGGCCCCAGCACTAAAAACAGTTCATCGGCCGGCTGCTTTAACCGCAGGCGGCAAAGCGTGTCAACGGTGTAGCTGATGCCACCGCGATCCATCTCGTCAGTTGAAATTGCAAAATATGGATTCCCTCCACAGGCCAGCGACAGCATGTTGAGTCGGTGCTCTGCCGTGGCCAGCAGTCGATTCTGCTTGTGCGGCGGGATGGCTGCCGGCACAAAGAGGACTCGGTCGAGCGCCGCCTGCTCACGGCAACATTCGGCCACCAACAGGTGGCCTGTGTGCACCGGGTCAAAACTGCCACCAAAAACTCCAATGCGCATCGAAGCGAGCCCTCCAGCGGTCTAAAAAATTCTTTGTTGGACGTGGCAACGAGCAGCCCTGTCTCACTGTCCGTGGCCAAAATCATCCAGACACTTTTTCCACTTGCAAAACGTCCGTTTTGTCCGAGTGCTACGCACCCAAGACCGCAGCGTGCGGTCCTGCCGGCACTTTATCCACGGCCTGCTACTCTAGAGATCTATGACGCATCAGCCTACGAGTCAACGACAGCTCTTCGAAAGCCAGCCACAGTGGGTCGAAGATGATGCGCGTTGCGGGTTGGTTGCAACCGTTGTGCTCCCGGATGGCGTGGCCAAGCCGCTCGATTATCTGGTGCCAGATGCGCTGGCTGCTGCCGTTGAGCCTGGCCGTCGCGTGCGCGTTCCGCTGGGCCGGAACAATCGCGAGTGCATCGCCTACTGCGTGTCTGTTAAAAGTGGTGAACTACCGCAGTCACCACTGAAAAGCGTCGTCGGTGTCGAGGACGACAAGCCGCTCCTCTCGCGCCGCATGCTTGAGCTCACCAAATGGATGGCCGATCGCTGGCTGGCCCGCTGGGGAGAAGTGCTCGAGGCCGTCTTGCCGGCTGGTGTACGACTGCGAAAGCCGACGCGCATGCTGCCGCTCTTGATGGCAACCGGCGCAGCGTCGCAGCGCAAGCTAACACCAGCGCAGGCGCTGGTGCTGGCGGCGGCGTCTGCGCCGATAACAGCCGAGGACCTAGCCCGCATCACCGGGGCCAGTCGGGCGGTGATCGCGCGCTTGCTCAAGGGTGGCCTCTTGTGCGAGGCCGGCTCAACGGAGCGGATCACCGGCCCGGTCGCCAACACCCGACTGCCGATCAGCCACGATCGGCCCGCCCAACTCTCCGCCGCACAGCGCGATGCCCTTCAAGCGATTCTGGATCCTCTGCGACAGGGGCAACACGCCACGGTTGTGCTTTTTGGTGTAACTGGCAGCGGCAAAACCGAGGTGTATCTTCAGGCTGTTGAAGAGACGATTTCATACGGCAAACAAGCGATTGTGCTGGTGCCGGAGATCAGTCTCACGCCGCAGACATGCGATCGTTTTCGGGCCCGTTTTGGCAGCGTTGCCGTCTTGCATAGCCATCTCACGGCCACGGAACGGCACGCTCAGTGGCGGGAAATTGCGGCTGGACGCGTCGGGGTCATTGTGGGTGCCCGCAGTGCGATTTTTGCGCCCGCACCGCGATTGGGATTAATTGTTATCGACGAAGAGCACGAGACATCGTTCAAGCAGGCCACTGCGCCGCGCTACCATGCTCGTGATGTGGCTCAATGGATTGCGCAGGCCGAAGGAGTGCCGCTGGTGCTCGGATCGGCCACTCCTTCTCTGGAGACATTTGTGCGTTGCCTGAAGGGCGAGTGGAAAATGTGCCGACTCGCCGACCGCGTGGGTGGTTCGCAGTTGCCGGCGGTGATCACCGTCGACTTACGCGACGCGACGAGTCGCTCGCGTGGCGTTCTCAGTCCGCGATTAACGGCTGGCATTCAGTGGGCTCTCGAGAGTGGCGGGCAGATCATGCTGCTGTTAAACAGGCGGGGTTTTGCCACGCACGTGCAGTGCCGCGCCTGTGGATTCACGGTGCGGTGCCCGCAGTGCGATCTGGCACTCACGCTGCACCAGCCGGGGAATCGGGGTATTTGCCACGGTTGTGGCCGCGTCACGGCGCTGCGCGCCGACTGCGCAGATTGCAAAGCACCCCAACTCGTTCAACGAGGCACAGGCACGCAGCGACTGGAAGAGCAAGTGCGGGCATTATTTCCCGGCGCCCGTGTGGCCCGAATGGATACCGATACGATGCGTTCGCGCGGTAGCCACGAGCGCACGCTCGACGCCTTTCGCGCTCGCGAGATCGACATTCTTGTGGGCACACAGATGATTGCCAAGGGGCTCGATTTCCCCTCAGTGATGCTCGTTGGAGTCGTGAACGCCGATGCCGCCCTGCACTTAGCCGACTTTCGTGCTGCGGAGCGCACCTGCCAGCTCGTCACCCAAGTGGCAGGTCGCAGCGGCCGTGGGCCACTTGGCGGTCGCGTGGTCGTGCAGACGAGTACGCCCGATCATCCGGCGCTCCTGGCTGCCGCCGCCCACGATTACGAAGCGTTTGTGCGCAGCGAATTACCCATCCGAGAAACGCTGCTCTATCCGCCGTTTGGGAGCATTGTTCGCGTGGTTGTGCGCAGCATCGATGAACAAGCGGCAGCCAACTGGGCCGCCCACATCTCTGGTCGCTTCCAGGCGGAAGTTGCTCAAGAGCCACTGGCGATGATTCGCGTGCTCGGCCCGGCCCCGGCGCCGATCACGCGATTGCGCGACCGCTTCCGCTGGCACTTGCAGGTTCAGGGCCCAGACGGTCAGCAGCTTCGTGAGCTCGTACGTCGGGCAACCGCCACCCTGCAGACCCCGGATAACGTTGCCTGGATTATCGATGTCGACCCGGTTGAGATGCTCTAGGGCGGAAGCGTTCTGAGGCATGGCTCCCGCTCGGGCCTTGTCGCTGTGATCAGCGGCGACCAGGCTGCTGTCTTTTTGAGGAACACTCCCTCAGGTTACGATTGTGGTGGAAAGCAGGCAGGCATGGTATACCGATCCCTGAAAGACATCTTGGGTGAAACGAGCCTTGAGCGGAAGTGTCGCTTCCTGTTCGGCCTCTGTCTATTCGTCCTCATTACCGGCAGCTTTTGGTGGTATGGACGCAGCACCGAAGAACTTGTGTATACAACAACGCGCAGCACCGGCCGGCACCTCGTCGACGCCATCATGCTGCACTACCACTGGAAGACGCTTGAGGCCGATCAGAAATACACAAGCATTATCGAAACCCTGGGCCGCAACCTGCAGAGCGAACCCTACAGTTGGTTGCTGCTGTCACCGGATGCCCCACCCAAAGATCGCGATGCCTACACGCGGCTCGATGCAGCTGTGCTCGACTATTTTCTAGATCGCCCAACGCCTGAGACCACTGCTGTAGAGGCGCCTTTGGACAGCGATCCAACTCACCAGTCAGTGAGTGGCCGGTCACAAGCCAGCCCGCCGAATGAATACCGTGAGTTTCGCACCGCTGATAACTTAGAATACCACTACTACCAACCGATTCGAGCCCGCCAGAACTGCCTCGTCTGTCATGAGTACAAAAACAAAAAAGATGATGCGGTAGCGGAATCGCCTGGAGCCCAGCGGCCGCGACTGGCAGAGAATGAATTGATGGCGGTTGTAAAAGTCGTGATGCCTGATTCAGCAACGCAGAAGGCGATCAATTGGAATCGGGCGATTCTGCTGGCAACCGCGATCATCACGGTCTTTCTGGCGATGCTCGTGGCCTACGCGATCGTGCGGTATGTCATTGTGAAGCCACTCCAGCATCTGCGAGATGTCAGCGATGAAGTAAGGCGTGGCAACGTACAGGCTCGTGCTGAAATCCACACCGCAGATGAATTTGAGGAATTAGGCGTGGCGTTTAATCGGATGCTTCGCGGGCTCGTCGACTCGCAGGAGGAGTTGCGTAAGGTCAACACCAGCCTCGATGACAAAGTCGATGAATTGGCGCAAGCCAACATGCACCTCTATGAAATGAACCGACTCAAGAGTGATTTTCTGGCCACGATGAGCCACGAACTACGCACGCCGCTCAACAGCATTATCGGTTTTTCTGATGTGTTGGGGTCGATCAACGCGCTCGATGAAAAACAGTTGCGTTACGTGCAAAATATCCGTTCCTCTGGCCGGATGCTTTTGGAAATGATCAATGACATCCTCGATCTCGCCAAGATCGAAGCTGGAAAAATGGAAGTGCGGCCGAGTGCGTTTCGGCTGGAGTCCGTAGTGTCAGCACAGTGCGATATGGCTCGGCCGTTGGCCGAACGGAAAAAAATAGATCTCGAGTTCGAGATCGGAGAAGGCGTGGAGGCTGTGGAACAAGATCAGGCAAAAGTGCAGCAGATTCTTGCCAACTTACTCTCCAATGCGGTGAAATTTACGCCGGAGGGCGGACAGATCAACGTGCGGGGGGGGCTGGTGGCCTTGGAAGGCGGTTTGGAAGCGGCGGCTGTCCCCAAGGAGTTTATGCTGGAGGTGATCGACACCGGTGTGGGCATTGCTGCCGAGGAGCAGCAGTCCATTTTTGAAAAGTTTCGCCAAGGGAAGGTTTTTCAGACAGGTGACGATGCGATGACACGAGAAATTTCTGGTACAGGACTGGGTCTCTCGATCGTCCGTGAACTGTGTCGCTTGCTCGGCGGTGATATTGCGGTGGAAAGTCAACTGGGACGAGGCAGCAAATTTACTGTGCGACTGCCGCTGCAACTGTTGCCCGCAGAGGTGATGATCGGATTGGGGAACAGTTTTGTCAGCGAAGACTCGGGTCTTTCAAAGATCACGGCTACCCCAAACGCATTGCCGGCACCTGCGTAGAATACCGCCGCCCGTCCGCGTGAGCGGTTGCAAAAAAGCATTGAGATTCTGGAGATATGAATGGCTAAGGTCGACAACGGTGTGGCGAGTGAAGTTTTACTTTTTACGGATGGCGCATGCAGCGGCAATCCAGGGCCCGGAGGATGGGCGTACATCCTCAGGCATCCTGAGAGTGGTCGCGAGACCAGCGAGTCTGGTGCTGAACCCGATACAACCAATAACCGCATGGAATTGCGTGCCGCCGTGCAGGGACTTGCACAACTCAAGCGACCGACCCGCGTGGAGCTTGTGAGCGACAGCGTCTACGTCGGCACGGGACTTTCCCAGTGGTTGCCCAAGTGGAAACTGCAGGGCTGGAAACGCAAGGACGGCGGCCGACTCGTGCCCATTAAAAATGAAGATCTGTGGCGGGAGCTGGATCGCTTGGCAGCGGCGCACACGGTGGTTTTCACGCACGTGGCAGGGCATGCCGGCCATGTCGAAAACGAACAGTGCGATAAGTTGGCTGTGGCCGCTTATCAGCCGCTGCTGCGGCGCTCGGCCACCCGGCCGCCATTGCCCTAGTCAGCGTCGGCTGCGGTCGTTTTCACGGCCATGGCGACGCCGCAAGCCCGAGGCAGCAGTCGAAGATCAATCGCATTGCCACAGGCAATTTCTTGGCGTTCGTACACCTATTTTTTAGCGCCCCGATAGACTGCGGCCATGGAACCATCTCCTCGCCACGAAACAAAAGCATCTCACAAACAAACTGCTGAGCGCAGCCTGTCGACACCGCTTGAGCGTTTGCCGGGAGTGGGCACTGCACGGGCCGAAAAACTCATCCGCCTTCAGCTCATCACGGCGCGCGACGCATTGATGCACTTCCCGCGTGACTACCGTGATTTTAGTGGCGCGCACCGCATCACTGATATCTGCGAAGGTGAGCACGCTTCAATCGCTGGTAACGTGACGGATGTTTCCTCAAGGACGACGGGACTGGGTCGGCAGAGGTTCTCGTTTTTGCTGGCATGCGCTGGCGGTCATGTGCGATCAGTCTTCTTCAACATGCCGTTTATGGCAAAGCGATTTGCGGTGGGGATGCGTGTGGTGATTGCTGGATCTGCAAAGAAAAGCGGCACAATCTGGGAATTTACCCACCCCGAAGTTCGCTGGTTGTCTGCAGGCGAAACGGCGAGTGGGTCGGAGTGGCTGGCCGTCTATCCGCTCAGCGAAGGCGTGCCGCAGTCGCTTGTGCGCACGGCCGTGCAGGCAGCGATTGCCCACGCCGCTGATTTACCGGCCGAGGCATTTCCCGAGGAGATGCTCCGCGAAAAATCGCTGCTGCCGATTGCGCAAGCTATTCGTGAGATCCACTGCCCATCGAGCCACGCGATGATTGCTGCCGCCCGGCGCCGCTTTGTCTACGAGGAACTCTTCATGCTGCAGTTGGCCCTGCGCATGCATCGCAGCCAACAGCAAGAGCGACGGTCGGCTCCGGCCATCGCGATCGACGCTCGACTCGACAGCCGAATCCGAGCGCGATTCCCCTTTGAGTTTACCGCTGCACAGCGTCGTGTAGCTACTGAAATTGCGGCCGATCTGGCGCGCGATGAGCCGATGAACCGACTGCTCCAAGGGGACGTTGGCAGCGGTAAAACAGCGCTGGCAGCCTACGCGATGCTGGCGGTAGTGGGCACGAAGGTGCCGGCGACAACTCCACACGCAGACGCATCCCCGCCGCTGGTTTCTCAGCGTTATCAGGCCGCACTGATGGCGCCGACAGAATTGCTGGCACGGCAACACGTAGCGACACTCCAGCGGATGCTCTCAGGCAAGGGGGGAAGCGTAGAAGTCGAATTACTAGTGGGTGGTCAGCCGGCGTTGCAGCGGGCGCGGATTGCGGCGCGGATTGCTGATGGACAGGTGGGCATCGTAGTCGGCACGCAGGCACTGGTGTGTGGTACGGCCAAGTTTAAAAACCTGGCGTTGGTTGTGATTGATGAACAGCACCGGTTTGGCGTGATCCAAAGGGCACTGTTGCAACAAGGGCAGGCCGATCCGCACACCCTCGTTATGACGGCCACGCCAATCCCGCGCACGATTGCACATGCCATTTATGGCGATCTTGCTGTCTCGGTGCTCGACGAGCAGCCGCCCGGTCGTCAGCCTGTGGCAACCTATCGAGTGGGGCCAGAGCAGCTGGAAAAATGGTGGGAGTTCTTTCGTAAAAAATTATCAGAGGGCCGGCGTGGCTACGTTGTCGTGCCGGCAATCGAGGAATCCAAGCGGGATCTAGCCAGTATTTCCAGTGCCTTTGAAAACTTAGCCAATGGCCCCCTCGAGGCATTCCGACTCGGTCTTGTGCATGGGCGTCTGAAATCGAAGGCGAAAACAGCCGTCATGGACGACTTTCGTTGTGGAAAGCTCGACGTCTTGGTGGCGACGAGCGTGATCGAAGTTGGTATCGATGTGCCGCAGGCAACCATCATGACAATATTAGATGCCGATACGTTTGGTTTGGCGCAGCTCCATCAACTGCGTGGACGCGTGGCGCGAGGGGCAACGCAGGGAATATGCGGCGCGGTGACGGAGTCGGCTACTGAATCCATTCCGCGGATCGATGCATTCGTGTCAACCACAGATGGATTTAAGTTGGCCGAACAAGATTTGTTATTGCGAGGTCCGGGAGATTTAGTAGGCACTCGGCAAAGCGGAGCGCCACCGCTGTATCTGGCTGATCTGCTGCGGGATGCCTCAGTCGTTGCCGAGGCCCGCCGCGATGCCATTGCACTTTTCGAACGTGACCCGACGGTTGCCGATCCCAAGTTGCGGCGGCTGCATGAGTTGATTCAGCGACGCTGGGGCGAGAAGTTGGGCTTAGGGCAGGTGGGGTGAGGCCTTAGCAGGCTGTGGATAAACCACGTGTTGGACCGCACGACGCGGTCCCGGGTGCGTAGCACCCGCAAAAAACCGGAGGTTTTCAAGTGGACAAAGTGCATGGAGGACTTTGTCCACAGGTTAGCCGCAGGCCACCGTGGCGTGCCACTGCTTCCCGCACTGTGCGCTGTTGCGCTCGACTCGACGGTAGAGCGTATCGCGTTCCACGGGATCGCGGCCGGCCTCACGAATCAGACGTTGGATGTGGTCGACACCAAGAACTTCAGGTGTCGTTGCGCCAGCGTCGTGGTAGATCAGTTCGTGTCGCACTGTGCCATCGATGTCGTCTGCTCCGTAGGCCAGCGCCGTCTGGGCGGTGCCAATCCCGAGCATGATCCAGTAGGCTTTGATGTGCTCGAAGTTGTCGAGCACCAACCGGGAGATCGCCATAACGCGTAGATCCATCGCCGCCGAGGGCTTGGGAATGTGCGAGAGGCGGGTGTTTTCTGGGTGAAACGCCAGCGGAATGAATGTTTGAAAGCCACCAGTTTCGTCCTGCAGTTGTCGCAGGCGGAGGAGATGATCGGTGCGATGAAAGGCATTTTCAATGTGGCCATAGAGCATCGTCGCGTTGCTGCGCAATCCGATGGAATGGGCGGTGCGATGCACGTTGAACCACTCCGCTGTATCGGCTTTGTGTTCGCAGATCTTATCCCGTACTTCCGGATGAAAAATCTCAGCGCCACCACCCGGCAGACTGCCGAGGCCTGCATCCTTCATCTCCACAAGAATGTCGCGCAACGGCCGCTTGGTCAGGTGTTGAAACCAATTAATCTCGACCGGCGTCCATGCCTTGAGATGCAGCGCGGGATAGTGATCGTGTAGCAGACGGATGATATTTAAATACCAGTCATAATTCTTTTGATGGTGCAATCCACCAACGATGTGCATCTCGGTGCTGCCGGATTCAACCGCTTCCTGTCCGCGGGCCAGAATCTGGGCATCGCTCATCACGTAGCCCCGAGCATCGCGCAGATCAGCCCGGAAGGCACAAAAGGTGCATCGGTAAACACAAACATTTGTAGGATTGAGATGGGTGTTGATGTTGTAGTAGCCGGCATTGCCATTTTTTCTCTCCCGGACAATGTTGGCGAGTTCACCGAGTTCATGCAGAGCAATGCGTTCGTCCCAGAGGGACTCAGCTTCGCTGGCCGAGAGGCGTTGCCCGGCCTCAATCTTTTCGCGAATCAGATGGAGCAAGGGAGTGGGAGCATGCATCATGGAGTGTTTTCTAAAGTTGGACGTGTTTTGAGGTGGAGTCACTAGAGAGAACCGCAGGGCAGGAATATTCGCAACCACGAACCCTACCGAGACAGATCTTATAGAAGCCAGAGATCGGCCATAATCCCGGTCATCATCAGCATTCCTAGGACAGCATTCGCCTTAAAAAAAGCTTCATTTATGCGGGAAAGGTCGTCCGTTCGGACAATGCTATGCTCCCAAGCCAGCAGGAGGCCGATTGCCAGGAGCGTCAACCAGTAAAGGCCTCCCAAATCGGGTACCACCAGCGGCATCAGTGCCAACACCACCAGCATGACTGCGTGCAACCACGCAGAGAGACGCAGTGCTTGCTGCACACCCAACCGTGCCGGAATGCTCTGCAATCCGTGGGTGGCGTCAAAGTGAGCATCTTGGCAGGCATAAATTATGTCAAATCCCGCCACCCATGCCGTTACAGCGAGTCCTAGCAAGAGGCTTGGTAGTAGGTCGACCGGATCGCTCACAACAATTCCACCCCGGATTGCAATCCAGGCGGCGATCGGGGTCAATCCCAACGCAGTGCCCAGCCAGACGTGGGCGAACATCGTAAAGCGTTTCGCATAGCTGTAGCCGAGGAGCCACGCTAGCACCGGGAGCGAGAGTACCAGCGGCAGCCAGTTGGGAAGAAAAAACATTGTCGACCCAATGAAGACGCAGAATGCCAGCACTATCAAAAGCAAAACCTCACCCGCGTGCAGATCACCGCGCGGCAGGTGGCGGGATGATGTGCGCGGATTAGCTGCATCGATTGCACGATCCACAAGCCGATTGAAGGCCATTGCCGCTGTGCGAGCGCTCACCATGCACAGCAAAATACCTACCACGGGCTTCATTCCTGGCAGCGGCGCATGCAGCGACAACTCAAAGGCGTTGTCACCTCCGAGGTGAACGGCAATCAGCGCCGCAGCGATCGCAAATGGGAGGGCAAAGATCGTATGGCTGAACCGCACGAGCTCAAGATATTTTTTCACTGTCGAAAGCATCACGTTCCCTCGCCCCAGCGTTGCACAAGGGTGTTGGGCACTCCCAGTTGGTCGCAGATTCTGGCCACTACGAAGTCGACCAAATCACTGAGCGATTTTGCTCCGTGGTAAAAGCCCGGCGCGGCGGGTAAGACCACAGCACCAGCCTCGTGAATCAGTTGCATGTTTTTGAGTTGGGGTAGCGAGAGCGGTGTTTCTCGCGGCACAACAATCAGTTTTCGGCGTTCCTTGAGATGCACTTCCGCGGCACGGTGGATCAAGTTTTCCCCGATGGAATGGGCCACCGCCCCAAGCGTGCTCCCGCTGCAAGGACAGATCACCATCGCTGCCGTCAGAAAGGAACCGCTGGCAATGGGCGCCAGCAAATTTTTGAAGTTGTGGTAGTGCAGCAGGCCCGGAGTTGGAGGCGTCTCTCCGAGTAGCGTCTCGATGGTGAAGTGATCAAGATCGATGTGCCGTCCCAATTCGGCTTGGATCACTGCTTGCCCCGAAGGGCTGATCGAGAGGTGGATCTCCTGATTCGCTGCCAACAACACCTTCAGCAAACGCACGGCGTACGCAGCACCCGAAGCGCCGGTAATCGCCAACACAATAGGAGGTTGGTCGTGAGGCATACAAATCGCGTCTCTTTTTAAAGTGGCAAGCAACGTTTCAAAAATTCTGTATCGGCAGTCTGTAGGCTTTCAGGGCAGGTTTTGGTCTGCGCGAATGGCGACATAGAGCGTTGCGATGCCAAATGTCAGCGGGAAAAATTTAACAGTCGTAAAGCCTGCCTGGCGAATCAATGCCACCAGCGATGTGCCCGACGGAAATGCCTCAACACTTTGATTGAGATAGGTATAGGCATTGGAGGCATTGTGCGAAACAGTATTTCCAATCCACGGAAGCACATTGCGGAAATACCAGAGATAGACCCGCCGCACAAGCGGATGGGACGGCAAGGAAAATTCTAGGATGGCCATCCTGCCTCCCGGCTTACACACCCGTGCCATTTCTGTCAGTCCACGATTTGTTTCGGCAATGTTGCGCAGCCCGAAAGAGACCGTCACCAGATCAAAGAGCGCATCGGAGAAGGGTAAGTGCATGGCGTCGGCCTGAATCCACTCGACGGCAACGCCGTTTTTTAACGCCCCTAGCGTCTGCGACTTTTGGATGCCGCGATCGAGCATCGGTTGGCAGAAGTCAGATGCGACGACTCGAACGCCAGGATTGCAGCGGGCAGCGTATGCCAGCGCTAAATCGCCTGTCCCGGTGCACACATCGAGCACCGCGCCGCAATCGGGCGGCGGAGCGAGTCGCACGGTCACCCGTCGCCACCAGAGGTCGATGCCACCGGAAAGCACCCGATTCACAAGGTCGTAACGCGGCGCGATTTCGGCAAACATATCGCGCACCCGGGAAGCATTTTTATCGATGCAGTGGCCGGCAGACGGCGATTGATTTACGTTAGTAAATGATTGATCGATCACGGCGGCTTCCAAACGAACCCACGGCAGTATGGCGACGATACATTGGCACTGCCACGACTGCTTTCATTTTATGCCGCAGGGGTCCACTGCGGGAGGGATTGCCGTTGTCATCGATGTTCTGCGTGCATCGACGACCATTGTAACGGCACTGGCCAACGGCGCAGTCGGCATCCGACCGACCTTCACAGTGGCCCAAGCGCGGGCAGCGGCGGCGGCCATCGGATCGGGCACACTGCTCGGTGGGGAGCGTGGCGGTGTGCAAATCGACAGCTTTGATCTGGGTAATTCACCACGGGAGTATTCCCGCCAACGGGTCGCCAATCGCTCGATTGTGATCACAACAACCAACGGAACTGCCGCCCTCAATGCCTGTCGGGATGCTCGAACCGTACTCATTGGGGCGTTGGTGAATTGTTCCGCTGTGGCGAAGTTTGCCCATGCGCTGGCAGTCAGTAGCGGTATCGAGGGCATCCATTTGGTCTGTGCGGGCACCGACGGCATGGCCACCGAAGAGGATCTGTTAGCTGCCGGTGCGATTTTAGCAGTTGGTGCAGGCCTGAGCGCGGACAGCCGTCTTGATCGCAGTGGACAGGACGCGCTCAATCGCTACCGCACGACAATTGAGAACCAAACGTGCTCCAACGAGCAGTCCCTCACTGCGGCACTGGCAGCATCGATCGGTGGCATCAATCTCAGCAGCCTCGGCATGCAAGACGACATAGCTTTCGCAGCTCTCATCGACTCGCTGCCCGTGGTGCCCATCTGGGATCAGGCAGCCGGGTGGCTGCTGGCTGCCGGTCTCCCGCTGGTATGAGGTGGACTGCATGGCGACCGGAGCACTACACTCCCGCACGCACTTCTAACCGCACGCGATCCGTTGTTCGGATCGTGTCCAACCGGATCATTCCTCCTGAGGCCCCATGGACAATCCAAACGAACAGTCGCGCATGGACAAGATCGTCTCGCTCGCCAAGCGACGCGGATTTATTTTTCAGTCGAGTGAGATTTACGGCGGATTGAACGGCTTCTGGGATTACGGCCCGCTTGGGGTGGCGCTGAAGCGCAACCTCAAGGAATGCTGGTGGCAAGACATGGTGGCTGGTCATGATGAATTGGCCACTCTGCCGGGCGCGGGGAGTCCGTACGAGATGACCGGTCTCGACTGCACGATCATCATGCACCCACAGGTGTGGAAGTGCTCGGGCCATTTTGATCTGTTTCACGATTGGCTTGTCGATTGCCGTGAGTCAAAAAGACGCTACCGATACGATCACCTGCAGGGGCGGTTTGCCACCTACCGAGCCAAGCGGGTGTTTATTGTGAGCGATCAATCTGGTGAGGAAGCCGTGGCCGATTCAGAAGCCAAGGCCCTTAAATTTTTTGGCGTACGGCCCAAGAACAGCGACGAGATTCAATGGCAGGAGGGAGGCCTTGTCCCATTGGCAAGGTGCATTGCAGACGGCACTGTCGCTCTGGCGGAGGCGCTGGGCCCTGCTGCCACCGAGCCGGGAACGCTCACCCCACCCCGTGAGTTCAACCTCATGTTTGAAACCCGGATTGGAGCCCTGGCAGGCGGCGATGATGACCGAGCATTCTTGCGTCCGGAGACGGCGCAAGGCATTTTCATGAACTTCAAAAATGTACTCGATACATCGCGAGTGCGGGTGCCGTTTGGCATTGGACAGATTGGCAAAAGCTTTCGCAACGAGATCACGCCGCGCAATTTCACGTTCCGCTCGCGCGAGTTCGAACAGATGGAAATTGAATTCTTCTGCAAGCCCGATGAATCGGCTGCTTGGTATCGTTTTTGGCGAGACCGCCGGTGGAACTGGTATCTGAGCCTCGGTTTAACTGCTGGAAAGTTACAGTTGCGAGAGCATGCTGCCGATGAACTTTCGCACTACTCCGTCGGTACCGCCGATATTGAATACGCATTCCCGTTTCTAGCGACTGGCGAATTCGGTGAGCTCGAAGGGATTGCACACCGGGGCGACTTCGATCTCCGCAGTCATAGCGAAGGTAAATTGGTGCGCAAGGATGGGGCGCTGGTCGTTGAGCTCGGCGCTGACGGTAAGCCGCGTCACCGCGGCAGCGGCAAGGATTTGAGCTACTTCGATGATGTCACTCGCGAGCGCTACATTCCGCACGTGATTGAGCCATCGGCCGGCGCGGATCGGGCGGTGCTGGCATTTCTCTGTGATGCCTATCACGAAGACGAAGTGCCCGATGAAGATGGCAAGGCGCGCAGCCGTACAGTGCTCAAACTGCACCCGAGGCTGGCCCCCATCAAGGTGGCCATTTTACCGCTGGTAAAAAAAGATGGCATGCCAGAGGTGGCGATTGCACTCTATCGCAGCTTGAAAACCCAGCTGGCTTGCATGTACGACGAAAAGGGTTCGATTGGCCGGCGCTATGCCAGACAGGATGAAGCGGGTACGCCGTGGTGCCTGACAATTGATGGTCAGACACTTGCCGATCAGACGGTTACGCTTCGCGATCGCGATTCGCTAACGCAGATCCGTTTGCCGCTCAACGAATGCGTCAGCGCATTGCGAACCCGACTGCAGGAATCGTAAGTGTGCCTAACCAACAGGACAGGTGGGAGCAGGCAGATGCTTCTTTCCCAGACGTACGCCCTCAAACTGTGCTTCACGATTTTGCAAACCCTTCTCCATCACTAGACTGCCAGCATGCGTCCTGCTCTCTCGACAGTCTGTTCGCTCCACGCCCCGCTAGAGGCAATCTTGGCCGACTATGCCGCCGGTCACTGTGACGCCGTTGAACTCTGGCTGGGACAGGCCGAAGCCTTTTTGGAAAAAAAGAGCCCGGACGAGCTTAAGGATTGCTTTGCAATGCATGCAGTCGTGCCGGTGGTGGCCAGTTTTCAAGGCGGACTGCTGGTCAGTCAGGGCGCTGCCCGCCGCGAGCACTGGCAGCACTTTGAAAAGCGGCTAACGCTGCTGAGTAAACTGAACATTCCAGTGCTTGTGGTGGCGGCGGATGCCTTCGGGCCACTCGGTCCGCAGGATTTAAGCCGGCTCAGCATGAGCCTGGCCGAGGCTGGGAAACGGGCAGCCGATACAGGCATAAAACTGGCAATCGAATTTGATGCCCACGCTAGTTTTCCCAACAATCTTCAATCGGCTGTTGCGTTGGTGGAGGATGTCGGCTCTCCGTCGATCGGCCTCTGTCTCGACTGGTTTCACTACACCGTTGGCCCGAGCAAATCACTCGATTTGCATCTCCTTACCTGTGAGAACTTAGCGCACGTTCAAGTCTGTGACATTGCCGACGTTCCGCGTGAAATGGCCAGCGATTCAGATCGTATCCTGCCTGGTGAAGGGGGATCACCGCCGCAGGAACTCGTGCACGCGCTTGTCGGCATTGCGTATGCAGGGGCCGTCAGCGTGGAGCTAATGAATCCGCAACTCTGGAGCGTGCCGCCGCGGCAGTTCGGCGAGATCGCAATGACCGCACTGCGGCGGGTGTTGGGTCAAGCAGCGATGCACAGTGGCTGAGCGATGCACACGCGTGGCTAATTGAGTTGCTGCCCGCACCGGAAGCATGAGCCGCAGGCACAAAGCGGTCACGGCCACTGCAGGATACTTTTTCCGCGCACGCTCACACACTGCTTAAGGAGTGACGCCTGTGCCTCGATTCCATCAAGAGGCCGCAAGCGAGTTTTCATGTCGGGAGGCACGATTGCATAGTGACGGGATGCAGTTAGGCCGGTAACAATTTCTTGACAGAAGCCCGCGCGGGTCACCCATAGGTTCGAATCGTGACGGCGCAGGTCGAATGGTACGGAGTAGGTGCGCAGCGTCTTGCGGCGGTGCTTGATGTAGTGCGGGAAGTACGACAGCGTTAATTCACGCAGCGAGCGGTAGATCGGATCGCGGTAGCGCAGAAACGGAGTGTTGCTCTTCGAGATCGCTCCCCAGTAGCGACCGCGACGAAAGAGCGCAACCACGTGGTCATCATCCCCTTTGGCAGCTCCCATATCCATCAACAACGGCGACTGGCCGTTGATCCAAAACAGATAGGCGGCAATCAATGCGCCTTCGATGCAATGCGCATGGTTGTGCTCCAACACCCCGGCCACCGAGAGGGCCGACCAGCCACCAAACTCGAAGTTCCAAGGCAGAGAATTAACAAAATCCTGAATGCCTTCCGGCGTTCGCGGCTTGCTCAGACGCGTGGCTGCGGCTTTGGAAAGCCCAAGTTTTAGGCCGCAGGCAATTCGGGACATGCGTTCCTCCTGTGCACAAAGACCATGAGACTACCCAGTGACCACCACCGCGCTCAACCCGCTGCGGTGCGATTCAGGGAAAAGGGCCGTGCAGGGGGCAGTGCATTCTTCAACAGCACGCAGCCCGGTGCTCAAAAGAGCAATCTCAAGTTGCGACAAACAATTCTGGATTGGTGAGTTGGGCGAAGGCTTGCGGCGCGTGTATTCTTGGGGCACTATGGCTGCTGTGCTTCCGATCCTCTGCGAACGAATCGATCTCACCCGCCCCGATGGACGCAGCCAGCTGGATGCATTGCGGCTCCGGCTGGTTTCGCAGGGTGAAATGATCAGCCCGGCTGGGCAGCAGCGCACGATCGATGTCTTCGGCAGTCCACTCACGCCGCGGCAGGTGGTGGCCCGTATCTGTGCAGACGTGAAGGCCTTGGGACTCGATGCATTGCTCGACTACACGCGTCGCATCGACGGCGTGACAGTGAAACCGGAAAACTTATTCGTGGCCCCTGCTGATTTGGCTGCTGCCCACGCCAGCGTCGATGCTCATTTTCTGGGTGCTCTCCGCAGGATTAAGGCGCGGGTGGAGCGATTCCAACAAGCGATTCTGTCGCAGAATGTTGAAATTGCCTTGCCGGGCGGCGGTGTGTTGCGGCAGCGGTATGTGCCGCTGGATCGTGTGGGTGTGTGTGTGCCCGGCGGCGCGGCCGCGTATCCGTCAACGCTGCTCATGACGGTTGTGCCGGCAAACGTGGCGGGTGTTGCGGAGATCGTTGTCGTGGTGCCGCCGACAAAGTATGGATCAGAAAACATCCATGTACTGGCGACGTGTCACGAATTAGGGGTAAAGACTGTCGTGCGTGCCGGCGGTGCGCAGGCGGTGGCCGCAATGGCGTATGGAGTAGCGGGCTTGGCACGCGTCGACAAAATTGTCGGCCCCGGCAATCTATTCGTGGCTTTGGCAAAGCAATATGTCTACGGCGAGGTGTCAATCGATTCGATTGCCGGCCCGAGTGAGATTGTGATTGTGGCTGATGCGGCCGCCAATCCGGAGCACATAGCGGCCGATATGCTGGCACAGGCAGAACACTCACCGGGGTCGGCCATTCTGCTCTCGTCGTGTCCGCAACTGGCCGACCGTGTGGCCGAATCACTTGAGCGTCGGGTGGCTGTTTTAGAACGCAGCAGCTTAACGCGCGATAGCCTGCAGCGTTTTGGAGCAATCGTGATCACGGCGCATGCGGATGAATCAGCACAGATTGCCGATGAACTAGCCGCCGAGCATCTCTCCATCGATACGGTCGATCCCGAGCAAATGCTGCTGAAAATCCGGCATGCTGGCGCCGTCTTTCTAGGCCCGTTTAGTCCAGTGGCTGCCGGCGACTATGCGGCAGGTCCGTCACACGTGCTGCCCACCGGTGGCACTGCCCGATTTGCAGCGGGGCTTTCAGCCAACGATTTTTTGCGAGGCGGCAGCGTGATCAAACTGCTCTCAGCCGATCTGAAAGCAGTGGCTGATGACGTCAAAACTCTTGCCGGTATCGAGGGCCTCACGGCCCATCGTCGGAGTATTGAGGTGCGTGAAGAATCAGGCCTGTAGCCCCAACCGGCGGCGATGGTGTTGATTGCCTCCCTGCCGCACGGTAAGAAAAAAGCTGGCTGGCACTGGTGCGTGGCGGTGCTCACGATCTTTACAAACGATGAGCCCGAATATGCCGATTGTGCCGCTGCCGCTCGCTGCAGTCGCGATCCCTCAGTGATGTAGACTTTGGAAGTACTCTCTTTCCAGCAATGGTTGCCTTCCATGCTTGACACACCGCCACGCCCAGACGATTCGGATGTCCTCCTGCGCTCAGGCATTGCCGCGCTCACGCCCTACACGCCTGGTGAGCAGCCGCAGGGGGGCAAGTGGATCAAGCTCAACACCAACGAAAATCCCTACCCACCGTCTCCGGCAGTGGCTCGGGCGATCATTGCTACGACGACCGACCGCACGCTGGCCAAGTATCCCGATCCGCTTGCTACAGCGTTTCGAATGCGAGCGTCGGAGGTTCTTGGCATTGATCCAGAATGGATCGTCTGCGGCAACGGCAGCGATGATCTGCTGACAATCCTCGTGCGCACGTTTGTGGGGTCGGGGGAGTGCCTGCGAGTGCCTTACCCAAGTTACATTTTGTACCGCACGCTGGCGGGCATTCAGGGGGCCCACTGCAACGAGTTTCCCTACAAACGCGATTGGACGCTCGACGAGGCCTTCGCCGTGCCGCCAGCAGACCTCCGACTGGCAATCATCGCCAATCCCAACAGCCCTTCAGGCACGCTGTTGTCCCCGAGTCGCATCAAGGACCTTGCCGATCGCCTGCCCTGTGCGCTCGTTGTGGACGAAGCCTACGCCGATTTTTCTGACACCAACTGCATCGATCTGGTCCGGCAAAGTAAACAGATCATCGTCACGCGATCCTTGAGCAAGTCGTACGCTTTGGCAGGCCTGCGTTTTGGCTTTGCGATTGCCCAACCGCATATCATCGAGCAACTGCGGAAGGTGAAAGATTCCTACAACTGCGACACGCTCTCCATCGCTGCCGCTACTGCTGCCATCGACGATCAACAATGGTTGGCCGCCAACCGCAAGGCAATCATCGCCACGCGGCAACGGCTGACCGATGCCATGCGGGCTCTCGGCTTTCAGGCACAAGAAAGCCAAGCCAACTTTGTGTGGTGCACCCATCCCGAACGTCCGCACAAGCCATTTTACGAGGAATTGAAGAAAAATGGCATCCTCATCCGCTACATGCGCTACGACAACTGGGGCGATGGCCTACGCATCACCGTTGGCACCGATGCCGAGATCGAAGCCTTTGTGAACTGCATGAAAACCCTTTAAGAAGCACAAACCCCTTTTCACTCTCTGAAAAAACGATGAAACGCACTGCCACTGTCGAACGTAAAACCTCTGAAACAAGCATCCGTCTGTCGGTCGATTTAGATGGCACAGGCAAGGCCGACGTCGCTACAGGTCTAGGCTTCTTCGACCACATGCTCACGTTGCTTGCCGGTCACTCGCTGATCGATCTTACGCTGTGCTGCGATGGTGACCTCCACGTGGATGGTCATCACACGGTGGAGGATGTTGCTCGCGCGCTGGGCCAATGTGTGAACCAGGCCTTGGGAGACAGGCGCGGCATCCGTCGCTATGGGCACGCGATTATTCCGATGGACGAGGCGTTGGCCACTGTAGCGATCGATCTTGGTGGACGCGCAGCCGTTGTCTTTGACGTTGCCTTCCCCGTGCCCACGATCGGTGCATTTGATGCCCAACTCGTGGAGGTCTTCTGGGAAAGCTTTGCCGCCACCGCTGCGGCGAATGTGCATGCCACTCTGCACCATGGCCGCAACGGCCATCACATCGCAGAAGCCGTTTTTAAGGCGGCCGCAAGAGCTCTGCGTTTGGCCATCGAATCCGATCCGCGTCAGTCAGGCGTGCCCAGCACAAAGGGCACGCTTACGCTCGGCTAATACCCCGGCTGGGACAGGCGCAGGCTTTGCCCCGGAATGCGCAGCGGCGCTTTGCAACACAGGGGATCGATCCGAGTCTCCGAGTCGCTTTTTTTACAGCGTGCGTACAGCGTGCGTACAGCCAAAGTCAACAGAGGCCTCCGCGTCCCGATCACTCATTCACAGAGGTCTCAAGGAATCGCGCAAGGCTGTGGAAGTCGCTGCCGCGTTGGATATAACGGACAACCGTTACCAGCGTCTTGGGATCGATCAATTCATCAAACGGCACATAATTTAAAGCCAATTGCCCCGATACGCTCACCATCACGCCATTCAAGCCCTGCTCGGCTAGGGCTCTGTAGGCGCCTACTCCCAACTGACTTCCGAGCATGATGTCAAATGCATGCGGCTGGGCGCAGCGGGCTTCGTAGCCCAGTTGCAGGCCGACAACCTTACGAGAACGTCCCGTCTGTCGCTGGTATTCGTCGGCTACTAATTTGGCGAACATCCGCCCTAATTGCACGTGCGCGATTGAGATGTGCCCATGTTCGTCGCGGGGAATGCCCGCCAGGCTTCGGCTGGGTAGGAATTCAGCCAGTCCTTCGGCCAGCACGATGACGCCATACTGCTTCCCTTCTTGTTCCTCGCGAACGCGCATCGTCTTTACAATCCTGCCCACGACCTCTTCGGTGTTCATAACCGGCTTGATCTGTTCTTGACCCGCAGCATTGCGGATAGTTTCCTCTCCGCGAAACTTTCCGTAGATGTCTTCGACACTGATGACAAGGCTGGCCTCGCCTGAGATTGCTGCACCGTACGAGAGCCAGCCAGCACTGCGGCCCATCGTTTCACAGAGGTAGTAGGTTCGCCCGGCCTCGGCGTCATAGAGCAGATTCCGGATTTCAGCGCCCAGCGTGTCGACCGCGGTGAAATAACCGAATGTAAAGTCGATTCCCATGTAGTCATTGTCGATGGTCTTTGGCAGGTGCACGACGGGAATTTTCGGGCTGCCAGCCGGCAAGCGATCCTGATAGAGCTTGAACTTGTTGGCTGTTTTGAGAGTGTCGTCGCCACCGATTGAAATCAAAGCCTCAACACCAAGCGATCGCAATCCATCGTAGACGCTCTTGAGCGGGGCCACTTTCACGGGATCGTCGAAGTGCTCTGGCGCAGCAATCAAACGGCCGGGATTGGTGCGAGCTGTGCCGAGAAGAATTCCCTGGCTGGATCGCGAACGTTTGAGGAAAGCAGGGGTTACCCACACAAAATCGCGGCCTTCAACGAGAGGATTCGTCGTGGAGTATTCGGCCAACGACGAGTAGCCGTGCTTCATACCAACAACCTCACAGTTGTTGCGCAAAAATGAGATCGCTGCCGTTGAAATCACGGCATTGGCACCGGGGGCAGGGCCACCGGCAAACAGAATCGCTACGCGGCGAAACTGATAAGAAGCCTTCGAGGGACGCGATAAAGACTCTCCGGTATCGTTCACTACACACCGCCTCCTAAGAAAAAATACTTAACCAGCCAACATGCGTTCCACAAACGTTGTATCGACATCGGCGCTGTGAAAGGCCGAGTTGGCAAGCACTTCAAGGTGGAGTGGAACCGTGGTCTTAATCCCCTCGATGCGCAATTCCCTCAGGGCCCGGATCATTGTCCCAATCGCCTCGTGGCGTGTCGGTTGGTGCACGATTAACTTGCCAATGAGCGAATCGTAGTACGGGGGCACAACGTAGCCGGCAGCAGCATGCGAATCGAACCGCACGCCAAAGCCACCGGGAGCAATGATGCGATCGATCCGGCCGGGGCAGGGCCTAAATCCATTGGCCGGATCCTCGGCATTAATGCGGCATTCGATGGCCACGCCGCGAACCACAATGTCGTCCTGCTTCAGACCAAGTTTTTCGCCGGCAGCCACGCGAATCTGCGCCTTAACAAGATCGATGCCCGTTACCATCTCGCTCACCGGGTGCTCCACCTGAATGCGTGCATTGATCTCGATAAAATAAAAGTTACCCTCCTGATCAACAATAAACTCAACCGTTCCAGCCGAGTGGTAGCCAGCTTTTTTGGCGAGCCGTACGGCTGCTTCGCACATGGAACGACGGGTCTTTTCAGCCAGTCGCGGCGAGGGGCTTTCTTCAATGAGTTTTTGGTGCCGCCGTTGGGTTGAGCAGTCGCGTTCCCAAAGATGCAGCAGGGTGCCATGGGTGTCACCGAGGATTTGCACCTCCACGTGTCGCGGCCGTTCGACGTAGCGTTCGATATAAATGCCGGGGTTTCCAAAAGCAGCCAGTGCCTCAGCGGAAGCCTGCTGCCATGCCGACGACAGGCCCTGCTCGTTGGACGCCACTCGCATGCCCTTGCCACCGCCACCAGCCGTGGCTTTGAGTAAAACGGGGAAGCCGATCGAGCGGGCGATCGTGACTGCCTCCTGTTCGTTGGCAACAATACCGTCGCTGCCAGGAACACAGGGCACACCAGCTTCACGGGCCAGAGCGCGGGCGGAATTTTTGTCTCCCACCAGAGCCATTGCTTCGGGAGTGGGGCCAATGAAAGTGATATTACAAGAACGGCACACCTCAGCAAAGTGCGCGTTTTCGGAAAGAAAACCGTAACCAGGATGGATCGCCTGCACGTTGCCAATTTCAGCGGCACTGATCACCTGATCGATGCGCAGGTAACTATCGGCGGCCCGCGCCGATCCAACACAGATCGCCTCATCAGCGAGTTCCAAATAGGAGGCGTCGCGGTCGGCTTGGCTGTAGATTGCTACCGTTTCCACGCCCATCTCGCGGCAGGCACGGATCACTCGCAGCGCTATTTCACCGCGATTGGCTATCAGAATCCTTTTAAACATAGACTTCCGCCTCGGGTCTTAAAAAGCACCGGCAGTGGCCACTCCAGATTGCCGTCACGCCTCTGGATCGACCTTGATCAGCGGTTGGCCAAATTCAACCGCAGCGCCATTTTCCACTAGGATGGCGACGACCTGTCCGGAAACACCGGCGGGAATCTCGTTGAATACCTTCATCGCTTCGATGATACAGACGATTTTCTCAGGCCCGATCCGATCGCCCACTTTTGCCAGTGGGGCAGCTTCCGGACTCGACGAGCGATAGAACGTTCCAACCATCGGGCTCGTGATGACAAGCATGCGGGCAGTGTTGTCGGGAGCCGTTTCAACGGCGGAAACAGCGACAGTTTTAGGACCTAGTGTGGGATGTGCAACCACCTCACCCCCCCGCTTGATGCGGACGCGCTGGTCTGCTTGCTTAAGATCGATCTCGGCCAGATCGTGCTCTTTCATCAGCTCGATCAGACGGCGAACCTTCTTCACATCGAAAATGTCGCCTGAATTTTGTGCTGCACTCATAGGAGGATTCTATTTCCTTAAAAATCAGAACGAGAATCAGTGGAGGCGAAGGTAGTCATTTCACTCCAGATCAGTCAAGGTAAATGGTATGGGAGCCGGACTGTGGGCAACCGGGCAACGGATTTTTGGAGATTGTGTCATGCCGAGGAGTTCTGCAAGTACAGGCCAACTGCCGCCGATCATTCCGCCGCCCGATTTGCCCCGACTGCCGCGGCGCAGGCTCGATACGAGTAAACGTGACTACGGACGGGTCGTCATTATCGGCGGCTCAGCCGGTATGGCGGGAGCGCCGGCCCTAGCGGCAATGGCTGCGCTGCGCAGCGGTGCCGGTATCGTGGAGATGCTTGTCCCCCAAGCAGTGGTTGCGATTGCCGCCAGTTTTGACCCCTGTCTTTTGACGCGTGGTCTACCGAGCAATGCAGAGGGCACATTCGATACCTCAGCGATTGCGGAAATCATTGGACGGGTGCGACTGGCCGACGCGGTGGCAATTGGTCCAGGAATGGGACGCTCCGCAGCCGTTGCCGGGATCGTCCAGCATCTGTGGGCAGAACT
Source organism: Planctomicrobium piriforme (assembly GCA_945871035.1). Classification (GTDB taxonomy): domain Bacteria; phylum Planctomycetota; class Planctomycetia; order Pirellulales; family UBA1268; genus BAIKAL-G1-2R. The sequence goes on along the minus strand of CAMBUD010000003.1, from coordinate 48,970 downwards.
CTTGCAACCCGCCGTCTTTGATGCCGACGCACTGTGGGGATTGTCACAAATGGATCTCCCCCAGCGCGCCGAGCATGCCGGGCCGCGACTGCTCACGCCTCACGTTGGCGAGATGCTTGGCTTGTTACCCACCGATTTTTTATCCGAGCACCTCCGGCCAGATGCGCTCGAGCATGCGGCAGCTGACATGGCGCGAGCGATCCATGCGGTGGTCGTGCTCAAAGGCCCCGCAACTTTTGTGGTCGATCCGCAGCAGCAGATTCACAATGAAACAGGAAATCCCGGCATGGCCACAGGCGGCACAGGCGATGTGCTAACGGGTATCGCTGCCGCACTGCTCGGCCAGCACTTGCAGCCCTTCGCTGCCGCGAGAATGGCTGTCTGGGTTCACGGCCGCGCCGGTGATTGTGCTGCGGCTGTGCACACCGAGAGATCGATGACAGCCACCGATGTTATCGCTGCGTTGCCGCAGGCTTTTCAGACGGTTTTAGCCACAGAGGCTTGAGCTCCGTCATGCAACGCATTCAAAAGCGACGGCAACCTCTCTACTCGGCCTGCGTTGCATCGCTGCCCGCCAGCTTCTCGAGCAGATCGGCAGATTGATCGGGAGGCAGCGCGCCGGTGAATGGCGTGTGCAGGGACATGGCGTCTAGGCCGCGTTCTCGCAGCAGTTTGGCTAGCGATTCAGTTGTGCCATGCGTCACGAGCACCCGCTTTGCCCGCGAGGCCTCGATTGCGGAAAGTAGACCAGGAAAATCGGCGTGATCGGAGAGGACAAATCCGCGCTCAAAAACACGGTTGTGGTGCGCAGCGGGCAGCAGCATCCAACCCGAGACCATTGCCAGACTGGTTTTGCCAAATAGTTTGAGCCAGCGGTGGCCTGCCACTGATGGCGGTGCGATGACGAGCGCACGGCCGCCACCGACTTTGCGAGCCTGCGGGGGCACTCCATCGATGGGTGGCAGACGCACGCCGCTGTCACGGTACGCCCGCACCATTTTCATCACTGAGCCATGCGCCACGATTGGCCCGATTGTCGGGTCGATCATGGCAGCCAGTCGCTGCGCCTTGCCCAGCGCATAGGCCAGCAGCACACTGCTGCGGCCGGCGGCTTGGTTGTCACGCCACCACTGATTGATTTCAGCGGCAATCTTCTCCGGATCTGGCCAGCGGTAGATCGGTAGGCCAAACGTCGACTCCGTTACCAAGACGTCGGCTTCGAGCGGTTCAAAGGCAGCGCAGGTCGGATCGGTCTGCATTTTGTAGTCACCCGTTACCACCCACCTCATGCCCTGATGCTCGAGTCCCACCTGTGCTGATCCCAGGATGTGCCCAGCCGGTGCCAGCACTATTTTTACACCGTTGATCCAGAGCGTCTCGCCGTAACGCACAGTGTCGATAGAAGCTGCACGACCGATGCGGGTGCGGAGCACGATTTTACCGGGAGAAGCGCAGAGGTAGCGATCGCAGCCAGGTCTCGCATGGTCGGCATGGGCATGCGTGATGATCGCTCGCGGCACGCTTTTCCAGGGATCGATGTAGAAGTCGCCCTGCGCACAGTACATGCCAGCAGGGGTGACCTCTAATAAGTCTTTCATAGCGCTGAGGCTTCCCGGAAAGGCCGCATCGACGACCGGGTTCAAGGCAGCAGCACACCGCTAGAAACTTAGCGGTAAGCCTGACTGCCCACAGCTGGGAAGCGATACCCACCGAATCCCAGCGGAGCATAAGTCGGCCAGTTGCCCGGAACGGCACCCGGGGGAGTGCCATACATTTTCCAAGTTGGCGTGCGCGGGTTGGTTGGCGGCACAAAATATTTTGGGCGTTGGCCATGCTCGGTCTGATAGGGCGTGGCGCCAGGCTGGTAGGCTGCCCGTTTCTGCGGTGTGCCATGTGAGAGCGGCTTCGCGTCTCCGTGACGACTGACCTTCTGGCGACCGTGGTCGTCAGCCTCTGCATGTGTGGTGGCGGTGCTGATCAAACCAACTGCAATCGTGAATATGCAGATAGCGACCAGCTTTTTCAGCAGTGGTCGAGCGTACAGTCGAGCCCAACGACTTTGCCCACATGGCATTCCAATCCGCATAGCATTCTCTCCTATTCTGGGTGGGGACTTCAGCTCAACCACTCGCTCATCAACAATCCAGAACTTCAGCGTGAAGGAATTATCGACCGCCGCACGGTCGGATCTTCGGAAAAAGTAAATCGGGCAGAACTGATCGTTTTTGGGGGTTGTAGGGCGGCCGTGAGCAGACCTTCAGCAGAGAGTTTTTGCGAGGCAGTAGTAAGGAAAAACTAATAGCCGGCCTGAGGAATGGCTATTTTTCTCCGCGATTGTCAGGACCGTGTGGGACACGATCGGTTTTCAGAAGATCAGCCGTCGCCACGATTTTTTTGCTGCTTTTTTTTGTCAGGCTTCTGGCCGGACCGCCGACCACCCGTGCTGTTTTGAGGCAGATCTTCCGTGGCAGCCAGCGTTGACTGAGAGGCCCACTGTATCGAGAGCCGAGTTTTGAAAACTTTTTCAAACAGGTCGATGCGGCGTTCGGCTCCCCAGATATCGACAAGGGGTTCCTGTTCGGCGACCACCTCAAGCGTGATCCCAGTGTCTTCGACACGCACATGCACATCGCGCACCTGCTGTGAGCGGCTGCGGTCCAGCCCACCGGCCACTCGCAGAATGGCCGCTAAACCCTGCACGCGCTGTTGATCCTCGGCAACAAGCTGGAGGAAATTATCGTGCTTGCGTTTGGGGTGTGCACCGCGGTGGTAGCGGGCAACGTTAGCGATGAGTTCGAGGTCGTGCGCACGAATTCCGGGCAGACGGCTGTTACGAATCAGATGGTAGCTGTGTTTGTGATGCTGCTCGTAGTTGATAACGTAGCCCACGTCTTGGAGCCGCGACGCACACTCCAGCAACTGTTTATCGCCTGGTAAAAGATGAAGCGGTTCGAGGAGTTGTTCAAAAATCCGGCCGGCGAGTGCAGCGACTTGCCGGCCATGTTCGAGTTCACCGGAACAGGCCGCCGCCAAGCGTTCGATGGCATTGTCGCGCTGCAAAGGATCATCACCACTGGTACCGATTGCATTGTCGATCAACTCCCGCACCAATCCGTCGCGAACGCCGCGCGTGTGGACCATTAATGTATTGACGCGAAAACGCTGCAAGAGCCCGTCGATAATCGAAAGACCGGCAATAATGATGTCGGCACGATCGGGGGTCATTCCCGACATGCTGCGTCTGGACCGCAGCGGCATCTTGCGGAGCCTGTCGAGGAGATGTCGCAGCTCAGCATGCGATACCTTGTAGCCGGCGACCGGGATGCCGGTCTGTTTTTTAGCAGCCATCACCAACTCTGCTAAAGTCGTGAATGTGCCGCCGGAACCGATGAGCAGGTGTGGCGCAAAAAGTGGGCGCGCAGTCCGTTTTTTAAGGCAGGCGGCAATAGAGTCATCCATTTTTTCCAGCGCAACCTGCAATTCATCCGGCGACATTCCCTCACTCAGCCCCGATTGTTCGGTGAGCCGAACGGCTCCTAGCGGAGTGGCAAATATTGACTCGATAAGGTTGCCTGTGGCAAAGACGATTTCGGTGCTGCCGCCGCCGATGTCAGCAACGATCACATTTTTTCCCGCTAGGTCAAAGGCATACTGCACGCTGGAAAATGCCAAGCGTGCCTCGCGGTCGGCCGAGATCACTTCTACTTCCAAACCGATTTCTTCACGCACCCGTCGGCAAAAGTCCGGCCCGTTTCTCGCTTCGCGCACGGCGCAAGTGGCAATCGTACGCAGGGTCGTCACTTGGTAGCCCGCCGAGATTTCTTTAAAGGTGCGCAGCGCCGTCAGCGTTCGAGCCATCGATTCATCGTCGAGTTGTCCGTGAGCGGCTACGCTTCGTCCCAGCCGGGTGGGCTCGCGTTCTTCATCCAGAATCCTGTAATTCCCGCCACGCAGTGCCTCAGCTACGAGCAATCGCACGCTGTTGGAGCCAATGTCGATGGCGGCTACGCGGCCGGCCATGTCAGCCGACAGATAGATCTGCTTGTCTTCAGTCAACGCGGTCATTGTGCCAACTCGCTGAGGGTGCATCCTGCCTGCTGTGCTTCAAGACTTGTGTCCCAATCAACCCGACCCATTCTCCTCGTTTCTGCTCTCTTTGCCCAATCATGCCGCGGCCAGCGCGTTGCACCAGACAATCACTTCCCAGCGTCAGGCCCCAAAACCTTTACGCGAATGTTTCGATAGCGAACAAACTGCTTGGTAAAGTCGCCGCCTCCGTGCACCTGCAGACCAATCCGACCGGTATCGGGCAGGCGTTTTTGGGTGTCTGTGTACTCCATAAATTTCTTTCCACGGATGAATGTTGTGACTGTGGGAGGATTGCCCACGATGCGGGCACCCACTTCGTTCCACTCAGAGGGATTCCAGAAAGCCTGCCATTCCTTCGGCTCGACCGGCAATGCAACGGGTGCGTCTTGGGCTCTGATCTTGTCGACAGTGTCCAGAAAGCTGAAGTTTCTGAGGTGCGGATTTCCACCGAGGCCTTCGCCATAGACCCCCATTAAATTTCCATCGGCGTGATAGTCGATCATGGCCTGATAACAGCGGCCATCTTCGGTCGATCGCAAAAAGAGACCACTGTCGGGGCCAAAGTCATTCTTCATTTCGAGGCGGACTTCAAAGTCGCCGTATTCACGATCCGTGAGAATGATTCCACCATTGCCTGGAATGTCTTGGCTGCCGCTGATCGCACCGTCTTCAACTACCCATTTTCCACCGCTCTTTTTGCCGCTGGCATTGCTGTGCCCGCTTTGGGCTGAGACATGCCAGCCTTTCAATCCGTCGTTGCCAGCGAAGATTGTTTCAAACCCATCCGCATCGGCTGCTACAGCCGGCATGGCGACTCCACACAACGCTAGCAAGAAGCATGCCCGCACAGCGCACCCCAGCACAGTCCGTAGAAATAGCATCACAAAAGCTCTCCCAAAAATAAGGCCGAAGCTCAGAAACACATCTGACATATGTAACGGTTGTGATCGCCGCAATGCAAACGATCATTGTCGCAATTCTATTCTGCGACGCCAGGCTCCTCTGCCGTAGTTGGATCAATGACCGAATGCACCCGTGAAACAACATTTGCCGGAAACCCACCCTGTTGGGCGTGTTCGCGCACGGTTTTCGCATTGGGGGCAACGTACACGCAGTAGATTTTGTCAGCGGTAACGTAGCTTTGAACCCACTGGATCTCCGAGCCCATCTGCCGCAGAACGCTGCACGACTGCTGCGAGATTGCCTGCAGCTGCGCAGGGGACAGCGATCCTGCTCCAGAGATCTCGCGCTCAATAATAAATTTTGGCATTGGCTCAGGGTGTCCTGTGACTGGAAACAATCGGGCTTCTGTCGGCTTTTTAGCGGTGGAAATTTCCGCCAACCGGTAGACTACACTTTTGACGACGATTTTCCCCACTGGTCTATCTGACAGCCCGTGCCGTGCACCATATTCCCTATCCTGCCGTATTCAATCTGACCAACCGCTGGACGCCCCATGCATCAGCCTGCGCGTTAACGGTTGGCAACTTTGACGGTGTTCATTTAGGCCACGCTGAAATTATTGGCAGGCTGTTGGCTGTTGCGCAGCAGCAGGATTTGCCGGCGGTTGTGTTTACGTTTGATCCGCATCCAGCCACGATCGTGCGACCGCATGCGGCTCCCATCCAACTCACGACGTCCGCTAGACGAACAGAACTTCTAGCGGCCCTAGGCGTTGACGCGGTGCTTGTGCAGCCGACCGAAAAACACCTCATTGAGCTTGAAGCTGGCGCGTTCTATGCCGACATTCTGCGCGTTAGGCTCCAGGCTGCGGCGCTTGTGGAAGGTTTTGATTTTCGGTTTGGAGCCAATCGCAGTGGCGACATCCATTTGCTGCAGTTACTCTGCAACGCCGACGGATTGCAGCTTGAAAAAGTTGCGCCGGTCATGGTGGATGGCCTGCCGGTGTCGAGCTCCAGGATCCGCGCACTGATCGGGGCGGGACACGTGGGCGAGGCGAGGCAGATGCTCGCAGCGCCCTACCGATTGACAGGCACAGTGGTCGAGGGTGCCAAGCGGGGCGGTCCGATCGGTTTTCCAACGGCGAATCTGGCAGCCATTCCAACAGTGCTTCCCGCGCACGGCGTGTATGCTGCCTGCGCGGCAGTAGTCGATCAGCAATCCTCCCATCAGCGCAGAATGTGGCCAGCTGCGGTCCACATCGGCCCAAACATTTCCTTTGGTGAGGCTGCGATTACAGTCGAGGTACACCTGATAGGATTCTCAGGCAATCTCTACGACAAAAACATCGACGTTGACTTCCTTCAGCGGCTGCGTGACACTCAAAAATTCGCCAGCGTGGGCCAACTGCAAGCGCAGCTGGCCATTGATGTCAGTCAGGCCGCACAGGTTGCCGTGGCAGCGAAGTGTTTCTAAGGAGGTGTGATGCGACTCGATTGGGCAAGTCTTCTGGAAATTCTGCAGCAATCCACGCGGGTGGTTCTCACCAGTCACGTGAGGCCCGACTGTGACGCCTTGGGCAGCGAGCTGGGAATGGCTGCGATCCTTGAGTCGCTCGGCAAGCACGTGCGCATTGTCAATGCGCAGGCCACGCCGCCTAATCTCAAGTGGATCGATCCACAGGGAAAGATTGAATCCTTGGCCACCGGGGTGAAGCCGGCTGATCTTTCCGACCGTGACCTAGTCATAGTGCTCGATACAAGTGCGTGGGCTCAGCTCGGAGCGATGGGTGATGTGCTTAAAAAAATGCGTGACAAAGTCGTCGTCATCGATCATCACGTGAGTGAAGACAATCTGTCCGATCGCTGGTTTAAGGACACAACCGCTGAAGCGACCAGCCGAATCGTTTCCGAGATCGCCCAGCGACTGCGTGTGACGCTGACAGAATCGATCGCCACGCCGCTCTTTGCGGCGCTTGCCACCGACACTGGCTGGTTTCGATTTCCATCGACAACCGCTGAGACATTTCGGATTGCCGCACGGCTCGTCGACGCGCATGCCAGTCCGCCGGCGATCTATTGCGAGATTTGTGAACAGGATTCGATTGCGCGTTTGCACCTGATTGGCCGCACGCTCTGCGGTGCGACAGTATCGCACGACGGCAAGATCATTACCTCCTCGCTGCGATCGAGCGATATCAAGGAAACAGGTGCTGTTCCCAGCGATACCGAAGATCTCGTCAACCTCACGCTGGCAGTCAAGGGAACGCAAATGGCCGTGATCTTGATCGAGCAGAGTGACGGCAGAATTAAGGTCAGCTTCCGCAGTCGCAGCCACGTTGATGCCAGCGAACTGGCAGCCCGTTTTGGCGGTGGCGGCCACAAAGCTGCTGCCGGCGCAATTTTGGACGGTCCATTCGAGTCAGCCTGCGAACGGGTGGCAGTCGCGGTTGATCAATGCTGGCAGAACGGACTGGTTGTACCGGTGCCTGGTGCCAAATAGTTGAACCCATCGCGCCACGCGTTCTCGTCTTTGCCACCCTTGGCAAAGGTCTATTCAAATTGCGAAGACCTACTATTGTTAGCGTCCGATAGAAAAAAGAAGGATGTTTAAACGTGAGCAAACAGTCCGCAAAAAATCTGCTTGTTCGTTTGCCAACGACCGAGGCTGAGCCGGGGCAACGGCGGGCTTTTTTGGCAAAGGCAGCGGCGATTGTTTGCGGTGGGCTCGCAACGCTCACGCCACTCGCGGCAGGTGTTTGGATGTTTCTCGATCCGCTGCGCAGGCGGGCGGCAACTGCTTCTTTTTTGCCCGTTACCACGACCACCTCTGTTCCTGACGACGGGGTGCCGCGACAGTTTGCTGTCGTGTCGGATCGAATCGACGCGTGGACTGGTTTTGCTGCCGAGCCGATAGGAGCCGTTTACCTCTGTCGCCAACAAGGTGCCGCTGAGGTGCAAGCCCTTTCGGCAACGTGTCCGCATGCAGGATGCTTTGTGCAGATTGAAGCCGACGAGAATTGTTTTCGTTGTCCTTGCCACAACAGTAAATTTACATTTGCAGGCAGCATGGTCGCGCCGAGTCCGAGCCCACGGGCCATGGATGCCCTGGAATGCCGGCTCGAAAAAAATGGGACCATTACCGTCAAGTGGGAGACCTTCTACACCGGTGTCGCCGGGAAGGTGACGCGACCATGAGCACGAGCATGAGTAACAGTTCAAAACAAAAGCCCGGTTTGCTTGGGCAGTTGGCCGATTTTTTTGATGACCGCACCGGCTACCGTAAGTTGGTAAACGAACTGCTTTTTGAACGGGTACCGGGTGGCGCACGCTGGCGATACGTCTGGGGCAGCACTTTGGTATTTGCCTTCATGACGCAGGCAATCACGGGGCTTGTGCTGTGGTCGAGCTATTCCGCTGGTGCCCAGAGCGCATGGGAAAGTGTCTTTTTTATTCAGCATGAAATGACCGGCGGTTGGCTGCTGCGTGGCATCCACCATGTGATGGCGCAGGCGATGGTTGTGTTGCTAGCCTTACACCTCATGCAAGTGGTGATCGATGGCGCCTACCGCGCACCACGCGAAGTGAATTTCTGGCTCGGATTAGTGCTGATGATGCTCGTACTGGGCATGGCCTTGACGGGCTATTTGTTGCCCTGGGATCAGAAGGGCTACTGGGCCACACGCGTGGCCACAAATCTAGCAGGACTTGTCCCACTGTTGGGGCCATCGATTCAGCAGGTGATTATTGGAGGTCCCGATTACGGCCACCACACGCTGACCCGATTTTTTGCAATACACGCCGGTTTTTTACCAGCAACACTCGTGATCATGCTGGTGGTGCATCTGTCGCTTTTTCGCAAGCATGGTCTCTGTGCGAGGCAGCCGATTGTCCGATCGGATGGGATGTTTTGGCCCGATCAGGTTCTCAAGGATGCCGTTGCTTGCCTAGCTGTGATGGCCGTTGTGCTCGGCGTCATTCTCCTGCCTGCCCTCCAGGCGATGCTGGCGGGTAGGCCAATCGTGCCGGGCGAGTTGGGCGCTGAACTAGGTGCCCCAGCCGATCCTTCCCAACCCTATGCCGCCGCCCGGCCGGAGTGGTATTTCCTTTTTCTATTTCAGTTTCTCAAGGTTTTTGAAGGCTGGGGGGCAAGTGGCGAATTTCTGGGAGCGATCGTCGTGCCAGGGGTGGTGATGGCCATGATGTTCTTGATGCCGATCATTGGTCGCTGGAATCTAGGCCACCGGTTCAATATTGCCTTTACGCTGGCGTTGCTAGTGGGCATTGGGTTGCTGACGGGCATGGCCCTCAACGAAGACTACTGCGCACTGTGGGTGAATAAATCCTCGCTGGCAGAGGCGGAAAACTTATTGAAAAAAACGGAGGGCGATCCGGTCAAGCTTTCCGCAGCTTTGGGAGGCAATCAAGCACAGATTATTGCCATGCAAAAACAATTTAAAAAGCTCGAAGCCATTCGGAATTCAGAGTCCTTTCTTGCGGCAGCAACTCAGGCACAAATGGATGGTGAGCGGGCAATTGAATTGGCCGGACGGCCTGAACGCATCCCACCCTCGGGCGCACTGGAATTGGTGCGCAGCGATGCCAAAAGTCAAGGACCACGGCTCTTTGCGCAGCACTGCAGCAGTTGCCACGCCTACGTTGATCCGCAGGATGCAAAGGCGTCTGAGCAACTTGCCAAAGCGTCGGCAGCAAATCTCTACGGCTTTGGAACCGCTGCGTGGATGCGCGGCTTGCTGGACCCGGCCGAGGTAGCTGGGCCGGCCTACTTCGGCAACACAGCACACTCCGACGACGACATGGTGAGCTTTGTCACACAGGATCTCACCGACCGCGACACGTGGAAACTGGAGGACATTGAAGCGGTGGTCGTCGCTATGAGCGCGGAGTCGGGCCTGCGACCGCAGCAGACGGCAGCCGATGCCAAGGCAACTGAGGCAGCGCTCATCGCCAAGGGAAGGGCTCTGGTGAGTGATGTTGAACGCTGCGGTTCCTGTCACACCTTCCACGACAATGGCACAAAGCTAGGCAGCGCCCCCGACATCACCGGCTGGGGTTCGCGGAGTTGGCTGGTGGGGATCATCACTGATCCCACGCATAAGCAGTTCTACGGCGACACCAACGATCGCATGCCCAGCTTCGGCAAAGCCGATCCAGGCAGCGTGCCGATCCTGTCGACGCAGCAGATCGAACTGGTTGTCGACTGGCTGCGGGGCGACTGGTATCGACCTGCCGTGTCGAAAGCTGCGCGCTGATGCGGCCAGCTGTTGGCGCACTGAAAGGTTCCGACCAGATGGATCAGAGATTCCACCGATCAAAAAGCTTTGCACGGAAAGCTTGCCACTCGGGGTTAAGCGTTTCTTCGTGAGCGTTGCTGGAAGCGGCTAGCTCTGCAAACCAGTCATCCATTCGACGCAGTCGGCGCACCAGTGCCTCGGTCACGTTGTAGGCTAGCTTATAGGCAACCTGCACCCCCTCAGCGATCAGTTCCTTGTAATCGGAATGCGTGATGCGCAGGAGCGAAACCGCAGTGACTGCCGTCACGTCTGCCGAATGGGGCGAAGGGCTGAAAAAAGACATGTCGCCAAAGTGGCTTAAAGGCTCAAGGCTGGCAAGCATAACCCGCTTGGAATCACGGTTATCCGGATCGATTCGCCGCGAAACCTCGCAGGTACCGGCAAGCAATACCCATAATTCGCGACTGACGGCACCTTGCTCCAGCACGAGTTTTTTTGGCTCAAATAAGACAACGTCTGCAACATCAGCGATCTGCGAGTAATCAGTATCGTTGAAACCTTGGAACAGTGGAATCTTTTTGATTTCGGCTGTCCGTAAGAGATCTATGCCGGTCATTCGATACCTCCCAAGACGGTTGCCCGACCCACACGGCCAACGCCTAGCATATACGCCGCAGTGCGCAGTGAAACCTTTCGTGATAGGGAAAGTTGCCAAACCTGCTCAAAGGCCTCTCCGAGTATGCGGTCAAGCTCCTGCCGTACTCGATTCATGCCCCACTGGTAGTGTTGTCTGTTCTGCACCCATTCAAACCAACTCACTGTCACGCCGCCAGCATTGGCGAGAATATCGGGCAGAACAACGATGCCGCGATCATCAAAGATTGCATCGGCTTCCGGTTCGGTAGGGGCGTTGGCCGCTTCTATGATAATCGGAGCGCGGACGGCTAAGGCATTGTCTTTGGTGAGCACGCCCCCCAGTGCCGCTGGAATGAGAACGTCGCAGTCGAGTGCGAGCAGTTCAGCGTTTGTCAGCGGATCGCCGCCGGAAAAGCCGCTGATCCGTCCAGAGTGGGCGTGGGAATGTCGCAGCAGTTGGAGCAGATCGAGACCCGCCGTTTTCTGCACGCCCCCAAAGGCATCGCTGACTGCCACGATGCGGCACTCGGCATCATGTAAAAACTTTGCGGTATGCGAGCCGACGTTGCCAAAGCCTTGGATTGCAATGCGCGAACCGGGAATCTGTCTGCCCAAGCGGCTGAGCAGCTTGAGCGTCAAACTGCCCACGCCGCGGCCTGTGGCTTCGTCGCGGCCGGGTATACCGTGGTACTCGACCGGCTTGCCGGTCACGCAGGCGGGCGAGAAACCATGATACTTGTTGTACTGATTCATGATCCATGCCATCACCTCTGGCGTGGTACCCATGTCCGGTGCAGGGATGTCGACGTCTGGTCCGAAAAGATCATGAATCGCATCGACAAAGCGGCGTGTGACGCGTTCCAATTCTCGTTGCGACAGCTTGGCAGGATCGAGGGCAACTCCTCCCTTCGCGCCGCCGTAGGGAATATTGACAACCGCCGTCTTCCAGGTCATCAACGCGGCCAGAGTCCGCACTTCGTTGAGGTCCACTTGCGGGTGGTAGCGCAGGCCGCCCTTCATCGGTCCTCGCGCGGCATTGTGCTGCACGCGATAGCCGATGAAGGTCGCCACGTCACCGGAATCCATCTCAACGGGAATCTGCACCTGCACTTCCCGCTTGGCAGTGGTGAGCAGACCTCGCATGCTGTCGGAAAGATCGAGTTGATCGGCGGCCCGATCGAAATAGATCCGAGTGGCTTCGCTGGAATGCCGAGTGGATTCGCTGGAATGCATGGAGCGATGCTTCTGCTTTAGGGACAACGGTGTGAATAAGTCGATCTTATCCACCAACGACCAAAACCGCTAGGATTGAAGCGTAAATTATTGCAAGAAGGATGCAGGCGCATGTCCAAAGCTGGCCCGACAATTCTGATTCCGGAGGAGTTCTGGAAACTCGTTGCCGCGAGCAAACTCATCGATCAGGGAATGCTCAAAACTCTGCAGCGTGAATTTGAAGCCATCCCGCCCGCAACCGAGCGGTTGCCCCAGTCGGCAGCCCAAGCCTCTCCGGGCGTTGCAACTGCCGTGATAGCTGAATGGCTGGTGAAGCGAGAGGTGCTTAGTTTGTGGCAGGCACGGCGACTCGCACGCGGGGAACACGGACCCTACTTCATAGACGATTACCGTCTCGAAGAGAGGCTCGAATGTGATGGCAGCAGCCTGCTCTTTCGAGCCCGTCACGATCCATCGGGCCGCAACGTCTGCCTGGTACTGCTCAACAGTGCGCTGTGCAAGCGGTTGGAAGTGTGGACCGAAGTCGTGCGACGGACAACAATCGCGAATCAAGCGGCCGACGCAATGCTGAGCCGCACCTGGGCGCTGGAGCAGACAAAAAAATATCGCTTCATTATCTGCGAGGATATTTCAGGAAGAGCACTCGCTGATGAACTAGCCTGTCTTGGGCCGCTCACTCCGACTCAGGCGGCGCCGCTCATGCTGGCGCTTGCGCAGGCCGTAGCCCTGTTGCATCGCATGGGCACCGTGCACGGTGCGGTGTCACTGGACACGCTGCGGCGTGAGCCGGTGGAGAATGGGCAAAATGAGCGAACGGGAAACATCCGCCTTCTGCAATTCCCACTGGGAGTGGATCCACATCTGGTGCCACAGCGGGTACCGACGGATACCCCCGAGATGATTCAGCGTCTGGCGCGCAGGGCCTCTTTTCTTGCGCCCGAACTCATGCTGCCAGGCGGAGTGTGTGACGCACGCAGCGATGTCTATGCAATCGGTTGTGTTTTTCATTCGCTGCTAACCGGTTCCCTTGCCTGTTGGCAGAAGGACCCCCAGCATACGCTTTCGCAGGCGGCGCTTGTCGGTCCAGCGCCGCTGAGACCGCCGCTGGTGCCAGTGGCAGTGGCATCGCTGATTGCGACTATGGTGGCGCGCGATCCAGCCGTCAGGTATGCGACTGCCTCTGAGGCCGCCGCCGCAATTGCCACCTGTTTTGGTCTGCCGAATGCTTCGGGCGTACTGCCACCTCAGTCGCCACCATTAGCGCCGCAGGTGCAAGCGATTGCGGTGGCTGCTATGCCAGCCGTCGATTTTACTGCGGGCCTTCCCAACCTTCAGGAAGGAGCACTTTGGAGCGGCACTCCTCCACCAAAAAAACAGGCTCTCGAGACGGCTCTACAAGCGGCCACGCTTGCCGCGCGCCGTCGAGCAACGCGACTGCACCGCATCGGCTTAGCCGTGACAGGACTGCTCCTCACCGTTGCGGTTGTGTGCGTCATTTCCCTGTCGTTGCCGGATAAACAAGGGCAGCCCAAAACTACCAACGCCCGGCCATCTCCAACGCAGGCAGTCAAAAAGCCAACCGGACCAGCGATCGATCCGTTGGTTGCGCCTGTCGACGCCGATAAGGATGCCGGCAAGATGGTCACGCCGCCCAATCCAGCCACCCCCGAGGTGTCACCTCCGGCCGTGAATCCAGCGCGCGAAAAAGAAATAGTCGCACCGCCTGCGCCCATTAATGACCCTCGTTTGCCGTGGGCATCTCCGACCAACGGCCGGCCGCCAGCGCTTGAGTATCTGCTGCCCGGATCGCAGTTAATCCTGCTGGCTCGTCCAGCGGACATCATGGAAGACGAAGAGGGACGGCTCTTTGTGCGATCGCTTGGGCCAGGTGCGGAACAAGCAGTCCAGGCTTTGGCACGCATCTGTGGCTGCGAATTGAAAGGGATCGAAGTGCTACAGGTCGGCTGGCGGGCAGGCGATTCGGATGAGGTTATCAGCGGCTCCATGCTGCGACTGGTAGAGCCCATGCCCACGCCAATCGACTCAGCTGAAAAAAAGAATACTTGGGGAGACACCAGCAGCGTGGTGTTGAAAGGGGAGACGATTTATAAGGGTGCATCGCTGTCGTATTGGCTACCAACAGCCGAGCAGGGGCACGTGCTTGTCACTGCACCAGAGTCTGCGATTAGAGAGATGATCGAATCCGGTCGGGACGTCAGTGCCACCGAAGGCATTCAAGCTAGCCTGCCTCGGGATCTGGAGGTACTCGTCGGCATGCTGGATCGCAAGCGTCATCTTACGCTGCTGGGATCGCCCTCCTATCTGCTCAATGATGGCCGGGCGGTGATGGCGGGCCCGTTCGCAAAGCTCGTGGAGCCGCTCGGCGATTTTTTCGGAAAATCGGCAGGGGGCGCAGCCTTGTCGCTGCATTTTGGCGACAACTTTTATATCGAAATCGATACGGTGGCGACACTCGCTACGCCAGCAAAAATTCTCACTCAGGCATTGGCCGGCAAGATCGAAGCCTTGGCCGATCAAGTTGAAACATACTGTACAAACCTCAATCCACATCCCTACGGGCGCAAGCTCGTCTTGCGACTGCCTGCCATGATTCGCATTTTGGCTGCAAATACTCGGTCAGGAGCTGAGGGGAAAGGAGTTGTGCTCAATGGTTATCTGCCGCAGCATGCCGGGCATAATCTCGTGCTCGCTGCCGAACTTGCCCTCGAACAGTCTCCTGGTGCCGTAGGAGGACTTGCCAATAGCTCGGCAGCGACACCGAAAAAAGAGGGCGACAGCAGCAAAGCTGCGCAAGGAGCCCTCCAAAAGCTCCAAAAGAAAATCTCACTCACCTTTGCCCGCGATACGCTCGAAAAATCGGTGCAGATGCTATCGGAAGAAACGGGCACAGCGATCGAAATTCAAGGCCCTGATCTGCAACTTGAGGGCATCACAAAAAACCAATCCTTTGCCCTTGAGGAACGCGATCAAACAGCCGACGCCATTCTGCGTAAGATTCTGGCCAAGAGCAACACTGACGGCAAGCTCGTCTACGTTGTGCGCACCAAAGATGGCGTGGAATCAATCGATATCACAACGCGGGCGGCTGTCGCCAAGCGCGGCGACAAGCTCCCCCCCGGCTTTGAAGCGCCGAAGGTGGAAGAAAAACCGGCAGGAACAAAAAAATGATTATCGTTATGCAGGCGCATGCCACTCCAGTCGATCTTGCTCAGGTGGTTTCGCACGTGGAAGGAATGGGACTGCGACCGCATGTGATCGTGGGCACAGAGCGCACCGTGGTCGCTGTTGTCGGCGCTGAGCGTGCCGCCACTGCTTCCGGCCTGGAAACGCTCCCGGGCGTCGCTTCTGTGCTGCCGATTCTAGCACCCTACAAGGTCGCTAGTCGTGAGGTGCAAAGCGAGCCAACCGTTGTCAAAGCAGGCTCACTTGTAGTGGGTGGAAAAAGGATCGGCGTGATCGCTGGTCCCTGTGCAGTGGAGAGTCGTGAGCAGATTCTCGAGACGGCTAGGGCTGTGAAAAAACTCGGCGCGACAGGTCTTCGCGGCGGAGCGTTTAAGCCGCGCACCAGTCCCTACAGCTTTCAGGGACTGAAAGAACAAGGGCTTCAACTGCTGGCCGAAGCTCGCGAGGAGACGGGGTTGGCAATCGTGACCGAAGTTGTTTCCCCCGAAGACGTCCCGTTGGTGGCCCGCTATGCAGACGTGCTGCAGGTGGGTGCTCGCAACATGCAGAACTACCGGTTGCTGGAGGCAATCGGACACACGCACGTGCCGGTGCTGCTCAAACGCGGGCCAGCAGCAACTCTGGAAGAGCTTTTACTGGCGGCCGAATACATCCTCGCTGGCGGCAATCGGCAGGTGATGCTGTGCGAGCGTGGCATTCGTACGTTCGAAACGCACACGCGGTTTACGCTTCCTCTGGCGACCATCCCTTGGCTGCATGCCCGCACGCACCTGCCCGTTATTGTCGACCCCAGCCATGGCACAGGCCATGCGAATCTGGTGGAGAGCATGGCAGCAGCCAGCATTGCTGCTGGCGCCGATGGTCTGATCGTTGAAGTGCATCCCGATCCGAAGCTGGCGGCAAGTGACGGTGGTCAGACGCTCGACCTCCCCGCCTTCGGACAATTGATGAGCGTTTGCCGTCGCATTGCCGCTGCGCTGGATCGTTCGCTCGATTGATCAGCCGAGTAACAGGATTGCAATCAGCATGTAGAGCACGATCCCAACAACATCGACGATTGCCGATACGAAGGGATTGCTCATGAGCGCCGGATCGAGTCCCACAGACCGAAAGAGCAGCGGCAGCACCGATCCCACCATTGTGCCCATCATCACCACACCAAGAATGGTGAGCGGAATCACTGTTGCAGCTGCTGGGTTGGGTGCATAGACCAGCGCCAGGCAGTAGCCAGGCACTGCCAGCAGTATGCCGAGTAGCAATCCCAGTACGCATTCACGTTTCAAGATTCGTGGCCAGTCGGCGAGGCGACAGTCGCCGGTGGAAAGGGCGGTGATCACCAGCGTGGCAGATTGGTTACCAGAGTTTCCACCGCTGGCAATGATCAGTGGAATAAAAGCTACCAGCCACACGTGCTGAATCGGGGAGCGGGCCAGCACCATGGCCGTGACGGCCGCTGTGGCAAATAAAATGGTGAGCCAAACACCTCGCTTCCAAGTCATTGAAAGGATTGCCGCTTCCAGATAGCTCTCGCCCAGCGGGGCAATAGCGGCAATCCGCTGCGCGTCGTCAGTTGCATCTTGTCGCACTGCATCGAGCACATCGTCGTGCGTAACAATGCCGACGAGCCGGTTGTGATCGTCGACAACGGGAATCGCAATGAAGTCAAAACGCGCTAGTTTTTGCACGACAAACTCGCTCTGTTCATCAACACGGACGCTGATCGGGTCGCGCTGCATCAGTTCCGACACGAGCGCTGTCGGCCTGGCCATGATCAGGTCTCGCAACGATACGAATCCAACAAGTGTGCGATCGGAGTCAAGAACGTAGATGTAGTAAATTGACTCGCTGTTGGGGGCCTGTGAACGCAGACGCGTCACTGCTTCGCCGGCTGTGATGTCTGCCGGCAGCGAGGCATATTCGGTCGTCATCAACGTGCCAGCAGAATCCTCAGGACAGGAGAGGAGCATACGAATGTCGTGCCGTTCGGCCTTCGCCACGAGCGGCAGAATCTCGTCCACCATGTCGGAGTCGAGTTCGCGGAGGAGGTCGTCGCGATTGTCAGCCGCCATCCACTCCAGCAGAGCGCCCAAGCGCACGCGGTCAGCGGATTGTACGAGTTCGACCTGTCTGGTCATCGAGTAATACGGGAAAATTTCTGCCTGCCGCTCGACAGACACAGCGTCGAGCAACTGCCAGATCTCTTGATCGTCGAGTCCTTCGGAAAACTCGGCTACCGTAGCCGGATGGAGTTCTTGGGCCACCTCACGCAGCCCAGCGGTGTCGCTCTCGGTCAACAACAGCCGCAGCTCCGGAATCAGGATTGGATTAGCTGTGACCATGCGAGTGTTCGCCGAGGGGATGAGAAAAAAGGTGGGCTAGGGATGCGTTTACACGCGGCTGTCAGGTGGGCGGTCTTGTCTATACTGTGTCATGAAATGCAACGGAAGCAAGCGTTGCCTCATGCGAACGAATAGGATCCAACACAATCGTAGTATGCCATGAAAGCATTCAGAGATGAACGCGGTTTGCCCAGAGGGGCTGGCTGGCTGGTCTCGGTCATGTTGCTACTGGCTTGCCAGCCAGTGGGCAGCAGCCTCGCAGTCGAAACGCAAGATTCGCGTGCCGCGCAGGGCTGGAAGTTGTTGCGTTCACGAGCCTATTTGCCCCCAGACTTCGACCAAGAGATTTTCGATGAACTGTGGACAACGTGGGAGCAACCGCTGCGAGGCCGTGCAGAGAAAGCTTCGCCGCAGGAGCGACACCAGATGGCGATGCAACGTTATGGCCTGCTGCCTGATCCAGAAAACCGAGCGCATTCGCTGCAGTATGTCGTCGATAAAAATGGCCTGTGGATCATGAGCTGCCTTGCCTGCCATCAGGGACAGGTGAACGGCCGCACAATCCCCGGGTTGCCCAATACAAATTACGCCTTGGAAACACTCACGGAAGATGTTCGTCTCGTCAAGGTGCGACAGCGAAAGCCATTCGGGCAGATGGATATCGGCTCTCTATTTTTACCGCTCGGCACGACCAACGGCACGACTAACGCAGTGATGTTTGGCGTCGCCCTCATGCGGCACCGTAATGCCGAATTGGAGATCGTGCCGCGTGCCCCGCGATTTGACCTCATCCACCACGACATGGATGCACCCCCGTGGTGGCATTACCAACGGCGCACACATCTCT
Source organism: Planctomicrobium piriforme (assembly GCA_945871035.1). Classification (GTDB taxonomy): domain Bacteria; phylum Planctomycetota; class Planctomycetia; order Pirellulales; family UBA1268; genus BAIKAL-G1-2R. Next base: position 30,468 of record CAMBUD010000003.1, on the reverse strand, counting down.
ACGCGGACGGATTTGCACCGAAAGGTCATAGGATGCTGATGCAGTTTTTACTGGTCAAGGAAAATGAGCCCGCGACATTTCGTCAGTGGGAAGATGATTTCCGGATGATTGAGTCGTGGCTGCAAACGCTCAAACCGCCACGGTGGCCGTGGGCAATCGACCGGCCGCTTGCCGACAAGGGACGCGTGGTTTTTGGGACGCACTGCGCGACGTGCCACGGTCGATACGAATCACCGGTTGCCTACCCAGAAAAAATGATCGCCATCGATGAAGTGGGCACTGATCGCACACGGTTTAAGTCACTCACGGTGCAAGAGCGGCTCGATTTGAACCAGAGTTGGTTTGGGAATTTCAACCGTGAGACCGACGATGGACGAGCGAATCCGATCGGCTATGTCGCTCCTCCGCTGGATGGTCTGTGGGCCAGCGCGCCGTATTTACACAACGGCTCCGTGGCAACGCTCTGGCACATTCTTCATCCCACCGAGCGACCAACCGTCTGGCAACGCACGCCAACCGGCTACGATCAACAACGGGTTGGCCTAGAGATCACCGAGTTTCAATCACTGCCGCCTGGTAAGCTCTCGGCTGCCGAACGTCGCACCTATTTTGATACCTCGAAGCCCGGCAAGAGTGCCGCCGGTCACGACTTTCCAGACGCGCTGGATGAGGAAGAAAAAGCGGCACTGCTGGAATATCTTAAAACTCTATAGCTGCGTTTGCAGACAAGTCTTTTCAGAGTTGAGTCCGATTTGCGCACGGCGACGGGAGCGTTTGCTGTGGCGTGCCTAGGGATTGCTGCCCTTCCAGAGGCGATTGGGACGCGGTCGCCCACTTTTGCTATCGTATGAGTGAGCCATAACGCCATCATCCCCGCTGGAGTTTCTTTCATGACGCAGTTGGAACAAGCCAAGAGTGGCCAAATCACGCCGGAGATGAAGTTTGTGGCGCAGCGGGAAGATCTTCCCGAGGAACTCATTCGTTCCGAAGTGGGCCGCGGCCGCATGGTGATTCCCGCCAACCGTGTGCATCTCACAAAAAGCCTCGAACCAATGGCCATTGGTATCGCAGCTCTGACAAAGATCAACGCCAACATCGGTAATTCTGCGGTCACAAGCGATGAGGCAACAGAACTCGAAAAGTTGCACATGGCTGTTCACCACGGCGCCGATACGGTGATGGATCTTTCCACCGGAAAAAACATAGACACGATTCGGCAAGCGATCATTGATGCCTCGCCCGTCCCAATCGGCACCGTACCGATTTACCAGATGCTCGAGGAATTAGGCGGTGACATCGACGATATGAAGCCGCAGCACTTTCTGGATATGTGCGAAAAGCAGGCGCAGCAGGGGGTCGACTACATGACTGTCCACGCCGGACTGCTGCAGGAACACCTTGGCCTGACGATGCAGCGGATCACTGGCATCGTTAGCCGCGGTGGAGCGCTCATCGCGCGGTGGATGATGACGCATCGCCAGCAAAACCCTCTCTACACCCACTTCGAGGAGCTGTGCGACATTTTTCGTGCATACGATGTCACGTGGAGTCTCGGTGATGGTCTGCGGCCGGGTTCGATTGCTGATGCTAGCGATGAGGCGCAGTTTGCAGAGTTGCACATTCTTGGAGAGCTCACGCGGCGCGCATGGAAAAAGGGCTGTCAAGTGATGGTGGAAGGCCCGGGCCATGTGCCAATGGATCAGATCGATATGAATGTGAAGCGTCAGATGGAAGAGTGCGACGAAGCGCCTTTTTACGTGCTAGGGCCGCTTGTGACCGATATTGCACCGGGCTACGATCACATCACCAGTGCCATTGGTGCGGCGCTGGCCGGTTGGAGTGGCGCTGCCATGCTTTGCTACGTGACGCCCAAGGAGCATTTGGGGCTGCCCGATGCGGAGGACGTCAAGCAGGGGGTGATTGCCTACAAAATCGCAGCGCATGCAGCCGATCTTGCGCGGCACCGCAAGAACGCGCGGGTTCGAGACGATGCTCTTTCTCGGGCCCGTTTCAATTTTGATTGGAATGAGCAATTTCGTCTCTCGCTCGATCCCGAAACGGCTCGTCGTTACCACGATGAAACACTGCCGCAAGACACGTTTAAGAGCGCACAATTTTGCAGCATGTGTGGCCCCAAATACTGTTCGATGAAAATCACACAAGATATTCGTGCGCTGGCCGCTGCCGAGGCGATCCACCTGCCGGTCAGCCCATGAGCCCATCGCTGCGGGTCTGGCTACCGGTCTGGCTGCGGGGTTTTATTTCTGCGTCCAGAGCGTGCCGTCAGCGCGGTCTTCGAGTGCGATGCCAGCCTCTGTGAGCTTGGTGCGCACCAGATCGGCGGTAGAGAAGTCCTTGGCGGCTCTGGCTCTGGCCCGGATTTCAATGACTAATTCCATCAGTTTCGATACGGTTTCTGCGTCAGCACTGCTGGTGACGGCTGGGGGCTCTTTAAGAAAAAGCCCGAGCGTGCCTGTGAGTTCACGCAGGACTAGCAGCATGGCATCCAGAACCTGGCACGGCTGTGTCGCCGGCGTTTTTTCAAGCCCATTTTGGTCGATATGCTTGTTGACAACGCGCACGAAGTCGAAGAGCGTGGCGATCCCAAGAGCCGTATTGAAGTCGTCGTCCATTGCCGCCAAAAACTTATCGCGGAGGGCTCGTGCATCGTCTCCGGCTGCCGGCACAGCGGCAGCGCCTGCACGGCGGTTGCGCAGCGGCAGCGTGTAAAAAGCCGTACCAGTGATCCGCCGGCAACGCGTAAAGAGTCGCTCAAAAGCCTCCATTGCACGCGCGCATTCGCTGAGCGGTTCTTCGCCGAAGTGAATCGGACTGCGGTAGTGAGTGGAGAGCAGCAGCACGCGGATGGCTTCCGGTCGGTGTCGCTGGAGGAGGTTTTTAAACGGTTCGGCGCCGGTTGACTTGCTTATCTTTGTGGCTGCCTGGGCGGTGGCTTCATCCAGTGCAGGGGCCTTGGAGTCGATGGCGTCGCGGGGTCGGCCGCCTACTTTTCCGCTGCCACCGGCCGCCTGCATGAGACCGTTGTGCATCCAGTAGGTGGCCATTGGACAATTGTGTAGCGACTCGCTTTGGGCGATCTCGTTTTCGTGGTGAGGGAAAATAAGATCGAGACCACCGCCATGAATATCAAAATGCTCTCCCAGCAGCGCACGGCTCATGGCTGAGCACTCGATGTGCCAACCCGGCCGACCCGGCCCCCATGGGCTTTTCCATGAAGGCTCGCTCGCCTTGGCTTTTTTCCACAGTGCGAAATCCGCTGTCGACCGCTTGCGATCAGCGGTCGAACCGCCTTCGCCCTGCATGCTGTCGACTGTGCGGTTGGTGAGCTTGCCGTAGTCGGCATCCTTCACGACATCGAAATAAACGTCGCCCTCGGATTCATAAGCACATCCCTTCGCAATCAGGCCCTCGATAAACGCGATGATTGTGTCGATGTGCTCCGTTGCCTTCGGCATTGCGTCGATGGATTCAATCCCCAAGGCCGCCAAATTAGTGCAGTAATCGGCCGTCATTTCCGCGGCCAGTTTGTCCATCGTGGTGCCACGCGCCGCACTCTCGGCGATGATCTTATCGTCAACATCGGTGATGTTCACCACCCACGTTACCTGCCAGCCGGAGTACTCCAGATACCTTTTGACGGTGTCAAAGATCACCGGGCCGACCATATGGCCAACGTGGCTCGGCTTGTAGACGGTCGGTCCGCATAGATACATGCTGACCCGACCAGGCTTGACCGTGATGAGCGGCGTTTTTTTCTTCGTAAGCGTATTGTAGATCTCGATGGTCGGCAGTGTTTCCGCTGGCACGTCGCTCCGCTTGGTTTCTGTCATCGCCATAGCAATCTTTTTCTCCTTTTTCAGTGTGATCGTTCTATGAGTACTATGCACTCGGCCGCAATTGCCTGCTCCTCACCAATCGGCCCGATGCCCTCGCCGGTCTTGGCTTTGAGCCAAACCGTATCTACACCTCGATCAAGCAGTGCCGCGATCCGCTGGCGAATCCGCAAACGGTGAGGAAGGATTTTGGGGCGCTGGGCGAAAATCACGCAATCCAGATTCACAATGTTCCAACCAGCAGCCAGAATCCTTTGGTATGCCGCCCGCAACATCTCAGCGGAGTCACGCCCCTGATTGGCGGGATCAGAGTCGGGAAACATCTCGCCAATGTCCCCGAGAGCCGATGCTCCCAGCAAGGCATCAGTAATGGCATGCAGCAACACGTCGGCGTCGCTATGGCCAACGGCCTGCCGATCGTGCTCGATTTGGATGCCGCCGATTATGAGGGCATTGCCTGGGATGAGTCTGTGCGTATCGTGACCAAGGCCGATGCGAAACACCAGTGGATTCTCCTTCAAGAGGTTGAACATGGTTTTCCCCTATACTTCCCCGATGCACAACTCCAGCCAAAACGCCGCCATCCATCCGCAGAAAAGTCGGGCCGCATCGCGTGAGGATGCTGGCCGTGAGCCTGTGATTGCGGTCGAGTCTTTAGCCAAGGAGTATCGTGTCTATGATAAGCCAGAAGGTTTACTGGCGAGTATCAGCGGTTTGTTCCAACGCAAAAGCCGGATAGTGCATGCCCTGCGCGGCGTTAATCTGAGCGTTGGTCGTGGAGAATTTGTGGCGCTGTTGGGTCCAAATGGCGCCGGCAAAACAACGTTTCTCAAACTCCTCTCCGGGATCATCACGCCTACGCGCGGCACCGCGCAGGTGCTTGGCCATGTGCCGTGGGAGCGGGCCGATGATTTTCGGCGTCGGTTTGCGTTGGTGATGGGCCAACGGAATCAGTTGTGGTGGGATCTTCCTGCCGCCGAGAGCTTCCGGCTCCACAAGGAGATCTATCGGATTGATACGGCGCGCTTTGAGCGCACGCGCGACGAATTGGTCGACATGCTGGACGTGCGAAAAATCCTTCTGCAGCCGGTGCGGGAGTTATCTCTTGGAGAGCGGATGAAGCTGGAACTGGTGGCAGCACTGCTGCACGAACCGCAGGTGCTCTTTCTGGACGAACCGACGATTGGTCTCGATGTTGTTGCCCAACACACGCTCCATCGCTTCTTGACCCATGTGCAGGCTCAGCGGCAGATGACTGTTGTGCTCACGACGCATTACATGAAGGACGTTGCGGCCCTCTGCGAGCGAGTTGTCGTCATCACTCACGGCGATATTCTCTACGATGGCTCACTGGATGAAATCGTCGATCGCTTTACAACCCACAAGATCGTGACGCTCGACCTCGACGATACACCGTCGCTGGAGCGGATGGAGCGTTTTGGTTTCCCCTGTGAGATTCGTGGTCCGCAGGTGATTTTGCGCATCGATCGGCCGCGGATTGCCGAGGTATTGCCGGAGATTCTGCGCAGCGAACGGGTGCGCGACATCTCGGTCGAGGATGTGCCACTCGAAGAGATCGTTGCTGCGCTCTTTCGCTCGGAAGCTGCGCAGCCGCCGACCACTCATCAAGAGGCCCGCGCATGACCGCTGCCACTCCCAGTGCGGCGGCCCACAGTCGGCCCCGACCCTTTGAAGGCCTGCGCATGTGGTGGATGATGCTCGTGATCTCGCTGGAGGAACGTCTCGCCTACCGGGGCGATTTTATCCTCGGCACACTGATGCGCTTCCTGCCGATCGTAACACAACTCTTTCTTTGGACGGCCGTTTTCTCGGCGACCAATGCTGCCGATATTGCTGGCTACTCCCGCAATGACATTGTCGCCTACTACCTGCTGACGATGATCACACGCGCTTTTTCTAGCATGCCAGGTCTCGCCGGTGGCATTGCCCGAAGCGTGCGCGACGGCTCGGTGAAGAAATACCTCGTACAGCCTATCGACTACGTTTCATTTCTGCTTGCCTCGCGAATCGCACACAAGCTTGTGTATTACGCAGTGGCGGTGTTTCCATTTGCCGGCGTATTCTTTTTGTGCCGCAGTTTCTTTCCACCGGTACCTGATGCAGCAACGATCGCAATCTTTCTTTTATCGTTGCTCCTTTCGTTCCTGCTGGGATTCTTCCTCGAAGCGACCCTCGGCATGCTCGGTTTCTGGTTTTTGGAAGTGTCGAGCATCGTATTTGCCTACATGCTTCTGCAGTACCTGCTCTCAGGGCACATGTTTCCACTCGACATGTTGGCGGGCATCGGCACCGGCATTCCAGGTGTGAGCCTGGGCAGCGTCGTTCACTGGCTGCCATTTGAATACACCGCCTATTTTCCGGCCGCGATCTGGCTGGGGAAAATTCATGGCACCGAATTAATTCGAGCCCTAGTGATCGAGGCCGTTTGGGTCGTCGTTATGGCAGTTGCCTGTCGAATCGCTTGGCGGCGCGGCACACGGCGTTACAGTGCTTTCGGTGGGTAGTGTACGAGGAACCGATACGATGGGCCGTTACACAAAAATCTTTGCCACATTTGCCCGCGCCTGTCTTGTGCGCGATATGACCTTTCGCACCAACTTCCTGCTGGAATGCATCACGAGCATCGGCTGGATGTCGATGAATCTCGCTTTTTACCTGCTCGTATTCACGTTTACTGCCGAGATTGGCCGCGGCACCGGCTGGACCCGCGAGCCATTCTTTGCCTTTGTGGCCACCGGCCTGATCATCAACTCAATCGTGCAGGCTCTTTTCATGCCGAGCGCCGAGGAACTCACCGAAATGGTACGCACCGGTGGTCTCGACGGCGTGCTGGTGCAACCGCTCGATGCACAGTTTGTGCTGTCACTGCATAGAGTCGATTTCTCAGCGTTTGCCAATGGGCTCGTTGGCGTTGGGTTGCTTGTCTGGTCGCTGGCACGCATGGACCACGCGCCGGGTGTGATTGCTTGGATACTCTATCCGCTCCTCATTCTCTGTGGCGTAGCGATCCTCTACAGCCTTGTGATTATGCTCGCTGCTGCCACAATCCTTCTCGGTCGCAACCAAAGCCTGTACGACTTCTGGTTTTACCTGACAAACTTCTCTCGCTACCCGGCTGAGATTTACTCCGGACCCTGGGGCGGCCCGCTGCGCAACCTCTGCACGTTTGTGATCCCCATTCTGTTGGTGGTCAACGTGCCGGCCCGCATCATAGCGCAGCCGCTAACAGGGCAGGGCTGGGGCATGGTTGCGGCAGCCTTCAGCGCTGCAGGGGCATCGCTGCTGGTGTCACGGATTGTCTTCCAAGCGGCCTTATCCCGTTACCGCAGTGCTTCAAGCTGATCGGATACGATAGGCCTGCAGTCGCCTGCATGCACCCATCAACTGCCAACGCACTCAGTTCGCTGCGACTAGCAATGGGAATAGTTGCGATCCCTTCCTGATCGGCTCACAGCCGTTAAGATTTTGGGCGTTGTTGTTTTGATACGAAGAGGACCATTTCATGCCTTTGCAGCTTGCATTTAGTTCCAACGCCTATCTGGATGTACCCATCGAGCAAGCGATTGAGCGGATCGCTGGCATCGGTTACAAGGGCATTGAACTGCTGGCCGACGTACCGCACGCGTGGCCGGCGGGACTGCTGGAAGTGCAGAAGGAGGCAATTCGGCAGGCCATCGCCCGCAGTGGTCTTGCCATCTCAAATATCAACGCCTTCATGATGAACGCCATTGCTGATCCGCGGCAACCGTACTGGCATCCTGGTTGGACCGACCCGGATCCTCACTACCGAGCGATCCGTCGTGAGCACACCAAGCGCGCCCTTAAGCTAGCGGCTGAAATTGGTGCAGCCCAAATCTCGACCGAGCCAGGCGGCGAACTGGCCGTAGGGCAGAGCCGAAAAAATGCCACCGATATTTTTTACGACGAGATTCTGCCCTGCCTCGATGTGGCGGCAAAATGTGGGGTGACACTGATGATCGAGCCGGAACCGGGGCTCCTCATCGAGAAGTTTGCACAGTATCTGGAGTTTGCCGAACGCGTAAATCATCCGGCGCTGGGGCTCAACTTTGATATTGGCCACGCCTTTTGTGTTGGTGAAGATCCAGCCGAGTGGGTGCCCCGCATGCAGCCACACACGAGGCACTACCATTTCGAGGACATTGCTTCATCACGGGTGCATCATCATTTGGTGCCGGGCGAGGGGGCAATCGACTTCGCCGGAGTGTTTCAGGCAATCGCCCAGCACACACCCGATACGTGGATCACTGTTGAGCTCTATCCCTATCGGGAAAAACCAGACGAAGCCGCACAAGCTGCGCGGGCCTATCTGCTCGCGATTGCCCGGCAGTCCGGCGTGGAGATCGATTGATTTCGCATGGCTATTCTTGCTTGGCTGCGGCTCCTACGATTGCCCAATCATGCCACGGCTGCAGCCGATGTGCTCGCTGGATTTCTGATTTGCTCTCAAGCACGCATCCTCGAACTGCCACAGCCGGTTCTTTGGTGGGCACTGGCGGCAGGTGTTTGCCTGTACGCAGCCGGCATGGTTCTCAACGACGTCTTCGATTATGAACTCGACCGTCTCGAACGCCCCGAACGGCCGTTGCCTACAGGGATCATCAGTGTTCGCACGGCAGCAACTGTGGGCTATGCACTCTTGGCGATGGGGAGCGTCCTCGCCTGCATCGCGGCTTTTATTTCTCACCAGCCTGCAGTGGCCCTGATTGGCGCAGCACTCACGCTTGCGATTTGGACTTACGACCGCCACGCCAAACAGACGGCATTTGGACCGGCGTTTATGGGAATCTGCCGCACACTCAACTGGCTGCTGGGCATGGCCGCGGCCGGTGGACCGGCGATGCCTCAGCAGTGGCTGTTGCCGATCGGGATGGGAATGTATGTGACGGGGATCACACTGTACGCGCGAGATGAGGCATCTCGAAGCCGCATTGCCACGCTGGTTGTCGCAACGCTGCTCATGCTTGCCGGGCTCACCACCACCGGTGCGTATGCCTATTGCCTAGCCACCAAGGGCGGTGGCTCGGCGTGGCTGACGGCAGGGCGTTTAGATTCATGGATGCTGTTGTGGTGCGTGCTTTCAATTTCGATTCTGCTGCGTGCGGTGCTGGGGATCATCGATCCTTCGCCGAGCCGTGTGCGTGCGGCTGTTGGTAATGCGATCATGTCGATTATCACGCTTGATGCGGTTCTTGTGCTGTCGTCCTGCAGCGAACAGTGGGCGATCGTTGTGATCTTGCTGTTGGCCCCTTTTCTATTCGGTCGCCAACTTGTTTCAGTCACCTGATGCTTCTTATAAAAAGGGAAGGGCATGCGTCTCGGCTACAGCACAAACAGTATCGGAGACATTCATCCGCTCAACGCACTACCCTTGCTGTCAGATCTCGGATTTACATCGCTGGCGATCACACTCGATCACAACGTGCTCAACCCTTTCTCCAGCACATTACCGGCCGAGATCGTTCGCTGGCGGGCTGCCCTCAAGGCAGCGGGCATGAGTTGCGTCATTGAAACTGGTGCCCGTCATCTACTGGAGCCACTCAAAAAACACGAACCAACGCTTGTGACAGCCGATCAGACAGGTCGCGATCGGCGCAGCGACTTCCTCAAGCGTGCCATCGATATCGCAGCCGATCTCGACGCTCTGTGTGTTTCACTTTGGTCGGGTGTTGTTGGCGACTCGGCTGCTGAAGAAGCAATCTGGCAGCGGCTTACAGAGACACTCAGGCACGTGCTCGAACACGCTTCAGCGCGCGGCGTCGTGCTTGGATTTGAGCCGGAGCCTGGCATGTTCATTGATACGCTTGCCCGGTACGGGCAACTCCTAAAGCGTTTGGATCACCCACCCAGCCTGCAACTCACGATCGATAGCGGCCATATGGAGTGCATGGGTGAACGACCAATCGCTGTCGTTTTGCAGCCTTGGGTGCACCATCTGGTAAACGTTCACATCGATGACATGCTCGCGTGTCGCCACGAGCATCTCCCGCTCGGCTCTGGCGCAGTGGCATTCGCTCCTTTTCTCGCAACTCTAGCCGCTGCCGGTTACACAGGTGGCCTACACGTTGAACTCCCGCGGCAGTCCCATCGTTGGCCCGAGATAGCGAGGCAGTCAGCGAATTTTCTGCGCCTCGTCACGATGGCTTCCAAAGGAGCAGTCTGCTGCCGATAAAAAAGTGACCGATCAATCGAACAATTCGATCTGCAGATAAGCTTCCGTTACACTCTGTCGATACCTGCTCAGGAGTACCACCATCAACGCCTTACCCACAGCTACGCCTCGCGTTCTTCTGCTCTCGCTTCCCGGCCTGCGTCGGGAAGACCTTGAACGCATGCCCAGACTCGCCAGCCTAGCGGCCAGCGGAATGTGTTTACCGTTGTCGCCGGGTTTGCCAGCGGTCACCTGTCCCGTGCAGGCCACGCTCACAACAGGGACTCGCGTGCGCGATCACCAGATAGTGGCCAATGGTATTTACGACCGATCCACGCACCATCTTGAAATGTGGATCAGCCCTGACAGCGTACACAAAGCCCCACGAATCTGGGACGAACTTCAAGCCGCGCAACCGGCACTGCGCACAGCAGCGTGGTTTGCACTGCAGTCAAAATACGCCACAGCCGATCTGGTTTGCCTGCCGGCCCCCAAGCACAACCCCGATGGCTCGGAGACAATGTGGTGCCATACGAGGCCCGAGTCGCTCTATGAAAAACTACGCGAAAAACTGGGAGATTTCCCACTCCATAAATTTTGGGGCCCGATTGCCGGCATCGAATCATCCCGCTGGATCGCACGCAGTTTTGTCGAAGCTTCGCGAGAAAATCCACCGCATTTCGCCTATGTTTATCTGCCGCATCTGGATTATGCAGCGCAGCGATCAGGGCCCGATAGCCAGCCGGCCCATACGGCCTGCGGAGAGCTCGATGCCGAAATCGGAAAATTAATTGATGACTTTGGCACAGCAGTCGGTCGCGATCCTCTCGTGGTGCTTGTGGCCGGTGAATACAGGATTCGGCCGGTCTCGCACACGCTCTTTCCCAACCGCATTCTGCGAACAGCCGGACTCCTGGCTGTCATCGATTCCCCGGAAGGCGAGCTTCTCGATCGGCAGGCCAGCCAAGCGTGGGCGCTTGCCGATCATCAGGTGAGCCACATCTATCTTCGTGACGGCAGTGATCAAAACTCCGTTGAGCAGGTTGCATCACTGTTTCGTGATCAGGCAGGAGTGGGACAGGTGCTCGCCGGGGCTGAGTTACTGGCTGCTGATCTATTGGCCGTCACACCCCCTCACACCGCCAGCCGCTGCGGCGACATCGTGGTTGTCAGCACCCTCGACAGCTGGCAGAGTTATTACTACTGGTTGGACGATGCCCGAGCCCCAGCCTTTGCACGCACGGTCGACATCCACCGCAAACCTGGTTACGATCCAGTCGAGCTCCACTTCGATCGAGCCGCCGGTGGTATTCCTCTGGATGTTTCGCTTGTCAAGGGATCGCACGGCGCTGTTGATCCAGCCGATCCCTACGAAACCGTTTTCATTGCATCACAGCCTGGCATCACAACTGCAGGCTCGCTTGCGATGCACGAGATTGCTGGAATCATCAAGCGGCTGTTTGGCGTGTAGACGTGACAGCCACCCACATTCCAGTGGGTAAGCAAGCGTGTCAGCACCGGCTTCGAGAAGCAAAGCATTGCCAGCTCACGGGCTGCTGCGGTAGCAGCTTGGGCTGACAAGCCGGCAGCTACTCCTGAATCCACTGCCAGGCAGCGGAGAGTTGTGCCACATCAAAATAGCGGATCATTCCCTTTGGAAAGAGCGGCTTGGCAATCTTTGTTGACCATGCCTCCCAAGCGGTTTCACCCACAATCGCGCAGCGTTCCACGTCGCGGCAGTGTTTGGTGTCAAACTTCATCTCATCCCATAAGGCTCGCGCCTCAAGGCCAGCGAAATCATGGAAGATCGCCAACACGCGAACTGTACCGTAATCTTTTATGTGCTGCTCAAGCATTGGCACGAACGTATGGTAGTCGTCGTGCATCAGTTTGCCGCTGATTGTGAGCCCCACGACCTTCCCCGAGCTTTCAGGCAGAACTTCAATCATGAATAAACTCCTGTGGTGTGCATCAGATCCACTCCACTGGTTGCGGTTCGATTGTGTCCGCTGGTCGTCGGCCTGCATCAGCGCGTCCAGATCCGGCCAGCCGATTGGTGGCCCGCACGGACATGTCGGCGTCGCAAGTTATTTGGCAAGAGAGCCGTAGGCCCGGCGTGCCACTCAAGCTCTTTGCTGTCAGAACATCCCGTTCAGCTTTGGTTATGCGGGCCGGCTCGCCGGCCACAAATTCCACGCGGCAGGTCGTGCAGCGGGCCATGCCTCCGCAGGCATGCAATGGATCAATCCCGCACTCATCGCTGAGGGCATTAATCAGCCGTTTTCCAGCCGGCACCACAAACGTTCCCACATTTTCAACGGTCAGATTTGGCATGCAGTTCCTTTCATTTTTTCTTGTCCATATTTGCGACTAAGTCTTCGACGCTTACGGTGGAAGGCACCCCATCCTGAGGCACATCTAGGCCGCTGGTCCAGAGCAGTGCATTGAGCATGAGCGTACGGAAGTCGTTGTTGCCCCAATTGGCGTGGAAATGGGCACCGGTGCAGCCAAAGCCACGCCCGCCATCGGGCCTCTCATAGGCCCACGCCAGCACTTCGCGTGATCCCTTGCCGGCGCGCACGGCGGGATTGTTGCTATGTGGACCATCGGGCCGTTCACGTGTCGCATCGGGCGGAATCGCGGACAGAATAGGAGTGACATTCGTTAGGGGTTCGCGAAATCGCATGTGGTAGTACCACTCATCGTTGATTGCAAAAGGCTTTACGCCGCGCGTGATCGGGTGCGTCGATGCCAGCTCGGTGGCTTCAAGCATCCAGTGCGGATTGACTGAGAAGTGCGGTTCGAAGTAGCCACCGAGCCAGTTTAGAAACTCAGGGCCGCCTTTTTCCTTGGGCACTTCTACCGCGTAGTGTAAGCAAGCAATACCGACGCCACGTTTTGCCAGACCGTCCATTTGCGCGAGCCGGTTGCTCTGTAAAACGGGATGGCCACCGCCACCATCGGCAAAGAAGAAAACGGCGTCTGCATTGTCAAAGGCGGATGGATCCTGCGGCCAGCCGTTGGCATAGGACGCCGTTACAAGCTGCGGACTCCCGGAGTCTAAGCACTTTTCCAGTAATCGTACCCCAGCCCAAAACTCATGCTCTCCAGCCCCATGACTTGGTCGGCCGGCCACCAGCACAAGTTTTTTGCGACCATCAGCCAACTTCGTGCGTTTGATTCGAATCTCCTTAAACTCCACTTTCATCGGTGGGCCAGCGTGCAGTTGTAGGGCAAGCACGCCCTCTGCAGACCGCTTGCCGGTCTCTTCGTCACGGATTTGAGACATCAACTGACCGTTGATGAAGTGGGAGAGCTTTGGCCCCTGAGCAACAATGTGGTATTCGTTCCAGTCGCCTGGCTTGATGACTTTTTGCAACTCTTCGGTTTTGCCAATCGGATCGCCAGCCGCCCGCTTTCCATCGGCGGTGATCTCGATACGTTCACCGCGATTGGCGAGAATCCCGCGTCCCTTTTCTTCATATTGAATACCGGAGTAGGTCGTTCCGGCCTCAAAGTCGGCCTGGTAACCGCCAACGACAAAGTCGCCGTAGTCTTTGCTGCGATACTGCACGCCGCTATTGCCGCCGGTGATGCGATAGAGAAGTCGCAGTTCAAAATCATCCACCAAACCCTGTCGCCAAATGAGGAATGTATTGCCTTGGGTCGGCTTCTCGGCAGTTGTTTGACCGACAATTGCCCCGTCTGCCACCGACCAGAATCCCGGTTTTCCTTCCCAGCCATCCAGTGAGTTACCGTTGAAGATCGAAACAAAGCCCGCCTCTTCTCCAGCATCTGCAGCAAGTGTCTCGGTGAAGTCAATCGCCAAAAAACTTGTAAAAATAAGCAACACACTAACGGCAAACGATCGAAGTGCATCCACTGTGACAACCTCCAGAAGAAACAACCGCAACGCGGTCTTGATCGTACCTCGGTCGTACGTAAGTTCCGGCCGTACACAGTCCGGAATTCAAGCCCGCTAGATTGTTTAGTGTAGTGATTCGGAATTCAATTCTGAATCAAGCTACATTATTTCAGGGCGTGGTCTATAAAACAGACAATTCTTAGCGGACAAAAAGACCATTCAGGAATGGATAACAGCCTGAAGCAGTGCGCTAAAACGAATCATTGCCACGGCCCGGAGGCGATCGTTTTCCATCCAGACGGGGTAAACGGTCCGACGTTAGCGATCCCCGATCCAACCCGAGCATCTCCAGAAAGGCCTCGATGCCGACCACGCGAATGCCCAGCCGGCGGGCTTCTTTTAATTGATTGTTGCGACGAGTGTCATCAATCGGTTTCCAGCCTGCTGCCTGATCGTCCGCCACCCCCAGTTTTCTGGGCAGGCCGGCATCAACAACCATAGAGGTTGATGGCGACACAGCCCTCTCGACGTGGCCGCCCACACGTTCAAGCAATTCCTGCAGCCGATCGGTATCCGGCTTTGCGTCGGCGTCAAGCTGGACAAAGCCAACGATGACGGCCTCGAAGGCAGTGCCGGGGGTCCACAAACTCGTGGCTACCGCATCGCCACTTAAAATTGGATTACGAATCCCGTCCTGTCGCACGCGGGCTCGTGCGAGCGAGCCACTTTCCACTGCCACCACTTCCACGATTCCCTTCTTAGCGCTCACCTCAGGCTTGGGATCAGCGGGGTCGTAGACGTAGAATAAAAGTCCCGGTTGCAGGCCGCGTGTGGTTCGAAAATCGATGAGTACGGTTCGATCGCCCTCATCGACGGAGGCAATTTTTCCATCGAAGCCCTCGACGGTTTTGGAACTCGCAGCCAGGATTGTCTCCTGCAGATTCTTGTCTGCTGCCCCGAGATCGGCAAGCATCGAATTTTGATTTGAAATAGTCTTTTCTCGTTCGCGGAGTTCGGCAAAGAGGAGTTTGACGCGTTCCTCCGCGACGGTCGAGGCCTCAAACTTTTTTTTCCCCGCTGCCGAGAGATAGGCTTCCCCCTTGGCGATTTCTGTTGTCAGGCTGTCGAGTGATGTCGACCGTTTGAGAGACGACTCCTGAGCATTGGAAGCTGCCGCTAGATTCTTCTTATGCTCCTCCAAGCGATTGTCAAAATCTGTTTTGTTTGCGGCCAAGTCTTGACCGAATTTCGCTTTCTCTTCCGCAGCGTTTGCCTCCGATTCTGCCAACTTCTTTTGGGCAGCTTCTGTGTCCACAGCTAATTTCTTATTGTCATCCTCAAGTGCCTTAAGATCCTTATCTTTGGCAGCAATCGAACTCTGCAGCCAGTCGGCGACTCCCTTCCAGTTTTTAGACTCCTCGGGGTAAGCGGCAAACTTTTCTTTAAAAATATCGGTTGTTTCTGTTTCGACATCGCTGGCGGCCTTTTCGTCATCTTCCGGATAGCCAATGACTGTCAGCAAAACCTTTTTTTCAGCCACGGCGCTGTCGAGTTCGCCCTTGACTTTTGTGGCGGCCGCCTGTGCCTCCACGACCTTGACCTGCTCGTCGATCTGCTGCTTGAAGAAGACGTAGGTGGTGACTGCCAGCACGAATGTGAGCATCACAAACACAATCAGTGCGATGCTGAGCGACTGGACGACGTTATTTCGTTGAGCAGGCATGAGAAATACAATCGGCTACAGATCGACTATAGATTGATAACCCTGACGATTATAGCGGTCAGACGTACCGACTATCCACGGGAGCCGTTTTCTGTTTGCAGGCGATTTCGTCCCACATGAGACGGTGGCCGCTTTCTGCGGCTAGGCGTCCCATGATGGCCGCTAACGTGCTCCGGCACATGAGGTCGCCATCTTGAACCGGTGCATTCAATCGCACGGCCTGCACAAAAACATTCATGCCCGCTTGATACCGGTTTGGTGTCTGTGCGGCGTGGTGACCGACCCCCTGCTCCCCGTTGCGGCTAACAGGTTGCCGGAGATCGCATCTGCCCTTCGATCCAAACACCGTTTCCTCAACTCGCGAGCCAAATCGCTCCGCACGCTGGCAGCTAGCGTCGGCAACGCTTCCATCGGCAAACAGGTATCGCACCGCCACACCATCGAGACAATTACCGATCGACCATGCGTTTGGCTGGTTGGGCAAACGCGATCCAACCACCGACACCGGACAGGCATCGCCGAAGGCCCAAAGAGCCTTGTCGATGGCATGAACATGGTGTTCGACGAAATCTCCTCCAGAGAATTCAGCAAACGAGATCCAGTTTCGCTGCCGCCATTCACGACTGTTCCACGTGGGTTGAGCCTTGCGCCAGGGAAGGCCGATGGCCGCACCAACCCGCACCGCTAGGGGGTGCCCAATGCTGCCGGCGTGAATCCTGCGCATCAGCTCAACGGTCGGTGCATCGCTTCGAAAACAGAGTCCAGACACGATCGACACTTTCGTGGCACGGGCTAGGGCACAGGCCGCCGCAACCTGATGAACACCGGCAATATCGACGGCCACAGGCATCTCGCAAAATACATGCTTACCCTGGCTCACTGCGGTTGCTAGATGCAAGGGGCGTGCCTGCGGTGGCGTTGTGAGTAGCACCGCATCCACTCCCGCATCCAGCACCATTTTGTAGGCTTGATCGCCAATGAATTGCCGTTCTGGTGGGCAGGCGAATTGTGCACCCAGATCGCGGGCGAGCAGTCGCGCGCTGCTCGCCAGTTGATCGGCAAATAGATCCCCCATTGCAACGATTTGCACGCCACGATCGGCGGCAGCTGCCTGCATGGCTGCCCCGGTGCCACGACCTCCGCAGCCTATGAGGCCGACTCGCAGGTGGTCGCTCCCGGAGACAAATGCACCCACTGTCGGTAGCGATGCCAATCCGTTTGTCGAGGCAATGCCCAAGGTTGAGGTAATGCCCAAGGTCGAGGCAATGCCCACGGTAGTTCCCAGCGAATCGCCAAGAAATGTACGGCGAGTTGTCGGGCGAGTTGACGGGCTCCTCGACGGACACCTTGAGTCAATGAATTTGGGCGGTTGCATGGTCGCGGTTCTCCGAAATGTTTGGGCGGGTTCGTCGCTCAGTTGCCGGGTCACATTTTCTCACAAGACCAGTTCTCACTTTATGCCTGCGGTCTCGTGTGAGGCAAGCTCGCTAGGCAAACCGATGCTATTTTCTCGGGCGATCGTTATTTCAGTCTGGCCATAAATTTCAGCAGGGGCCCCTCAATCTCCGTTGGAGATTCACCGAACGCTGTGATGAATTCCTGCCGTCGTTGTTGGGGAGAATCATCTTCCAGCGGCAGCTTTTTAGCAATTGTTTGCAGATAGGAAACAAAGGCATGCTTGCGGGTTTGCACTAAAAAATAGGTCAGCGACCACGCTCGTGCATAGGCATCCATTGCATCATCAGCGCGGCGGAAGGGCTCGTCGCCCAACACGATCGACTCCAGCATTCCCGGTCGACATGTCTTCATAAAATGCTCTCGCCGTGGCTTGTTTACGATGCCGATCCCTCGCCAGCCGCGTTCGCTGCTCAGATCGGGCGTCTCGAAATACGTTGCCACTCCTTCACTCACCCACAGCGGCACAGGGGCGAGCCTGTGGTGCATCCCACAGTTGAATGCCATCTGATGGGTGGCTTCGTGTACGAGCGTTGCTACGAGCCCCGATGCTTCAGGATTCATGAGAATCTCAAGACCGGTGCGGCCGGGCGAGAGACTCGGCTTTTTTGCCAGCATATCGCTGCCGGTGAGATCGAATGTGGTGACACGATTATTGAGCAGATTGTAGTAGCCGACCACGCGATCGGTGGCTGATCCAAGATCGTGTGCAGCCAGTGCAGCATAGCGCTGGCGATCAGAAAATATCACAACAATCAACGGCCGACGCGGCTCTGTCAGCGGAAAGCCCGCCTGCCGCCAGAAATTCCCAAACGCATCGTAGAGCCGCTCAAAGAGTGCACCGCACCACTGAGCATATGCGCGAGAGGTATCAAAACAGATCAGGTAATGCTTGGTGACAACCAGATCAAAACCAGGGGGAAGTTCCCCAAGGATGCGTCGACCGAGTTCGCGCGGCGACTCTGGCACAGCAGGCCGATCAATCGTCGTGCGTGACACGATTGAAGCTGGTTGGATGAGCTTGAGCCCCTCGTCCGCCATTTCCAATAACACTCCACCGTCGATCGCTTCCACCAGCACGACCCCCTCAACGGTTTGGTTGCCATCTTCCGCCTGCACCTCGATCTGCTCGGTATTTGTTGCCAACGACTGTGCGACGTCGATTGTGAGCGCCACCATCGCCAGAAGCACCCACGACAACTTGCGATTGAAACAAGGCACGCGTCAGACTCCTCGACTGGGATGATTGGCTCTTTAGGCAAACAGTTTCAAATGGAAAAGACAGTCTAGGCCAGTGTTGAACGGTAAAAAATACGGGATTCTTACCCGGAGTGCCGATTTGCGGCTGTCGTTGGCCGACATTGCTCTAGTTTCCACCTTTTCAGCTCAGTAGTTTCTCGACCCTGCTCGGCCTCTTGCGGCTCTGAGCACTCTTCCCCAAACTCCTTCACTGTGGTGTGGCCAACGATGAAGACAGCGTGTTTACAGCCAACGTTTCGAGCAGTCTTGACCGCCTTTCGCGGTCTGTTGCTGGTGGTCCTCGCCAGTGTATGCGTCACGGGCTGCGCGGGTTGGGCACCGTGGAAAGACAAAGAACAGATGCGGCGCAATGAGGAAAAATATGGGCCAACTGCTGACCAACGCATCAAAACACTCAAGCAGCAGGTGAAGGCAGCCAAGGGCGGCAGCAGTGAATCTCAACTCGTTTTCACGCAGGAACTCATCCAGCAGATGCTCGAGGAACATGACCCTCGCGTGCGCTGCGCCATTCTTCAATCAGCGGTCGATTTCGACACGCCAGGAGCGCTCGCCATTTGTCGCGGTGGACTCGACGACCCCAACGAACGCGTCCGCACCGAAGCCTGCCGTGGCTGGCGAAAGCGGGGCGGAGAAGAAGCCGTCAAACTTCTGTCTGCGCGTTACCAATCCGATCCGGAGTTAGATGTGCGTCTGGAGTCGTTGCGAATGCTCGGGGATCTGCAAGAGAAAACATCTATTCCACTGCTGGCAAAGGCACTGGAGGACCACGACCCGGCCGTACAATACCGGGCCGTTATGGCTCTCAAAAAAGTGAGCGGCAAAGATCTAGGGGACGATGTCAATAAATGGCGAGAGTGGGCGGCCGATCCAAACGCCAAGGCCAAGGAATGGTCCGTCGCGGAGGCATTTCAGCAGCTATTTTAACGGCTCAACTGGAAACAGGAGCCAATCGTTTGGGTGGTTTGTCAGCACAGCGCTGTCTAGTTGTGCCAGTGAGTCAAGCTAGGGAGGCGAGGTCATTTGCGAGCACCCTCGAAGGTGTTTTCTTTTTTGTAGGTAAGGTTTGGAAATCAGCCGATACCCTCAACGCAGTATCGATCGTTTGTCCCCGTATACCGGAACCAGTTGTGCAGCCATTACTTCTGAAAATTCTTAGCCAGTTCCAGCATCAAAAAGGTGTTTGGCAGGCCGGTATCCATGGCCACGGTATCAATGGAAAAAATGGTCGGCGCATCGGATTTCTCATGCTGCTTCTCTTGGTGGCTTTGCCCTTGAGATTCAATGACCCATTGCCGACTCTGGCAGCCCCCTCTGCTAAGGACGTGCGGCCGAGACGATTTTTTGAATCCCTTCTGAATCTTCCCGATGGGCCACAGAAGTTGATCGATGCCCCAACGCCACCCACCGCACAAGAAGTTGAGAGACCACTTCGATTGGCAGCCGTCCCTCAGTCACCTGTCGGCAAGCGGGATGGCAAATCAGCAGAGGCTCTGCAACCGTCTTCACCAGAAGGAACTCCTGCGGCACTAGCAGTACCAGTGCGCCTTCCAAAGTGGAATGAAGCCACTGACTTTGCAACCGCACTGACGGTGTCGGCACATAAAGTGGTGTTGAGCGCCGTCGACCCTCATTTCAAGCCGCTGCCCAAAGCCCCTCTGACAACCCTCAAGCCCGTCGCCCCAAAAAAAACCTCAGCCAGCGTTCCAACAACCGCCCAGCAGGCAAGCCGGGTGCGCAAGGTTGTCAACAGCCAATCTGACCCTAACCAACCCTCCGGGGCGGCGGCTCCAAAAACACAGCGGCTGGAAAAGCTCCGCGTTCGCATCGCACAGACGCTGGCGACCTATCAGCGGCGTCCGCTCAACACTGCGCAGAACACGCCTTGGGAAGTGATGCACGGTTTTATTGCGTTTGGAATCCCCACTCGCTTGCGGGTAGGCGGCCCAGCGGGCGATGCCGTCAATGCGATCGGCTGGTCGAATATGGCAGGCCGCTGCAAAGGACAGGTGATGCTCGCCGCTGCCGACAATCGATTGATGGCCATGAAGGGGATTGGGGTGCAGGGACACTCGGCCCAGTACTTGGCCATACTCGCCCAGTGCCGCGTGGCGCTCGATTCTCCGATCACGATTCAGTCTCAATCGTTCACAGTTGCAGATCTCGTCAAGGAGGAAAAGCTCTCCTGCAAGTCGAACACAGAACTGACATTCGCCTTGATCGCCTTATCGCACTACCTCCCCGCCGATACCAATTGGAAAAGTCGCGATGGTAAAAGTTGGTCACTCGAGAAACTCGTAGCAGAAGAAATCGAGCAGCCGATTCGCGGTGCTCCCTGCGGTGGAACGCACCGACTGTTTGGACTTGCCTACGGCTGCCAGCGACGGCTCAAAGCCACGGGGCAACTTGATGGCGTCTACCTTCGCGCCGATAAGTTTGTGCGTGACTATCAAAAATTCACCTTCGCAAAACTGCAAAACCCGGACGGTTCGTTCAGCACAGAGTGGTTCAAATATCCGGCCGATCGGTCCGACGACATCGACCGCAAGATTCAGACATCCGGCCACATCCTCGAATGGCTGACCGCCTCACTCGATCAGGAGTCGCTCTACAGTCCTCGCGTGTTGGCCGCCGCCGAATTTCTCACTTCGGCCTTAGCTCGGGAGCCCTCGCGAGAGTGGAAAATTGGACCGCTGGGGCACGCCCTGCACGCGTTAAGCATCTATCAGGAGCGGGTTTGGGGTGTGGTGTTACCGGGCGGCATTGCGGCCTTTCATGGTCCGATGAAAGCCATACCGTCACCGAGTCAATTGGCCCGCCGGCCCACCGACTCTCTACCGCCAAGCGGTGGTGCTGCCGGCAAGCCCACGCAGCACTAGAGCCAAAGCCTGTAATTCTTGTACGAAAACGGCTCGCGTCGTAGGCTTCAACCTAGCGTTTCGGTGGGCCTCGATCGTGGGCCTGCCGATCGTAGCGCTGTTAGGCTATCAGTCGGATGGGAGCCGCAATGCTCTCCAAATTTTTGTAGGAGCGGATCGGTGACACCCCCCAACCTCTCTCGACAACTCGTGCATCTTCTGGAAAGTGGTGCGCGCTTGCTTGAGACCACAGCCTCTAACGCCATTCTTTTGCTGGTCGATCAGCGTCTTGATTGGGTACACGTTCGCAGTTTGGCAGGATCAGCGTCCGTGCTAGTGGCTGCCGACGAAGAGGGCCATCTTGTCGGCACAGCCGAAAACGGCTTGCAGGAAGTGTTGCTGGGGGTCGCTGGACTGCCGGTACACGAACGCCTTGCGCAGGCATTACTAGAGTGCGTAGCTGCTGAAATGATCACACCGGAAGCGCAGGTGGTCGCCATTTATAGCGGCTTCGAAGCCGGTACCATTGACTCCGTGAGCGTGTTGCGTTTGGAGGAGCATCTGGGCCAACTCACCAGCCGTGATTTACGCAACCTTGAAACAAAGGTGCCGCTGGAAACCCTTAAGCTAGTGGTGGATCTGGCTGTTGAGATCGGTCGCGAGGGACGCGAGGGCAAGCCAGTGGGAACGCTTTTTGTTGTAGGCGATACGCGGAAAGTGATGCAGTCAAGCCATGCCACAGGCTTCGATCCTGTTCGCGGCTACAGTCGCTCCGAACGCAAGCTAACCGATCCGCGCGTGCGGGAGGGCATTAAGGAAATCGCTCAACTCGACGGTGCTTTTGTAGTTTGTGCCGACGGTACTGTTGAGGGAGCAGCTCGGTACATCGACGCCTCGGCCGAAAACGTATCTGTTGCCAAGGGGCTCGGTGCCCGACACTGGGCCGCCGCTGCCATCACGCGTCGCACCCGCAGCGTAGCCGTGGCGGTGAGTGAAACAAACGGCACGGTGCGGATTTTCCAAAACGGCGAAGTGGTGCTGCGCATTGAACCCTTCCGCCGCGCAATGAAGTGGAAAGATTTCGAATACGAGCCGCCGAGCGGAGACTGAAAAAATCCGAGTCTTTCTGCCCTCTGAGCGCCAATCCGGGCGCCGTGTTCTGCCGTTTCACTTGCACACACTTAAAGTAAACTTCGCGGCCGAGAACTGGGCCGGCAGAGCCGCTATGATGGGCGTTTTTCCAAGGAACACGCATGGCACCGACTGCGGCATCAGCGTTAGCGGCCGTCCCTGATCTCAGCGGCCGATCGGTGTGGGTGATAGACACGTTATCACGGGTCTATCAATTGTTTCACGCGCTGCCCGAGATGCCGTCTCCGCAGGGCATACCAGTTTCGGCTGTTTACGGCTTCGCCAGAGATCTCCTGGAAGTCATTGAGAAAAAGCAGCCCGACTATATCTTTTGTGCAATGGATGCGCCGGGCCCGACCTTTCGCCACGAACGATTCGCGGCCTACAAGGGAACGCGTGCTCCAATGCCCGCCGACCTCGTGCCGCAAATCCCGCTGGTGCGACGGTTGCTGGACGTGATCGGAATTCCTTGTTTAGAACTGGCCGGCTTTGAGGCCGACGACATCCTCGCCACTCTCGCTACTCGCGCCGCAGCCAGCGGCGGCCATTGTATTTTGGCCACTTCGGATAAAGACGCCCGGCAACTACTCAGCCCGCAGGTGCAACTGCTCAACCTGCGAACCAACACGTTCTATGGTGCCAGTGAACTCCTAGCCGAATGGGGCATCCGCCCCGATCAGGTCGTCGATTTTCTCTCTCTCGTTGGCGACGCGGTGGACAACGTCCCGGGTGTGCCGCAGATTGGACCTAAGAGTGCTACCGAACTGCTGCGCACCTACAACACGCTCGATTCGGTGCTGGAACATGCCGATGAAGTGGCCGGTCTCAAGCGGCGTGAGAACCTCAAAACGCATGCCGATG
Organism: Planctomicrobium piriforme; assembly: GCA_945871035.1. GTDB lineage: Bacteria > Planctomycetota > Planctomycetia > Pirellulales > UBA1268 > BAIKAL-G1-2R. Next base: position 7,274 of record CAMBUD010000003.1, on the reverse strand, counting down.
GGGTTCGTGCCAGCCGTGAACTCATCCGACTTGTTACGAACGTGCCCATCACGATCCCGTGGGAGTCCGGCCGTCGTCACGCGCCCGATGCCGCTCGGCTGGCCGAGTTTCTCCGGGAAATGGGCTTTAAAAGCCTCCTGGCAAAAGTGCTCGTCCCAGCCATCAAGCCCCCGGCTCCCACCACTCCACAGCGGCCATCTGCGCAGGGAATGCTCAATTTTCTTGACGATTGCAGCGACCCAGTCGAGTCGCCGCTGCCGCTGCCAGCGACCGTTTTAAAAACAACGGTTGAGTGTCCGGCAAATGAAAGCGAACTTGCCAAACTCCTTTTGTTAGTGGCGTCCGCCGCACCGCTGACGCTGTGCACTGCGAGGCAGTCGTCCGGATCGATCCTATCCAAGCCAGTCGGGATCGCGCTTGCCGCGGGGGACGTTTGCATCTGGGTGTCGGCAGAATTGCTCGGCAGTCAAGCGCTCAAAGAATTGCTCGAAAACCCACTCGTTAAAAAGACGGGGCACGATCTCAAACGGCAGGCAGTGGCCCTGCGGGCTATCGGTATCCACTTGGCAGGCTGTGCACTGGACACGCTCGTCGCTGCGTATTTGCTCGATGCAGGCGAACGCAATCAGTCGCTCTCCGAAGTCGCTAAGAGGTACAGACTTTCGACCACTGAGCCTGCTGAAACCAGCTCAGTAGTCGCCCAGTCGCAGCAGGAGTGCCGTACTGTTGAGCAACTGTGCATGCGGCTCCCTGATCTGCTTCGCGAAGCCGGCCTGTTGCAGTTATTTCATGAACTTGAAATGCCTCTGGTGCATGTGTTGGCTGAGATGGAACTGCGGGGCATGCGCATCGATTGCGACATTCTGGCTAGGCTCTCCGCGCATTACGCCCAGCAGTTGGAGTTGCTGGAACGGGAGATCCACGCGCTTGCCGGGCATTCATTTGCGATTACCTCGCCGCTGCAGGTGCGTGGAGTGTTGTTTGATGAATTGAAGCTTCCGGTAGTGAAGCGCATCAAGACGGGCCCCAGCACCGATGCCGCGGTGCTCGAAGAGCTGGCCGCGCTGCACCCGCTGCCGGCCAAGCTGCTCGAGCATCGGAAATACTCCAAGCTAAAAAGCACCTATGTCGATGCCTTGCCAATGCTTGTCGAAGCTGCCACCGGTAGGATTCACACGTCGTTCAATCAGACGACTACTGCCACGGGACGGCTCAGCTCCAGCGATCCCAATCTGCAGAACATTCCGATTCGCACCGCTGAGGGCCAGCAGATCCGTGACGCTTTTTTGCCCCGTGAGCCCGGCTGGCGATTTGTGTCCGCCGACTACTCGCAGATTGAATTGCGGATTCTCGCCCATCTTTCCCACGATGCTGCGATGCGCGAGGCATTTTTTTCCGGGGAGGACATTCATACGCGCACCGCTGCTGCCGTGTTTGGCTGCGCAACCACTCAAGTGAGTGCCGAAATGCGCCGCACAGCCAAGGCGGTCAACTTCGGAATTCTTTACGGCCAGAGCGCGTTTGGGCTCGCCAAGGCACTGGATCTATCACAGGCTGACGCGGCCGCGTTTATCGCCGCTTATTTTCAAGCGTTTTCTGGCGCAGCTGCCTTTATGGACGACGTTCTTGACCGCTGTCGGCAGGACGGGCATGTAACGACAATTCTGGGTAGACGGCGGGCCATTGTCGGCGTGCGCGATCGCGAAGGCCGCCGCAGCGCGGGTGGAGGATTTGCCCTCTCGCTCCCGGAACGGACTGCAATCAATACGGTCGTGCAGGGGTCGGCAGCCGATCTGATCAAGCTGGCAATGCTTGAAGTTGATCGTCGTCTGGCAGCCGGCGGTCTCCAGGCCGGCATCGTCCTGCAAATCCACGACGAACTGCTGCTGGATTGCCCGGCCGAGGAAACCACCGCCGTGGAACAATTGCTACCGGAAGCCATGCGCCAAGCCATGCATCTGGATGTGCCACTGGAAGTCTCAGTATTATCTGGCAAGACATGGGCAGAAACATAGAGCTTGTCAGACCCCTGCCAGAGGGCCATCGAACCAATGATTGTTATCAGATGAGAACGACTGCATGACCACCATTGGATTGATTGGAAAAATCGGTGCTGGAAAGTCAACCGTCGCAAGGCGGCTAGAAGAGCTTGGAGCGCAGGTTATCGATGCTGATAAAATTGCGCACGAGGTGCTCGCAGAGGCCGACGTGAAGCGAGAGGTCGTCACGCATTTTGGTGCGAGCGTGCTCGGCGGAAATGGAGAGCTGCAGCGACAGGTTCTGGCCGAGAGAGTCTTTGGTCTGACCCCGACACATGCCGCAGCACTCACCATCCTCGAAAAAATTGTGCATCCTCGCGTGAGGCAGCGGATCAATGGCAGGCTCGATCACCTGCAAGCCGCTGGGCAAGCAACCGGCAAGGACGCCAAGGTGGTGCTCGATATACCGCTACTCTTGCAGGCTGGCTGGGGCGATGCGTGCGATTGTTTGATCCGTCTTGAGTGCAATGAAACGGTGCGGCAGGAGCGACTCAAGCAGCGCGGGTGGAGCGATTTACAGCGGGAGGCACGCGCGGCGGCCTGGGATCGTCGAGCCCCCGGGCCCCCCGTTCCAGAGGGGAAAATAACGACCGTGGATACATCCGGCACTTTGGCTTATACTCTCGAACAAGTGGATCGATTTTGGTCTGCTCTCCATCCGGGCCGTTTGCCGGGGTAGAGCAAGCAGCTGAAGGAGAGTCACAGCCGTTGATCGCGTGGTTCAGCGGCACCATTTTTCGCGGGGGGGATTTTAGCTGCCCGCCCGTGATTTGCGAGCTTTTGTTGAACAGCATTTTGCACTGGTAATTGTCTGCTATTGTACTGACCTGCCTGTCATCTAGCTGCTGTCCCGAGGGCAGCAGCGCACATCTTTCCTCTCCTCCGCACTTTCCGATTGTAATCAGTTGGCCTATCGCCTGCGGATAGTCCTGCCGTTTGTCATCGCACGATTCATCGCCTTTATCATCTATGGCACGCGCACGTGTCTTCACGAGGTACTTCATGTCTTCTTTGACTGACCCCGATTCGCCAATGGATGGCATGGACAACAAGCCGATGTCGCTGGCCGAGGAGATAGCTGCGGACGTAAAGCTCGAGGGGGACGAAGCCAGCGATCGTTATGAATCGTTAAAAAAGGGCGATACGCACATCACAGCTCTTCAGAAAATGTCGATGCCGGAATTGATCGACCTTGCCCGGCAGGAGCAGGTAGGCGACATCACGGGCGTTAAAAAGAACGATCTGGTATTTCGCATCTTAAAGGAGCGAGTCAAGCTCAACGGCCTGATGTTTGGTGAGGGCACCCTCGAGATATTGCCCGACGGCTTTGGCTTTTTGCGCAGCGCAGATTACCACTACCTCTCGTGTCCAGACGACATCTACGTCTCGCCCAGCCAGGTGCGGCGTTTCGGTCTGCGCAACGGCATGAGCGTGGCTGGGCAGATTCGGCCTCCGAAGGAGAGCGAGCGTTATTTTGCCCTCCTGCGAGTGGAGGCCATTAACGGCGAGGATCCAGCCAAGCTCTCAACGCGAGTTTTTTTTGACGAACTCACGCCGCTGCATCCCGACGAGCGGATCGTTTTGGAAACAACGCCCGAAGAGATCGCCATGCGCGTGGTTGACCTGATCGTGCCCATCGGATTTGGCCAGCGTGGGTTGATCGTGAGTCCGCCGCGGGCTGGCAAGACGATTTTACTGCAAAAGATGGCCAAAGCGGTGCTCGTGAACTATCCGGAGGCCCACGTCTTCATGCTGCTCATCGATGAGCGGCCGGAGGAGGTCACTGACATGGAGCGGCAGGTGAAGGGCCCAAGCTGTGAAGTGATTAGTTCCACGTTTGACGAGAATGCCAGTCGCCACGTGCAGGTGGCTGAAATGGTGATCGAGAAGTCCAAGCGTTTGGTCGAGTATGGCCGCGACGTGATTATTTTTCTGGATTCCATTACGCGGCTGGCCCGTGCCTGGAACTCGGAGGTTCCAAACTCAGGCAAGATTCTTTCCGGAGGTGTTGACGCCAACGCCCTCCAGCGGCCGAAGCGATTCTTCGGCAGTGCTCGCAAGATGGAGGAGGGAGGGTCGCTGACCATTATTGCCACGGCACTCGTTGAAACCGGTAGCAAGATGGACGACGTGATCTTTGAGGAATTCAAGGGCACAGGAAATCTAGAAGTGGTGCTCGACCGCAAACTGGTCGACAAACGAATCTATCCCGCCATAGACATCAACCGCTCTGGGACGCGTCGAGAGGAGATGCTCTTGGAGCCGGATGAATACCGCCGCGTCTGCACGATGCGCCGTGTGCTCGGTGAAATGAACCCGACCGATGCAATGGAGATCCTTGTGAATCGACTATCAAAGACGAAGACCAACACCGAGTTTTTGCTGAGTCTCAAGTCGTGACGAACAATCCCCACGTATTTGCAGGGCGTTTGGATCAGCTGCCTGCACAGATCCGCGTGGCGATTGTCGTTTCACGCTACAACGATTCGATCACCCGTCGGTTGCTAGACGGAGCCGTTGTCGCGCTTGTAGAGGCAGGCCTGCCGGCCGATCGCATTGATGTGGTGTGGGTGCCGGGCGCCTTCGAGCTACCGCTCGTCGCCGATCGCATGGCAGCGAGCGGTCGCTACGCAGCTGTCCTCTGCTTGGGGGCTATCGTTCGGGGTGAGACATCGCACGATCGCCACATTGCCTCGGCCGTAGGGAACGGCATTGAGGCAATTGCTCGTCAGCGTGGGCTGCCGGTGTTGTTTGGAGTGCTCACCTGCGATACTCTCGCGCAGGCCTTTGCGCGGGCCGGAGGTGCTGTCGGTAACAAAGGCACGGAATGTGCTCTGGCAGCAATCGAGATGATTTCCCTTCTGGACCAACTGCCTCCGATCCAGGCGCAGCCGCTTGTCTGAAGTGGCAGGACTGTCAGACGTTGGATGAATAATCGATAACCCGCCACTGCTCAATTTTTGATCACCCTCCGCCCCTTCGCCCAAGAGCGTCCATGACACGCCGTAGCCGAGCCCGTGAAGTCGCCTTGCAGGTGCTCTATCAGTCGGAGGTCAATCCGGGCACGGTTGCCACCGACATCGAAAGTTTTCTTGTCGGTAGACTCCGAGCAGCCCCGCTGGTTGATTTTGCCCGCTTGTTGGTGGCAGGAGTCGACACCCATTGTGGTGAACTCGACAAATTGCTCGATGCCCGTTCAGAAAATTGGCGACTTTCCCGGATGGCTGCCACCGATCGTGCGGTGCTGCGGATCGCACTCTTTGAGCTCCTGCACACCGATGTGCCTGGGCCGGTTGCGGTGGATGAAGCGATCCAACTGGCGCGGCGGTATGGCAGCGAAGCATCGTCTCGATTTGTCAGCGGTATCCTCGGCAAACTACTGGCCGACCGCGATGCTGCAACCATCCTCTCGCCAGACGCCTAACACCCGTGGAGCACCGCTTGTGATGGCACTTTTCTTTGGCCGTAAAAATACTCCACCCGCTGAAAGTGTTGCCGAAGAGCCCGCTCTGGACACACCGGAAAAAAATGCTCCCAAAGGTCTGCTGGACCGGCTGCGGGCGGGCCTGGCCAAGACTGCGCAGGTGCTCAACACCGATGTGCGGGATCTCTTCAAGCGCGAGGGGCGGCTGGTCGACGAGCTGTTTTTAGAGGAGCTCCGCGCGACGCTGGTGCGCACCGACATGGGCCCGGCCGCAGCCGAGGCGATCGTTGTCGATGTGCGGGAGCGGCTCCGGGCTCGTGTTGTGGATCCCGATGTGGTGATCGATTCCATTCGGCGGCAGTTGTTGGCTAGGCTCGAGCAGGCATCTGCAGCGGTCACGATGGCCGCATCTGGCCCGACGGTGATCCTGGTCACCGGCGTGAATGGCTCGGGCAAAACGACATCGATCGCCAAGCTGGCCCACCGGTTCACTCAGCAGGGCAAGCGGGTCGTTTTGGGCGCCGGTGACACATTTCGCGCAGCAGCCGTGGAGCAGTTGGGCATGTGGGCCCAGAGGCTCGGCGCCGAGATCGTGCGAGGGGAGAGCGGTAGCGATCCAGCCAGCGTGGCCCACCGAGCCGTGGCCCGCGCGATCGAAGTTGGCGCTGATATCTGCATCATCGACACAGCGGGCCGGCTGCAGACGCAGGCCAACCTCATGCAAGAGCTCGCCAAGATTCGCCGCGTGATCGCCAAGCAGATCCCGGAGGCACCGCACGAGGTGCTGCTGGTGATCGATGCCACGGCCGGCCAAAATGCGCTCTCGCAGGCCAAGGGCTTTCGAGAGGCAGCCGGGTGCACCGGGATCGTGCTGGCCAAGCTGGACGGTTCGGCCCGCGGCGGCGTGATCGTGCCGGTAACGGAGCAGTTTGGCCTGCCTGTCAAATTCGTCGGCCTCGGGGAAGGGGCCGATGATCTGGAGCCCTTTGACCCCGAACGATTTGTGGCTGCCCTCTTGGCCGGGGCGTTTGCAACCACTCCTGCCCCGAGCTAGATCGCATGCGACTGCGGTGGAGCACCGGCAAAGGGGCGGCAAAAGTCTCCTCGCGTAGGCCGCGGCGGCGAATGCTCGTCGAGCGTTCGCCGACCCCCTCTGGCGTGGCACTTTCGACGCTACCCATCGACCGAATGCGCTCTAGAGAATCCACTGCATGGGCATTTTTACATAACTGCTACAAGTTCCGGGTTCTGCAAAAATTGGGTAACCCTTGCTGGTTTATCAACACGAAGTTTTTTTCTACTAAATACGCCGTCGATAAGTACCTCAGCTGTGGGGGGATTTCATGGCGTTGCAATCCAGGCACATGGCGGACTGTATTGCGGTCAACGCCCCCCCCCCCCCCCCAGTTAGGAAGATTCGCAGAGTGTCAACTGCGAGATTTTTATTTTTCAGGGGTTTACAAGACCATGCATTTCAGTCGCCTCAACCTCCCGCTGGCCATCGCTGTTGGTCTTTTGACCACGAGCGGCTTCGCGGCCGATCCCACGATTCCTTCCCGAATCGACCCATCCATCTACGACTCATTCGCCCAGGCTGAAACGGGTGGCACTCCCCCTGTGATGGCCGATGTGCCGCAGGAAGACGCCTATCAGATGCGAGCTCTTCCGCCGCAAGAGGCCGCCGAGGAAGTCGAAGAAGGGCCGAACCGCTGGCTTGAAACCGAGTTTTTGAAGAGTCGGGGCATCAGCACCTACGGTTGGCTCGACGTCGGGATCGGCGGCAACAACTGGGGCAGCACGTTTAACGGGCC
>CAMBUD010000002.1 GCA_945871035.1 Planctomicrobium piriforme | reverse complement strand
GGGAGCGATTTAAGGGGCGGGCACAGCGCCTTGGCGGATTGCAAAGAGGTGGCTTTTATTGGCGATGTAGAGCGTCTCACCGGCGACAATTGGGGTCGAATAAACGCTGTTCCCCATGTTGATCTCAGCCAGCATTTTCTTCTCTTTGGAAAGAGCAAAGATGGAAACATCGCCATCTTCATCACCGATATACACCTTGCCGTCTGCGATCAGAGGTGAACCCCAACTCGCCGCCAGCATGTCGTGCGTCCAATGTGGTTTCCCAGATTGTAAGTCCAGACAGTGAAAGAGACCGCTGAAGTCGGCTACAAACAAGAGACCATCCTTGATCGCCACCGTGCCGCACGTGCGATGCATGGTTTCCTCGAAGTCGAGCTTGCCGTTAGTATCGAGATCAAATCCCGGGTAGTGCCAGATGGCGGCTGAATTGGGATTGGGGCGTGCTACCTCGCCATTTTCCTTGATGATTGCCTGATTGCGTCGGTGAGGCAGGGGGGTGCTTGGGTCTTTGAGACTGACGGCTAGTTCGGGGCTCGTGTCGCCTCGCTTGGTGGGATCGATGCACCACAAATGCCCAACCCCCTCGCCGTGTTCGGGATCTTCACCGACGGCAATGTAGACGAGCCCCTCGTGCACGACAGGCGTGCCGATGATGTGATTGCGGTCGGCTCTGCCGCCGAGTGTGTATTTTGATTCCTTCGGATTGCAGTCAAACTGCCAAAGCATTTTCGACGCGCCTTTCTCTCCACGGGCGTCAAACGCATACAGCCAGCCGTCACCACCGCCAAAAAACACCTGGGGCACTCCATCGATTTCTGCATAGGCTGGGCTAGACCATTGTCCATGCAGCACGTTTGCCCCCGGCGATCCATCAGCCCAGAGCAGGCGCCCGTCCCGTTTATCAAGGCATAGAAAGCTCGGCGCTTGGGGATTCGGAAGATTGATATGCCCTTCGTCAACACCATTGCTCGTATTCACAAAGAGGAGATTGCCGGCACTCGTGACGCTGCAAGAGCACATATTGTGCTGAGACACGCCGAGTTGTTTCATCATATCGAACACCCAAACGCTATCGGCCTCGTCTGCGGCTGGTACTTTCTCGGTGGTAAACGGCCCGTCGTTTTCCCCGTCGTGAAACCCTTCCGTATCGAGGCACTTCACCTCGCCCCGGCTGCTGACGTACCAGAGGCGATCCCCTTCCACTAATGGCGCACAGCAAATCCCCTGCAGCGGCCAATCGTGCACTCTGCCGGTGGGAAGTTTTTCACTGGAATCCTGCCAAAGAAAAGAGCCATTCTGCGCATCAAACGCTAGCAAACAGCCGAGATCGATTGCGGCTGGATACCGTTTGAGATACCCCTTGCCATTATTGCTCCCCACAAAAGCTTTACCGCCAGCGACCACAGGATTGCCGTAGCTTTGGCTGCCAAGGGGTGCGGCCCAAAGGATATTTTTGCTTGTCGCTGGTTTCCAAACGCCGGTGTCTGCATCGAAGTCGCCTGTGATCCATTCAGTGGGCATGTTCTTTGTGTCTGCCGTGTTGTTGCGTGCTGCCGATCCACCCCACTGACTCCAGTCACCGGCTTCCGCAGTTGCAACACTCAACGCAGCGCTGACCGTTGCAACGCATAGAGCAGACCAAATGAATCGAAAAGAGTTCATAGGGATTCCTTAGACAAATGATGAAGCACACCCGCACAAATATTTTACTCACTCAACGGAGCGATCGACTCAACGGAGACGTTATCGAGAGCAATTTCTGAATCCTTCGAGTTGCCAAAGAAGCCTGGGCTGCCCTGCAGATTGCCAGCAGCGTGCACCGCTTCAATCGTCCATTCTGCAGGCTCGGGTTGCCCGCGCGGCCAGACCTTGCCGCGCAGCCCAACGGAACTGTCTGGCGTGTTGGCATGGCCGAGAGTGCGCGCCTCAAACTTCATGGTGTACCAGCGACCGGCTACCCAAGAAAATGGAATGGTTTTGGAAAAATAGGTTGCCACTTGCGGTGGCCAGGAGCGCACCTGCAGTTGTTGGCTAGCCCCCATTAAGTCGAGCGTATACCGCTGGGCAATTAAGCCCATGTCTGGCAGTCGGGCTTTTTCGAGGGCAGCCGGATTCCCAAAGGCTTTGCTGAAAGCGTCGGCATCTGTGGCGTTGCTTGGCGTGCTGCCAATCACAGCGGTCGGATCCTGAGGAGCCCCAACACCGGCTTCCTGCGCCCGCATGTCGGCTGTGATGCAATAGTCATGCAGCGTGACAGGGCCAATCCAACCCTGGCTGCGAGTGCCCTTGGGAATCGTTGTCACTTTGACCAAGCATTTGGAGCCATCCAATTCGCGCACAATGTGGCGATAACGCATGCCAATCCACGGCAGCGGTGGCTCGCCACGCGGCACTCCTCCCTTTGGATTTGGATCCAGTACGATCTCTTCAAAATCAAACTTCCACGGTAGTAAGGGCATGGAACGTACGCGAGCCTTGCCGGTCAGCGAGCCAACCTTGGCGGTGACGATGGCTGCAGCATGCTTATTTGCTGGGGCGGTGTACACGCCACCTGCCGTTACCGATCCATCACTGGTTGAAAATTCGGCCGCAGACTCCCGCACAAAGCGTCCGGCCGCATCAAAGAGCCTAACTGTGTAGGGGACCGTTTCTTCGGCAGACGTCAGCGTCTCGGCTGGTACCACCTGCAGCCAAGCCGGTTCACCGGCTGGTTTTGCGGTGGCCTGCGAAACCTGTTGCGGCAGCGTCGGACTTGTGGGGCCAACATCCTCCTGGGCAGCGCGAATCGCCTGCTCGTCCCCCAAGCAATAGAGCCGGGCGCCTGTGGTTAGATAGATTCGCCCGTTGCAAGCGATCGGCGAGGCGGTCACCTCGTCGTCCTCTTCCAGACGCATCCGATTGACAAACTTTAGCCCAGCGGCGGTCGGCTCAAGCACGTGCCAACCACTGGTCGAACAAACATAGAGCCTGCCATTCGCCACCAGCGGCGTAGCACGCACAATCGTGCCGAGCAATTTTTGCGGCCGTCCCATCACCGCGCCGGTCGCCTTGTCGATGGCAAACACCTTAGCCCCGTCGTCGATAAAGTAGATTCTTTTACCGAGCATGACAGGCATTGCCCGGCCATCCATAACGCCTTTTGTTTGCCAGAGCGTGGCGGTGGAGGTGATGTCAACCGCGTTACCATCGTGAACGGTTGAACCAGTAAATGCTGTTGCCGAGCCCATCGTGGTGTTGTCGAGATTCTCTTCCGCCTGCGAAATATAGACGGTGTCACCGTCGATGAGTGGCGCTACGTTTAGCCCTCGGCGTGAAAGCTTGTAGTTCCAGACAGCCTTACCGGTGCGGGGCTGAAAATTCCAGACACTTCCATCGCTCGAACCAAAGACGACAGCAGCTTGGCCGGCGAGAGTAGCCAAAAACGGAGTGCTGTAGGTCGTATCCTCGGGGAGTTCTTTTGTGCCATTCATCCAGCGCACGCTTCCTGTGCGCACATCCATGCCGAGAAAGCGATGTGCCGGACGCGCCGTATCGCCCCAGCCCGTGACAACAGCACTGGCAATTACAAGGTCCTCGAAAATAACCGGAATATTTGTGCGACCTCCGTAGGTGGAGAGAAAACCAAACTCTTCGTGTAGTGAGCGATTCCAGATTGTCTTGCCGGTGGCCGCATCAATGGCAGTGAACACTCCGCAGACGCCATGCGCACAGATCGTATTGGTGACAGGATCGGCAACCAACGACGACCAGCCCACGCGCTCAGAAGGGACATCTGAAAGATAGACATTGAAAATATTTTCCCAGAGTATTTTACCGCTGACAGCGTCGAGGCAGAGCACTTTCTCCGCTTCGTCAACAGTGCCTGGCTTATGGCGTACAAGTGTGAAGAGGCGGCCTCCTAGAATCACCGGCGTGGAGATGCCACCCGCGGCATCATTTTTCCAGAGGATGTTTGCCCCATTCTCGGGATCAAAGGAGTCCACAAAAGACGTGCCGTCAGCGTGACGGTTTTGGAGTGGTCCCCGCCAGTCCGGCCAATCTGCGGCGGGCAATACAGCCGGCAGAAGAAAAACGACAGACAGAACAAGACAGAGCCGTGCAGGCAAAGCCAGGCTGGTCGTTGCGGCAGAGGATGGCTTGAGGGTGGTCTGAGAACAACAAGGAAAAATCATGCAAACGTTCCTCAGGAAAGAGCGGGTCTGTTTTGTGTGACGTAGTCTGGCACAGCGCCTGTGCCGCCCGGCGTGCATCAACCGCCGAGACCAGCTTTTTTAACCTCATCCGGCAGCTGTGGATCAACGATGCCCCGTGCCCCGCGGCCCTGCAAAATGCGGCCGTTTGTATCGGCTCGGATGCTATCAATATCGGCGTTCCACCAGCGGCGGCGCTGCGCCTTGTCGGGCACATTCAACGGACGCACGATCCGCATGCCAATCCCCAGCGCGGGCTCCTCCGTGTACCACCACGGACTCTTAGGCAGATTGGGATCGATATCCTTCCAAGCAATATCTTCCGAACCGCGTCGGGCTGCGCTGCGGCACTGTGCTGCATCATCGTAAAAGGCACCGCCGCGCACGATCCGCGGTGAAAGCTTCGTGGGCCAGACTGCAGCGAGGGCCTCGGGGAGCGGCTGTGGCAGGCCGGCCTGTCGCGAGTAGCCACCGGGAACGAGTTCATCAAGCACCCATTCGGCAACATTGCCGTGCATGTCATATATTTCCCAAGCGTTGGGCTCTTTTTCTCCAACGGTGTGCGTGGTTTCATCGGCTGTATCGGCAAACCAAGCCACTGATTCGAGCGAGTCTGCATGCGCGCCGGAGTGCCAGGGAGTTGTCGAATCGGCGCGACAGGCATATTCCCATTCGCTTTCCAGGGGCAATCGGTAAAAATGGTCCGTCAGGCCACTGAGCCATTGTGTGTATTGCCGTGCCGCAAATTGCGTCATAGTGACAGCTGGCTGCCGCGGGTCTTCACCGTTGGAGAACGTGGTGGTGGGATCGTAGAGATTTGAAGGCGCAGTAACGGCATCGGCCTCGTTCTCGGGTGTCACGAGTCGGAGCTTTGCCGATTCAATCGCCTTAAAAAGATCACAGGCCGCCATATAGATTTTATATTCAGACCACGTCACCTCGTAACGGCCGATCCAAAACGGTTCGACGAGAACGGTAAAGGCTGGCCCCTCGTCAGCAGTGCGGTCGGTTTCATCCGCAGAACTTCCCATCTGAAACTGTCCACCGGGCACCGGCACCATCCAAAACGTGACATCTGTTCCGGGAATCTTTTCTGCGTAGGGAACCATCCAGCCCCCAGCCACTTGGATCGCCGCCTTGCTGCCAGAGGGTCGCTCGGTGCCGGCGATGAAACCGGCAGGGGCATGGGCGGCAGCAGCAGTTTCGCCAGCAGATGAGGGTTTTTCCCAATCTAGGCCAGAGACCAAAGCACCGCCCAGACAGAGCGTCCAGGTAACGCTCCGGGCAGGGTGTCTAGCCAACCAAAGACGGGTTTGGATTAACGGTATCATCGTGGGGTCGTCTCGCTCAAAAAAAGCATCTCTACTTCAGTGATAGAGAGTGTAATCTGTTGAAAAACAGTTGCCCATCCACAAAACAGTTGCCCTGCCACAAGTAATCAAGCCCGTGTCTCCTCCTAAACCAACACGTCCGGCTCCCACAAAATCTGCCGCTGGTAGTTCGGCGGGCCGCAAAGCCACGCCGACAAACAAAAAAACCGCGCCGGATGAGAAATCGGCTGAGCGAGTCATTGCCGATAATAGGAGCGCCCGTCACGAGTTTGAGATCATCGACACACTCGAATGCGGCATTGCGCTGGTGGGAAGCGAGGTGAAAAGCCTGCGGGCCGGTCGGATGTCGCTCGACGAGGCTTACGGACGCGTTGACCACGGGCAAGTCTGGCTCATCGGCTGTGACATCCCCGAATACGAGAAGGCCAATCGACTCAACCACGTACCCAAGCGGTCGCGAAAACTACTTCTCCACCGGCGCGAGATTACCCGCTTTGCCGGCATGGCATACGAAAAAGGGCTGACGCTTGTGCCGCTGAAAATGTATTTCAAGGACGGACGAGTCAAAGTCTTGATGGGCATTGGCCGCGGTCGAAAGCTCCACGACAAACGTCAAAAGCTGAAGGCTGATACGGCCAGAAGAGATATTGAAACCGCTCTTCGCGGCCGCTCGCACGGCCGCGAAAGAGCCTGAGTCACTATCAGCGATCGTCACCCGCTGTTACCAAAGCTGCAGCAGAAGACTCGGTGGAATCTTCGGGATGCCAAAGGGGCATGCCACGCTGGATTCGTTCGGCAAGAATATCCAATTTTTGTCTTGAGCCTGCAGCCGCACTCGTCGAAACAAATTCGGGCGTGGTGTGGGGCTCAAAATTTTCATCATGACCGTACAGTTCAATAATTTCAAATACGTTACGAATTCGAGCCATCTATCAGAAAAACTCCTGTGTAAAGAAAAAAATTCGGTTTCAGTTGGTCTGTTTACAAAAAGAAATGTTCGTAGTGCCCGATCGTCACAAAAACCTCGTCGCAAAAACCTCGTCGCAAAAACCAAGTTGACATAAAATAAGAATCAGAGACGCAAACGGAGTAAACCATCGCTATCCAACCGACTGACACCAAGGGGATGGCAATCGGGGGTCGCGAGCGGGTATGGAAAGCGGGTATGGCGAGCGGTTATGGAAAGCGGGGGTGCCGCAGGGATTGTGAAAACGAAAAGGTGATGCGTTGGGGAAGGCACTTTGAACATCTGTATTATGAACGTCTCCTCACATGAGTCAAACAATTTCTTTTTTTGGGGAAATTACGTCGAGAAAGCCCGTTTTTGTAGTCCGATTGCTAGGCAATCGCTGCGAATTACCATTGCCAGAGCTTATTTTGTCCCTAAATTCAGCACGTTTATGACGGCTGGTGAGTACGTATGGGAACGTTCGGGGCGGCCTTGGCCACCAATTGGCCACCAAGCTGGCAGCCAATGGCTGTCGAGTGACAGGCGTGGACCAACGCCGCGACCGACCGCATTACGTGGCCGACCGCATGACGTGGCTAAACGAGCATAGCGTCCGGGTTTGCGATACTGCTTTTCTATTTTGGACTGCTCAGGGTTTGCGCACTGGAGAAAGATTGCTTAGAGTCCAGTGGGCAGGGTGATCTCAATGTCGCTGGGGGGTGCTATTGGTTGTGAGGGTGCATTGGATGTGGCAGCGGGATCAAATTTTGGCGTGTCAATTCCGGTATGATTCTCGAAGTCAGTCGTGAGTGAGAGACGTTCGGCATTGTCGGCTGGCCGAAATTCCAGCAGTGTTATGCCCCAGTCGGTGCCGAGTTTTTTCCCCTCAATAACTACCAGGCCACTTCCCTTTGTGCCTGTTGCTTGAAACTGCAACGCTGCGATGCCGTCGGTTTCATTGGGTCGACCGGTTATTGCTGAACTGCACGCAATCGGTTTACCGATGACGGCAATGACTCGGGCATTGTTGGTAACTTCCTCAACAGCAACAACCACCAGCGGATGCTGCGACAGCCGGTGGCAACCGGAGACTGCTGCCATGCAAAGCAGCACGGTAAAGATTCCGTAGCAGATACACAGTCGCGTTTTCAATCGACGCATGATTGGTTCTCCGTTAAGCGCAAGCCATTTTGTAGCGTGCTGGAAATCAGGTGGCAGCATCGTTGAGGCGACACCAAGCAATTTTTTCAGCCATCGTTTTCGGCAACGAGCCGAGTATTTTCTTGGGCGGGGTCTTCTCTGCCGAAACGACCCGTTCAGGCGTCGTGACAAATGGTTCGGCTAACGGTTTTGTCTCCGATACCTCGGCCGGATCCTCCAGAGTCGGATGGGCCACGGCCGGGGCGGCAGCAGCTTGCTTGGCGCGGGCTGCTGCCAGAATATCGGCCGTCGACGGTCGCTTGACACCTGCGGCAACAGGCTTAACGGCTGGCTTGGCGATCGGTTTTGTGGCGGCTGCAGGGCTGGGCTTGGCGGCTTCTTTGGCAGGAGACTCACCTTTCCGCTCAGCCGGTTTTGGCACGACCTTTAAATGCGATGGATCGATGTCATACCAACCGGTGTTGTTGTACTGATCGAATTCCACCAAGCAGCGACCATTCATGTTGACGGTTTTGACGAGTCCGGTTGCGCGGGCAAAGCGGGCCAATTCCGGTGCGGGCGAATGCACGACGACACATTTGTCGGTCCACTCTGATTTCAGTCGCTCGATGGTATCGAACATAGGTCGGTTCCTGAGAAGGATGACTGTTAAAAGAAGAGGGGTTTCTCAACGCCCAAATTTGATCGATTGGGTTCTCATTCGCAAGATGCATTCATGCCGGAGCGATTCGATAGCTCCAGCGAACCGTGGTGAGGGGGCTGCGGAAGCCATTACCGGCCTGAGCAGCCGAGGCCCCGCCACCGTGACGACCGGCAGAAAACCGCCAGAGACGACCCCGATCGATCGTCTCAAGTATGCACCCAGAGACGGGCTCGATCATGAGTTGTGGTTGCGCGGTGGATGGTGTTGGAGATACTTCGTAGGTCGATCCCAGCCAGTGTGCCTGCTGGTGCGTACGACAGGCTAGTTCGAAGAGCACGGCTTGCGGTTGGTTTGGATCGGCAATGATGCTCGCCGAAAAATGGGAGTGGCCTGCCAACCCCACTGCGACAATCGCGGCGGCAGGATCTTCAGAGCTCATTCGCACCACTTCCACAAGTGCCGCAGATGCCGGCCAGTTGGGATCGCCCTCGGCAGGCCACGGCCCCTCTACCGACTGATACACTCTCCGCCAGTCGGCGTTTTCGCGCACGCACACCCCATGCCCCCAGCGGTCGCCGTGCCACTCAAATTTGACAGCGATCGCCCCCGTCACAAGCGAGATGGGGAGGCGGACAGCCACACCAGGCACAGCCAAGCAGTCGGCAGGCAGCACGGGCATTGAAGGTCTGTGATGAGCGGGCAAAGCGTTCAATTTTTGAATCGGTTGCTTCATGAAAAATTTGAGGAAGGATCGTCGCGGCTGTGTGCCGTCGCCTTATTTTAGGGACTGATTCCTGCAATACCGTAGCCCGATACAGAAGTTTATTCTGAAGCACTACACTAACACGCCGCTTGGAAGCCGGCTCGTTGACCCGTGCATTTTCTAACCCCGCGAGCAATCCCATGGAACCGCGCCGTTCGATCGGTTGGCCGATCACGCTGGGCGTTGTGCTGATAGGCCTGATCCTCGCGCTCGGAGTGGGCTGGGTGCTCGTCAGCATTGCCGCCGCAATCGGCTCGAAGAATGCTGCTTTTTACTGGGCGACTCTGGGGGTGGGAGTGGCGTTGCTGCTGCTGGTGTTGGTGGGTGTGATCCTCTATCTATTCCTCACAATCAAAGCGATTGCATTGTCGCAGCGGCAGAGCAATTTTATTGACAGTGTTACCCATGAACTTAAAAGCCCACTTGCGGCACTCAAGCTTTCCCTGCAGACGTTGGCCCGCCGCCCGGTTCCACCCGAGCAGCAGGCCGATTTTCATCGTTTTATGCTCGAGGACGTGGAGCGATTGGACATGCTCATCGATCATCTCCTCGATGCCGCCAAGACGCTGCAGCGTCGGGTGCAGCCGGGAGACGAAGGCACTCTCTTAGAACCGGTGCTGCAACACGCGCGCGAAGCAGTCGTGCAGCGGTATGGCATTTCTCGCGAATGCATCCGACTCGAATTCGCACCGGCTGAGGCGGCGTTGAAAGCATCTGGCCGTCGGGCTGATCTCGAGATTGTATTTCGTAACCTCCTCGATAATGCGGTAAAATACTCGCTTCCCAATCCGCAAGTGGAAGTGACGATGGTTGTGCTACCGCGCGGTCGGGTGGCCGTACGAGTCGCCGACAACGGCCTCGGCATTCCGCTCGCCCAACGCAAGCAGGTGTTTCGTCGCTTTGTGCGTTTAGGCAGCGAACTCGAGCGTTCCACCGCAGGCACAGGGCTGGGATTATTTCTGGTGAAGTCGATCGTTGGGCAGTTGCGCGGTAAAGTAACAGTCAAAGAACGCCTGCCCCTATCAGGCACCGTCTTGGAGGTTGAACTCCCCGTAACCGCTTGAGGAAAAGCCGCGCAGCCCACGTCTGCAGCAGAGCTCTTTTGAGCCCGGGCGAGCGTTGCTCTAATCGGTTCCATGAATACGACACATGCACTCCCCGCCGGCGCTGCTGGCCCCGCAATAGACACGGTGCCGATTCGCCGTGTGCTCATCAGCGTATTTGATAAGACAGGGCTTGAACGGCTCGCGCCTGTTTTGCAGGCGGCAGGCGTGCGAGTTGTCAGCACCGGAGGCACGAGCGTGGCGCTGCAAAGCCGAGGAGTCACCGTTGAAGATGTCGCAAAAGTCACAGGCTTCCCCGAGATTCTGGACGGTCGAGTGAAGACACTCCACCCGAATATTTTTGCTGGTATTTTGGCTCGTAGCGACCGGCCCGATGACTCCGATCTGCTCACGGCCCACGGCATCGAGCGTTTCGACGCCGTCATTGTCAACCTTTATCCCTTCGAGAGCGTTGCAGCAAATCCGGATTGCCTTCCGGAGCAGGCGATTGAGCTCATCGATATTGGGGGGCCGAGTTTGGTGCGTGCGGCTGCAAAAAATCATGCCTTCACGGCCGTCGTCACAGATCCTACACAGTACACCGATTTTATTGCGGCCATTCAGCGTGGCGGCACGTCACTTGCCGAACGAACCCTCTTTGCCGCGCAGGCGTTTGAGCGCACGGCCCGCTACGACGCAGCGATCGCGCGTTGGATGAGTAGGCACGTTGGATCGGTTGCCACGGGGGTCTTGTCTGCACAGGGGAATCGCGGCACTCCCGACAACGGCACAGCGGTCGCCGGACAATCGCCGCTGCCGATGCGATTGACGCTCGAATGCGAGCAGCGATTAACACTGCGTTACGGTGAAAACCCGCATCAGTTGGCAGCAATCTTTGCTCCCGTAGGCACGCATCTAGGTCTAGCGGGTCTGAAGCAGATCTGCGGCAAGGAGCTGTCGTACAACAATTTACTCGATCTGGATGCGGCGACGCGGTTGGCTGGCTTGATCGAAGAGCCCACAGCGGTTGTTGTCAAGCACACCAATCCCTGTGGCGCAACCAGCGCACCAACCATTGCCGAGGCTTTGGCCACAGCCATGGCGGCCGACCCTGCCAGTGCGTTTGGTTCGATCGTGGCCGTTAATCGCCTCTTCGATCGCACGTGTGCGGAGAAATTGCTGGAGCCCGGTCTATTCGTGGAGGTCATCGCGGCACCAGCTTTCGAGAAGGAAGCAGTTGCATTACTGACCACGCGACCCACATGGAAGGCCAGCGTACGATTGGTGGAGGTGCCGGCCGGTGATCCTTGGGCCGCAACCGACGGCATGGAATTACGCAGCATCGCCGGTGCTATTTTAGCGCAGTGTCCCGACGATCGCCCCGACGATCCCGCTGCCTGGAAAGTCGTCACTCGCCTAGCAGTGCCGGAATGCATCGCTCCGGCCCTGCGATTTGCGTTCACAGTGGTGCGTCGCCTGACGAGCAACGCCATTGCCGTTTGTCACAACAGCAGCCTTATCGGTGCCGGCATCGGCCAGACAAGTCGCGTCGATGCTGTCCGGATTGCACTGGAGAAGGCCGGTTCGAGGGCCCGCGGAGCCGTTCTGGCCTCAGATGCGTTTTTTCCATTTCCCGACTCGATTGAACTGATTGCGCGGGCGGGTATCGCTGCGATTGTCCAGCCAGGGGGCTCGAAGCGAGACGCTGAAGTGATCGCTGCCGCGGATGCAGCCGGCATTCCGATGGTGTTCACATCGCGGCGACACTTTCGGCACTAGAAATCGATTAAGCGTGGGGATGTTTGACAGAAAACTTTATTTGGCTGGCAGAAGTTATTCGTGCAACGCTCCACGTGTGCCTGCAGTGACTCCAGAGACTGCTTGAGAACGAGACCGGCATGTCGACCATACTCGATCAAATCGTCTTCAGAAAACAGCAAGAGATTGTGCGCGCACGGCAGAGAGTGCCCCTCGAAACGCTGGAACGGCAACTAGCCAACGCCTCTCCGGTCCGAGATTTCTTTTCCGCTCTCTCCGGATCGGGGCCTACTCGGCTGATTGCGGAGTTTAAACGAAAAAGTCCATCGGCCGGAGAAATTTGCCCCGGTGCTTCGATTGCAGAGGTTGTGCGCGGCTATGCGATGGCCGGTGCGGCGGCACTGTCTGTGCTCACCGATCAAGCAGACTTTGGCGGCGATCTCGACGATCTCCGTGCCGCTCGTGCGGCCGTGGCGTTGCCGGTGCTCCGAAAAGAATTTGTGGTGGACCGCTACCAAGTTGTCGAAGCCCGCGTGCACGGAGCCGACGCAGTGTTGCTGATTGCTGAGTGTCTCAACGACTGCCTGCTACGCAGCTTGTATCGAGACATACTCGACCTTGGCATGACACCGCTGGTGGAGTTGCACTCTGCAGAGAATCTTCCACGCGTGCTCGACCTTGGAGCAACGCTCATTGGCATCAATAATCGCAATTTACAGACAATGACAACCAATCTGGAACATGTGCTCTGCCTGCGAGAGTATGTGCCAAAGTCTTGTGTACTGGTTGCTGAAAGTGGCATTCGTTCACGAGCGGATGTCATGCGCCTTGAAGCAGCGGGCATTGACGCAATGTTGGTCGGTGAAGCACTCCTCAAAAGCCCCGACCCCGGCGCTGCTGCTGCTGCACTATTGGGTCGGTAACTGTCTGCCGGTTCGAGGCCCAGGCAACGGGGCTCGATTTCAAGCCGAGGGCTGTACGGGGCCAGACACAAAGCGATACCCCATGCCGCGCACAGAAAGAAAGTGAATCGGGCAGGAGGGATCTTTCTCAAAATACTTGCGCAGATTGAGCATGAATGTGTCGATCGTGCGCGTGGCGGGTGGGCGTGCCATGCCCCAGACGCGTTCCAGCAATTCGTTGCGCGAAACAACTTTCCCCTCGTGCTCGACCAGATAGCGTAGCAGTTTCATCTCGAGGTTTGTCAGTCGGACAGGCTTATTCTGCGAACGGGCCTCCCAGGTATCGAAGTTCACTTCTGCACAGCCGAAGTGGTAGATATTCGAGGTCGTTGTCGTCGGTGTTCCCATACTGTCGGCACCGGTACCCCGCTTGCGACGCCCCAACAGGTTGCGCACGATCGAGATCAATTCGTCGAGTTCAAACGGCTTTTGCAGATAAACATCCGTACCCGCATCAAAACCGCGAATTCTGTCTTCAACCAGCGTGCGGGCCGTGAGCATCACGATGGGCACATTGTTTCCTCGGGAGCGGATTGCTTCGCAGACCGCATAGCCGCTCATGCCGGGGAGCATTAAGTCCAGCACGATCAAATCAATGAGCGAATCGGCAGTGGCAAGACAATTGAGCGCAGCTTGACCATCGGCAACGGTTGTCACCTGAAAGTCCTCGGCCTCAAGATTAAATTTAATGCCGAATGCCAAATGTTCTTCGTCGTCAACAACCAGAATGTGCGGCATAAGACGGCACGCTCAAGAACCATGATGGTGAGGAAGGCCGGCAGGATTTAGCGCGCTAGCAAAGGGCGAGTGCGCATCGGACGGGCATAACCGTGGTCGAGAAACCAATGCCACGCATCGTATACCGTGGTTTCCAAAGCACGGTAGGTATACCCCAGTTCAGACTGAGCCCGCGTGCAGTCAAAATTATGCGAGAGCAGTGACATGCCCGCGGCCATTGAATTGATAGAGAATTCCTCCATGCGAAACAAGCTCGCCACATCGCCAAGCCAGCCAGCCGCCTGCACGAAAGCCGGCAAAGCGTTGCCGAGAGGTTGCATTCTCCCGGCGACTCGAGCAAACATTTTCCAAGCTTCCAGATAGGAGAGCGCATGACCGCCTAAAATATATCGCCGCCCAGTCTGTCCGCGCTGCATGGCTGTCAGGATACCATTCGCCACGTCACGCACGTCAACAAAGTCGTTGGAACCCGGCGGCGCAAACGTACCCCAACCAGATCCGACCTCCAGCAGCATGCGTCCGCTCGACGGTTTCCAATCCCATGGGCCAAGCATATAAACAGGGTTCACGATCACCGCATCAAGACCCCGCGAGACTTCCTCAAGCACAGCAGCTTCTGCCTCGCGTTTGGTTATCACGTAGGGGCATTCCAGCAAGCCACCGACAGCAGTCTCTTCGTCCGCTGGTGCACCATCTGGACGCAGGCCGATGGCATCCACGCTTGAAACGTGGATCAAGCGTGCGCCTGCGCGGCGAGCAGCTTGCGCAACCAATCGGGTGCCATCGACATTCACGCGTCGCATCTCTGCTAGATGCCGACGGCCCAATTGAACAATCGCTGCTGAGTGAACGACGCACGCCGCTCCATTAACCGCTTGCTGGATCGAACGTTCGTCAGCGAGAACGGCCGGAACTAATTGGAGGTCGAGCCCTTCGAGTGCACGATTTCCAAGCCTGCTGTGCGGGCGAACAAGCGCCCTCACGCTGTAACCGCGATTGAGAAGGAGGCGGGCTACGTTATTGCCGAGCAGGCCTGTCGCACCCGTTACCAGGCAGTCAACTGCCCCAAATTCTTCAGCGACTGCTGCCGAATCAACCGACGGTGAAACTGATAGAAACATGAGTGGATCGCTCAAAATTTGCTTGTGCAAGCGTGGTTTATCGATCCTTCTTAAACCGCCTCCAATCTTACATCGGAAAAAACGGGAGACAACTTTTGTCTCGAACCAATTTTTCTTCCCGTTGACGAACCAGACCGCCGGGCACAAGATGGAGCCAAAATGGAAGAAAACTCTGACTGCGAAAGGGTTTGCGACCGGATATAGGAAGCACGCCCCCCACCTCAGCAGCCATTTTTCATGGCACCCTAGCCACTACAAGGACGGCGTGCCCATTGTGTCAAAAAGCGATTGTGCCAGTAGGAGCAGCCTGTGAGTGAACTCATCATTCAGCCCGTTGAAACCAGATCGCAGCAAAAGCGATTCATTCGATTGCCGTGGCGACTCTATCGCGATGACCCCTGTTGGATGCCACCGCTGATCATGTCTCAAGAGGAGTTGCTCGGCTTCCGGCCGCATCCATTTTATGAAAAGTCTCGTTGCCGGTCGTTTCTAGCGACTCGCAATGGCGAAGACGTAGGACGTATCACAGCGATAGTGAATGCCATTCATATCGAGCGTTATGCCGAACAACGCGGCTTCTTCGGTTTTTTTGAGTGCGAGGATAACAGTGCGACCGCACGCGCACTGTTCGATGCCGCCAAGGAATGGCTGCATGCTCAGGGCATGCAGACGATTCGCGGGCCTGCAAACCCTTCGCTCAATTATGAGTGCGGTCTGCTCATCGAAGGATTTCATACGGCTCCATTTTTTATGATGACGCACAACCCACCCTTTTACAGTCGACTCGTTGAGGAAAATGGATTTGGGAAAGTAGAAGATCTCTATGCTTTCTGGGGCGAGATGTCGATGCTCACCTCGCTCGATGCAAAACTTGGCGTGATGATAGCGGGAGTTAAGGAGCGATTTGGGGTCACGGTGCGACCGCTTGACCGCAGCCGATTCGAAGAAGAGGTGCGGATGTTTCTCGACATCTATAACGCAAGCCTGAGTGGTACGTGGGGTTTCGTACCACTGCAATCCGGTGAGGTGCAACACATGGCACAGAGCCTCAAGCATTTAATTGTGCCGGAACTGTCGTTGATCGCCGAAGTAGACGGCAAGCCAATCGGCTCGGTGTTCTGCCTCCTCGACTACAATCCGCGCATCAAAATGATAAACGGCAAGTTGTTTCCGTTTGGGTTTGCCCGTCTGCTTTGGAATAAACGGGGTATCAAACGGATGCGGGCCATTAGCACAAACGTGATCCCCGAATACCAAGCGTGGGGCGTGGGCTTAGTGCTGATGGGGGCACTGTTGCCGCAGTTGTACGAGTGGGGCATGGAGGAGGTGGAATTTTCTTGGGTGCTAGAATCGAACCACCTATCCAAACGCACTCTGGAACGGGGTGGGGCACTGGTCACCAAAAAATACCGGATTTATCAGGACGACCCGCCGACACCCCCCAGCGGGCACTAAGGGGTTCTCGGCCATTGGTGGCCGCGAGGGTCGTTGTTCTCGCGAGGGTCGTTGTTCTCGCGAGACTCGTTGTTCTGCAGAACCGTTTTGGTCTATGGCTACGAACGCTTGGGACGGTAGCCAATCGTACGACGGGTGTGCCGCTGTGCTCTGTTTTTCTTACCGAGGCGATTTTCAGCGGTTGCTGGTTGTTCGCCTGGACCTCCGCGGATGTGGTCGCCTGAGGTTGATTCGGTGAAGGCCTGCGTGGCTTCGCGGCGCTTTTTATCACGGGCTTCTGGGGGCGGCTGTTCGGGGATCAGACAGTTGCAGCCAGAGCCAATCAAATCCTGCCGGCCTGATTGCTCCAAGGCGCGTCTGACCTCAAAGTAGTTTTCTGGCTTGAAAAATTGTAACAGTGCCCGCTGCATGCGGCGGTCTCGGAGCCCCTTTGATATTTTGACCGGTTTTTTTGTCATCGGGTCAATGCCCGTGTAGTACATGCAGGCCGCAATGTCGAAAGGACTGGGAATAAAGTCCTGCACCTGATCCGGTTTGTAGCTGTTGCGATGGAGGAACAGTGCCAGATCAATCATTTCTTCCACGCCGCTCCCTGGGTGACTGGCGATGAAGTAGGGGACGGTGTACTGTTTTTTACCGACCCGGCGACTGGCTTCCTTAAAGGCTTTATCAAATGCGACGTAGTCATCGGCTGCCGGCTTTTTCATGAGTGCCAGCACCCCTGGATCGGTGTGTTCTGGAGCGACCTTTAAGTGCCCACCCACATGATGTTCGGCAAGTTCCCGCAGATATTCTGGGTCACGGCGCGCTAAATCCATACGCACGCCACTGGCCACAAGCACTCGCTTCACACCTGTAATGCTCCGCGCCTCCTGCATCACTTTGCGCAGTGGACCGTGATCGGTTCCGAGCAGTTTGCAGACGGTCGGATGCACACAGGAGAGCCGACGGCACTTGGCTTCAACCTCGGGCCGCATGCATCGCATTTGATACATATTGGCTGTCGGACCGCCGATATCCGAGACGGTGCCCTTGAATCCTGGCTGCGCAGCCATCAGCTTAATTTCAGTGATGATCGATTCCTGGGACCGGCTCTGAATGATCCGGCCCTCGTGTGCGGTGATCGAGCAGAACGTGCAACCACCGAAGCAGCCACGCATGATTTGCACGCTATTTTGCACAACTTCATAAGCCGGAATCCGCGCGGTGCCGTACGACTGGTGCGGCAGTCGCGTGAACGGCAGGCCGTAGACCTGATCCATTTCGGCCTGCTCCAGCGGCAGCGCAGGTGGATTGACGACCACTGCTTCGCGGCCATAACGCTGCACGAGTTTCCGTGCGTTGTGAGGATTCGTTTCCAGGTGGGAGATTCGCGTCATCTCGCAGAAGGCAAGCTTGTCGCGCACGACCGATTCGTAGTCGGGGAGTTCGAGCGTGTCAGCACCTGCTGGCGGCACTTCGCTGGCACCCATTCGGTAGGCTACGCCGCGTAGATCGCGCAGATCCTTCACCGATTTTCCATCAGCCAAACCACGCGCAACGTTGAGTACCGTTCGTTCACCCATCCCAAAGACAACGAGATCAGCTTTTGAATCCATCAGGATTGAACGGCGAACGGTGTCGCTCCAATAATCATAATGGGCGATGCGGCGCAAGCTAGCCTCAACGCCTCCCGCCACAACCGGCACACCACTGTAGGCTTCGCGAGAGCGCTGGCAGTAGGCAAGCGTGGCTCGATCGGGGCGCCGTCCGATCTGGCCATCGGGAGAATAGGCGTCGTCGTTACGGACCTTTTTGTTGGCCGTGTAGTGGTTGATCATGGAGTCCATATTGCCAGCCGAGATACCAAAAAAAAGCTGCGGCCGGCCAAACTCCAGCCACGGCTGGCAACTGTTCCAATCGGGTTGCGACAACACCCCAACCCGAAAGCCAGCCGCTTCCAGTAACCGGGCAATCAGGCCGTTGGCAAAGCTCGGGTGATCGACGTAGGCATCGCCGGTAACGAGCACGATGTCGACATTGTTCCAGCCGCGCGCAAGCATCTCATCGCGCGTCATCGGCAGCGGCGGCGTACGGTTAAAAAAGTGGTTGGCTGGAAAGGGAAACAGCATGAATGCGAACGGGCGGTGACGGTTGAGGATAGGTCAAAAGCAAATAGACTTATTGCAGTGTACACCCCAAAAAATGCGACTGCTGCTCCCAGGCTCCCACCGCCGCGGTAAACAGTCGAGAAAAGCAGCCTCGTATCTGCTCAGAAATGAAGTTTTCAGGGGGAGTGGAGGCAGGGGATAGAGCGTAGGAATGCTATGATACAGGCGACATTTTCGCGGAACCCATGCCGATGCCTTTTACTCGATATTTTGCTGCGATCGGATCGCTCTTGTGGGCTGCTGCGCCAGTGGCTTGCCTATTAACTGGATGGTGTGTGGCTGTTGCGGAAGAGGTTATAGCCCCCGCAGTCGAATCCGATTCAGCTGCCGCCACTTCTATCAGCCAGTGGATTGATCAACTCGGCTCTGCCCAGTTTGCCCAACGCGAGGCGGCCACACGCAGCTTAATCGAGGTGGGTCCGGCTGCGATTGAGCCTTTGATCCAATCCATTAATCGCGGTGATCTCGAAGTGACTAGCCGAGCCATTGAAATTATGCGGCACGTCCTTGCCAGCAACGATGCCGATGCAGTGGCTCACGCACAAAATTGTCTCGAACTCCTTGCCGAGGGATCAAATATTCCGGTCGCACGATTGGCAGAGTGCACGCTTGATTTCCACCTCCGCGGAATGTCAGAAGCAGCCCGCAAAAGGCTTGAGATGCTGGGTGCCGTTATCGTTGAAGGTTTTTTGTCAACCGGTCAACGCGGGCTCCAGGTGCTGCTGAATAACGCGTGGCACGGTGGCATTGATGATCTACGATTGCTCGCACGAGTGCGTGGGGTCTTGCAGCTTGGCGTGCATGGGGTTCAGCTCGACGATGCAAGCCTGGCGATGCTGGGACGCATGCGGAGTGTTGAACGGATCGAATTGTACGGTACGGGGGCCAGCGACAAAGCCGTGGCACTCTTGGCAGAAAAACTCCCTGCCGCCCGCATCGATTTTCGTAAGGGGGGTAAGCTCGGCGTTGGTGGCCAGCCCATGATCGGCCCCTGCCTCATCACCCACGTTCAAGACGGATCAGCGGCGGCCAAAGCAGGCATCCGACTCGGTGACATTGTGGTCGCTATCGACGGTGAAGCGGTAGATGATTTCGAAGCGCTCACGACAAAAGTTGGCAGACACGGGCCGGGCGAGGCAGTGCAAATCGACCTCGATCGCAACACGCCGGGATCGGACGACAAACGAATCAGCTGTTCGGTTCAGTTGGATGGTTGGTGACGGATGCCAATGGGACGGCCACAGGAGCCTGCGATATGCATAGTGATCAAAAAAAATCGACAACATCCAGCACAGCCGCCGGCAGCGCAGTGGACGTGCGTTGGCATGAACCCACAGTGAGCCGAGCCGATCGGGAAAAGGCTGCCGGTCAGCGCGGCTGCGTGCTCTGGTTTACGGGCTTGTCGGGTTGTGGAAAGAGCACGCTGGCCAATCTCATCGATCACCAGTTGCACGCCCGCGGCTGTCACAGCTTTATTCTCGACGGCGACAACGTGCGACTGAAGCTCAATGCGGCACCCGGCCTACTCATTGAACGACACGGCGCCGAGTTTGCCCAGCGATTTGGGCTCGGTTTTTCGGCACAGGATCGGGAGGAAAATATTCGTCGGATAGGCGCCGTCTCCGATCTCTTTGCGCAGGCTGGCCTCATCGTCCTAGCGGCGTTCATTAGTCCGTATCGGCGCGATCGCGACGCCATTCGCGAGACACTCGCCCCCGCTGATTTTGTTGAGATCTACGTCAAAGCACCACTTGAAGTCTGCGAAAAACGTGATCCCAAGGGGCTCTACAAGAAAGCTCGCGCGGGTGAAATCAAGGGCTTCACGGCCATCGATGCTCCCTACGAGGAACCGCTCAATCCCGAGTTGGTTGTCGATTCAGCGGCCTATCCGGCAGAGCAGTTAGCCGACGAAGTGTTGGGCTGGCTGGAACGCACCGGCAAGATTCCTACGGCCGTCAAGACATAAAAAGCGTCCTGCCGATGCTTGCCAACGAGCCTACTTCTTCGGACCGAGTAGTTCGACGATGTTGCCATCCGGATCGCGCACGCACAATAACTGCATGCCCGGGGCAAGTGATTCGGGGAGTTGCACCGGCGACTGGGCAAGTGGCTTAACAGCAAGCTTTTTAAGTCGCGACAATGCGGCCTCCATATCGGCCACCACGATGGTGAGATAGCGAAAGCCGGTGTGCGAGTGAATGAACTCATTGTCACCGCTGCGCGGTGATGTGCCTGCCACCTGCATCAGCTTAAGTTTAGTGGCATCAGGACCATCTCCCAGAACGAGTATGCGTATGGAAAGCGGCTTGTTGTCCGTGAGGCCTGCAGCCTGCGCAACATCAGCCGCTACCTCAAAGCCTTTGAGTTCACGGAAGCCGATACCCTCTGTGTAAAAGCGAACCGCAGCATCGAGATTGCCTACAACGATTCCTAAGTCAATCGTTGTGCGTGGGAATAGAACCGGTTCAGCAGCCGGTGCCAAGGCTGCCGAACTGAGCGTCATGGCAACAAGGAGGGCCGAAAAGTAGGGAGCAGTCATGGCTGGTTCCTAGAAGTGAGAGGGGAGTACATACACGAAGTCAACGGCTCGATGTGGTGAGTGGCTAGAGCGGGCGAGCACACCTGCTGTGGTGACAGAGCCCGTTCACACACCGTACATGGCCAATCGAGGCGTGGATACAAACCTTAATTTAGTCGAGCCGAGTTTAGTCGAGGAATCCGGAAAGTTCTTCGCTGCGTGCCGGGGCCTGCAGTTTACGGACAGCCTTGGCCTCAATCTGCCGGATTCGCTCGCGTGTCACCTTGAAAATATGGCCTACTTCTTCCAGCGTGTAGCTGTAGCCATCGCCCAATCCATAGCGCAGTTTAATAATTTCTCGCTCACGATAGCTCAACGACTTGAGCACCTTGGCAATGCGGTTGCGCAGCATTTCCTGCGCGGCACCAACAGCCGGGTTTTCAGCGCCGGTGTCGGGAAGCAGGTCGCCGAAGTGGCTGTCTTCACTGTTGCCCACAGGTCGATCAAGGCTAATCGGATAGCGACTCATGGCCGTTACCCGTCGCGTCTCGTCGACCGGCGCACCGGCCCGAGCGGCAATCTCTTCAATCGTTGGCTCGCGACCGTATTCTTGCAGCAGTTGTCGGGCTACATTGCGAACCCGCGACATTGTCTCGACCATGTGTACCGGAATGCGGATCGTGCGGCTTTGGTCGGCCACTGCTCGCGTAATTGCCTGCCGAATCCACCAGGTGGCATACGTACAAAACTTAAACCCACGACGGTATTCAAACTTATCAACAGCCCGCATCAAGCCGGCATTGCCTTCTTGGATAAGGTCGAGAAACGACAGGCCGCGATTGCGGTATTTTTTGGCGATCGACACAACCAGTCGGAGATTCCCCTCTGACAGGCCGCGTTTGGCTTTTTGATAGCGGGCATAGATTTCCTTGATCTCATTGACACGGCGCTTCAAACTGCGTGGAGTTTCTTGGCACGATGTCAGAATCGTCCGGTATTCATCGACGTTTTTTTGTCGAGCAGCAGGGGGCTGCTTCGTTTTTTTGTGTGAGTCAATCTTGCTTTTTAGTTCCTTCACACGGCGGACAAAGGCATCGAGCGTGGGAATCATTGTTTCAATGCGTTGGGTGCGAAGGCCCAATTCTTCGATTAAGCGCACGCAACGCTGACGGCGACGACCAAGACGGCCCCACGCTGCACGCCGCTCTGGCATGCGACGCTTTTTAGACAGAGCCATCCGGTAGTCGGAGCGGTTCTGCCGGATGAGCACGTCTAGCGTGCGGAGATTGTGTGGCAGGCGCCCCAGAATCTGTTCCTTCTCTAGGCGGTCTGTCACCGACACCTGAACGGTACGGTCAAAAGGCAATTCGCCGCGGTGCACACGCGAAAGCACCTTAAAAGCTTGCTGGCAGACGTACTCACATTCCAGTAGCTTGGCGCGGAAATCAGCGCGGGTCGATTCAATCTGTCGAGCCAGATAGATTTCCTGTGCTCGAGTCAGCAGTGGGATTTCACCCATCTGCGTCAGATACATTCTGACGGGGTCGTCTGACCAATTCTCAACCTGCTCAACGAATGCGTCATCAGACTCGTTAGCGGTGTCGACCTCGGTTCCGGCCTCTGCCTCAAGTTCGGCATCGGGTAGTAAGGCAGCATCGTCAGCCAAGAGGTCGGCCTCATCGACGTCGGTCACTTTTGCCGTTAGGTCCTCGACTTCATGAGAGACAACATCGTCTTCGATTTCGTCCAGTAGCGAATCGTACAAGGCAAAGCTCCTTCAAAGACAGTTCAAAAACAGTTCAGAAAAAAGTCGTTACGAGTGGCTATCGGTCAGCATGATTCATCGGTCTAGAGTCATCCGGTCTAGATTCATCCGGAGTGACTTTGATGCATCATTCAATTGCCGTCAGTGTGATTCAAGGCACCATCAAGTCCAGCCTGTAAAGAAAAACGCTTTTAAATAGCACGCTAGGGCTTTGAAAAGACAGGAACAAGATTCTAGATTCAAGCAGAAAACGTGCGAATTGGCTGGCAAGAAAAGGCCAAAAGGTGCGGGGAGGGGATTCTACAGATGAAGCACTCAAAAAGCGAATAAGAGCCGGTTTTAAAGGCTAGTTTAAGGACCGGGTGAATGGAGGAGCGGCGGAAACCTCTGATCGCATGGTGGCTTCCGGAGGCCGTTTTCTTTGCAGGCAAATGATTATGGCGCAGTCTCAGTCCAAAAGCCAACTTTTTTTTGGATAGATCCTTGCAAAATTTCGGAAAATGGCACGAGAATGGTAAAAAAAATGGGCCGCGGAGTTTCTGCGGGCCGACTCCGCCGAGAATCTAATGAAAATCTATTTACTGCGGTGTCAGTGCTCGACTGAGATTCCCGTTGGCGTCGGACAGGCTGGAACTCGGATGGAGTGCCCATCTTGTGGCCTTGGAATCGATGTGCCGACGTTCAGAGAATTGGAGCGGTTTGTTGAAAAGCGGCCGCAGTCTTCGGCTTCTGGAAAAGGCTGGACCGTTCTGCACGCGGTCGCACTTGCAGGCACAGCGGTCGCAATCATAACGTGGATCGCTGTGGCCCTGATCGGATCGCCGGCGAACGCGGTCATTGACGCGGCCACCATTCGAACCGCCGTTGCAGCTGTGAGCGACCAACAGATTGTCGAGGCGTGGGAAAGTTTTTCCCATTCGGGAGTGGTACGGCCGCCCACGGACGAGGAACACAAACTCCTGCAGTCGAGCCAGTTTACCGGGCGCATTCTCAGGACACTTGAAATCGTTGGGGCCTGCGGCGCGATTGTGGCCATAGGCGGAGGACTGTGGCTCGGCTGTCGTCGCGGCACCACCGTCGGAAAAACGGCAGGTTTTCCGGGCAAAAGCTGGGTTGTGCTCTGCGTGTTCTCATCTCTGCTGACCTTGTCCGCAGCTGCCCAACCGCTCTCGCCAGGGGGCGTGCGCACAGGGATCTTTGGGTTGGAGGCGCAAGGCAATAAGTTTGTCTACGTTTTTGATCGCTCGGCAAGCATGGGCGACCCCGACGGCAAGCCGTTGGCGGCAGCCAAACGGGAGTTGCTTCGCAGCCTGAGCGAGCTAGGGGACGTGCAGCAGTTCTATCTCATTTTTTATAACCAAAAACTTCAGATATTTAACCCAGCCGAAGCCCGTGGCCGGTTGATCTTTGCCACAGAAAATAACCGCAAAGCGGCCCGAAAATTTGTCGAGTCAGTGCGGGCTGACGGTGCCACCCAGCATGCTGATGCAATCGCAACGGCACTGAGAATGGGCCCAGATGTCATTTTTCTTTTGACCGATGGCGATGCCGGTGACGATCTGAGCCAAGAAGACCTCGAGTCCCTCACGCAATCCATCGGTAGAACAAAGTGCTTAGTGGTGCAGTTTGGCGGCCACGGCGAGCAGCGTTCACCACGTTTGGCTAGGCTGGCCGGTCAGTCCGGTGGGCAATACCGGGTGCTGGACGGTGACCAAATATTCACCGACGGCACGGCTGCTAGGGCAGAATAGCCGAGCGATCCATCTGCGGCGCTGGCTTTTGGGCCGCTTTCTGAGCGGGTTGAGCTGCCACCGCAGGCGAACGAGTCGGCTGCAGTTCGCGTTCACGGCGGATTTTATTGAGCTCAACTTCAACGGCATCGACACCAGCAGAAAGATTAGGAAACATTGTTTCTAAACGGTTTGGGCTTTGAGTCTTGACGGCTGGAGTTGCCAGCGCTTGCTTTTGTCGGCTCTGTTCGGGAGTTAGTTTGAGAGGCCGTTTTGATGCGGTTTTTGGTGCTGTTTTCTGCGGTTGATTTGCAGAGGGGCGTCGCGAAAGGTTGACCGGTGTTTCGGTCGTTGGCTGTGGGCTGCGTGGTTTGGAAGCTTGTGGTGACTGGGTAGTTGGTGATGTGAATAATGCGTCAGCCTCCAGCGCAATGCGTTCTGGAACAACGAGATATCGAGTGACACGGCTGCGAATCTTCTCGACGGCTAGTGGCGGTCCGAGAGTCGTCAAGGATTTCAAATCAGTCGAAATTTCAGCATCGATATCGGTGGCTGCCGGCACTGACGGCTCAGAAATGAGCGCTGCGGCCAACGGTTTCTGTGAGTGGTCCACGCTCGGCGATACGTCAACCAATGGCTGCTCGACAACCCGAGGAGAGACGTTTATGGCTGCTGCAATTGGCGGCACCGGGATCTCTAAGCGTTGGCTGGGGGCCGCAAAGCTACTCACCAAATCGGCATTGGCTGGCCGCTCTACTGCGGAAGCACTGGCAGTCGGCAATGGTCCGGGTTGCGAAACCAGCGTGTCTGCATCGGGAAGCATGTTTTCGGCAAACTGCCGCGTTGCTGCAGGTGTGGCCTTGGACAATTGAATTGTCAAAATCGGCTGCCCTTCTCGAAGCGGCTGCTTGAGGATCAACCCGTCAAAAGTGTCGGCTGCTCGCATGGCTGTTGTGGGCAGCATCGCCTTTGGCCATTCGCGCAAAGCAACATCCCACACCGTTACCGGTGATCCCTGCGGCAGTGAGTGCAGAGCGACAAAAATAGGCTCACTTTCTACCTGCGGCTTGGAATGCGCAAGGTGCATATCCAGCGCACGATTGAGTCCAACGGCAGCGACGGCTCCGGCCACAAAAGCAGCTAAAAAGACTGTGGCGGCTTTGGGTCGTTGAGAGCCGTGAATCTGCAGGTGGTTTTTTTGAACAAGGCTCATCGATTCATCCTTTGTCGCTTGGTCAGGCCACTGCTTGTTCAACGGTAGTTGCCAGCAGCAAACCCACCCCGCTATCCAATCGACAGAAATGGCAAGCGGGTAGACGCTGCTTGCCACCGCAGGTGCGTTTTACCAAAACACCGCAAACCTCAACCGCTCGGGCGGCAGGGTTCGCCTAAGCCGTCAGCTCATTCAAGGACGGCCGTGGCACGTCTAATTTTGGCTTTGCATTCATGGGCGGAAGGATTGTCAACGAGTTATTGAGCAATCGAATCCCGATCGAATGGATGTGCATCGTCGGCCGACTCCCGGGGTGCAAACAGGGGATCAACAGACCGCCCCAGCGGACGGATGACGAGCAAACGCAGGTCGCCTTGTTGTTCCCCACGGTCGCGAAAAAATGCATCGCCAACAGTGGAAGCTGCTTCGCCTGTACAACCGACAACAACCATCGAATCCGTGGGGACAGTGGCCTCGAATCGGAGACGCTCCAAGGCGCTCTTGCGCTGCCCGCTCTGGAGTCGAAAAATACCATCCTCACCAATCCAAGAACGTTCAGCTGGCCCGTGTTTGATCGTTGGCGAAAGCTGCAACCGCATGCGGCCATCGGCGGCCGGCCACGCCTGGAGCGAAAAAATCGCGCTGGCCTCGTGATAGGTACCGCCACGGACACCAGAGCCATCCTGCTCAAGTAACACTAATTCCGCAACGCTTCCGGCCACGATGACTTCACTCGCTCGCCCGGGTAAGAGTTGCACAATGCGCCGCACAACCGCCGGTCGTTCGAACAGACTTTCGGGCAACGCATCGTCGCCAACGCTTGGCTGCTTGACAGCTGTCGCTTGCGGAACGAGGCGCTGCGCTAAATGGGCCGGCAGCTGCGCGCTGACAACACCTGCCCGCAGACCATTGGCATTTAGTTGATGCCGCAAACCATCGCTAAAAACTTGTTCATCAACAAGACCCCAAAACTCTTCGTGAAAAGGATCAGCTTGGGAATTGAATCGTACAAAGATTAATTCAATAGGAACGGTCTTGAGGGCGTGGCGGGAAGCAGCATTTTCTTCGGCTGCAAGGTCGACATCCTTGAGCAGCAGCGGTGCATCGGCCAGCAGGGTGAACCGACAGCCGCAGGTCACCGCGCAGCAGATGAGGGCGGTGCTGAGAACGCTCAGAAAAGCAGCGCGTGCAGCAGTGGTGCGCATGATCGAGATGATCGAGATGATCAACATGGTCCACATGATCCACATGATCCACATGACCCGCTGCAGGTGCAGGGGTGAAAGCGATGTGAAAAGGGGGGAAGATAGAGACGGCGCTCCAGAGAGTCAACGCCGGTAGCCCTACGAAGAAACAGCTTTCACGGCACTGGCAAAGAGTGCCAAACCTGCTCCGGATGCGTTGGCATCTAGGCGCGTATTCCAAGCCGGGTGCTGGGTGGCATCAATGAATCGTTCCGGATGGGGCATAAGCCCCAAGACCTGGCCGGACTCATCGCACGCACCAGCCACGTCACCAGCAGCACCATTGGGATTAGTTGATACGCCATTGCTGTCCGGCGCGTAACGCAACACCAGTTGCCCGGTAGCATCCAAGTGGTTGAGGTCTTCAAGAGAGCGCGTAACAAACCGCCCCTCACCGTGCGCCACCGGTAATTCAAAAACGTCGATGTCCTGCAGAAATAAGCACCTCCCGGCAACGCTTCGCAGATGGACCCAGCGGTCAATAAACTGTCCAGACTGATTAGTGGCCAACGATGCCCGTGCCGTGCCAGTCAGAGGGTCGCGCAGCAACAAACCGGTTTGCAACAGCACTTGGAAGCCGTTGCAGATTCCAAGAATCAGTCCACCTCTGTCGCGAAACGCGTGCAAGACGTCGGCCAAGTGTGAGGTGAGTTCAAGTGCAAAGATGCGGCCACTAGCAATATCGTCACCGTAGGAGAATCCGCCGGGAATGCAAAGAATCTGAAAATCGTTCACCAGCTTGGGCTTCTGCACAAGCACGCGTAGATGGACGCGGCGGCTGACAGCACCAGCCCGTTCAAATGCGTAGGCTGTTTCATGGTCACAATTCGTGCCGGGGGCCCGCAGAATCATGGCGCGGGGAGAAAGCATGGTGGACCTCAAAAAAATATTGTTAACAGTGAATATGATCAGGAGCTGGCTAGGCTGCGCCAAGCTTTTGCCAGTTGCGATAGGCTCAGGCGGGATGTTGTATGGCCATCTACCGAGACGATCTCGACCTGTTTATCGGGGAGCACACAGCCAATCCACGCCCACGAAAGACCGGCCAGCAGCGTTTCGAATTCTGCCACTTGCTCAGCAGGCACCTCGCAGATAAAGCGGCCGGGCGTTTCGCTGAAGGCAATGGCCAGATCGCGTTGACAGGCATCAGCCGCAGTCATTTCCAAAAACTCTATCGGTACTTGCGCCAGTTCAATACGGGCTCCCAGACAGCCGCCGATGGCCATCTCCGCAAGAGCTGTGGCGAGTCCACCATCGGAACAATCGTGGCAGGCCACCATCAGTCCTGCTGGCTCAGTGCGCTGTGCTCTTGCGATCGTTTCACAGACAGAGCGGCAGGCGATAGCGTCGACAGTTGGCACACGGCCATTCTGCACGCGTCCCAGCCATTGCAGCTGGCTGCCGGCCAGTTGATCGCGCGTAATGCCCACGATCGCCAACCGGTTCCCAAACTGCTTGAGGTCGGAAGTCACCGCCCGACGGACGTCCTCGATCTGTCCCATTGCGGTTGCCAAGAGCGTCGGCGGAATCGATATTTCCCGATTCAAACCCGCGGCATCGGTCCAGGAAAAGACATTATTGAGACTGTCTTTACCGCTCACAAAAGGGGCGGCAAATGCAACCGCCGTGTCGTAACAGGCACGACAGGCCTCGACGAGAGCGCCGAGTGATTCCTCGCTGCGACATTCACCCCAGCAAAAATTATCGAGCAGCGCGATCCGCGCGGGGTTAGCACCTGCCGCAGTGGCATTGGCGATCGCCTCAACGATGGCGCCGGCGGCCATCTGATACGGATCCAGCTTACCGAGCCGGTGACGAATCCCCACGCCGAGTACAATTCCACGATTGCGGCCCAGCACACCACGCACAACTGTGCCATCGGCAGGACCGGTGCCGGGTCCAAGCAACGGCTTGACAACGCTCCCTCCCTGCACCTCATGGTCGTACTGACGAATAATCGATTCCTTACTGGCCACATCAGGCGCCGCCAGAAGATCGAGCAGGCAGCCGGCCAGTGCGTCTGCTTGGGAAACTGGTGCCGATAGCTGAGGCCACGTGCTGGGCTCGCCTGCGGCGATCGCATGCCGCGATCGCAACCGCTGTCGTGGCCGTCCTTCATGTAGAAAGTGGCAGTCGAGCATGCCGATGGTGCGACCCTGCCACACGAGCACAAGCCTACCGGTGCCGGTGAAGGTGCCGATGACTGTGGCCTCAACTCCTTCAGCGGCCGCCACGCACGCCAGTTTTTTCCAGTTGGCAGGGTCAACGGCAAGCACCATCCGTTCCTGGGCTTCAGAGATCCAAACCTCGCTGGCGCTGAGGCCGGCGTATTTCAGTGGAACGTGATCGAGATCGACTGTTGCACCCAACTGCGCTCCCATCTCACCAACAGCACTCGAGAGACCGCCGGCACCGCAGTCGGTGATCGCATGGAAGAGCCCTTGCTGCGTTGCTTCGAGCACAAAGTCGGTCAGTATCTTTTCGTGAATGGCGTGGCCGATTTGCACGGAGCCACCCGATTGGTGTTCGCTGCCGCTCGAAAGCTCGACACTTGAAAACGTAGCGCCGTGGATGCCGTCGCGGCCAGTTCGGCCCCCAGCCACAACAATCAGATCGCCCGCTAGGACTGTGGCCATGGCAGAGTTTCGCGGCATGATGCCGACGGTGCCACAAAAAACTAGTGGGTTGCAGATGTAGCCGGGGTCGAAGGCAACGGCACCGGCAATCGTGGGAATGCCCATCCGATTCCCGTAGTCACGCACGCCCGCTACCACTCCCGAAAGCAAACGGTTGGGATGAATCACGCCCGGTGGTAGATCGGCAGCGATCGTAGTGGGCGGCCCGACACAAAAAACATCCAGATTGGCGATCGGCTTTGCCCCGAGACCGGTTCCGAGCACATCCCGGATCACTCCCCCGAGTCCCGTCGCCGCACCACCGTAGGGCTCAAGAGCCGATGGATGGTTGTGGGTTTCAACTTTCACGCAGATGTCGTGATCGCCATCAAAACGCACGACGCCCGAATTGTCGCGAAAAACGCTGACACACCAATCGTTTGCCCCGAGCGATTCACGCACCGCATGGGTTGCAGCAAAGACCGTTTCCTTGAGGAGATTGTCGTAGTGGGCTTCGCCGGCTGGCCCCGTATGATCGATCGGGCTCCCGAGCGTCTTGTGGCAGCAGTGCTCGCTCCACGTCTGCGCAATCGTTTCCAATTCGATCTCAAAAGGGGGCCGGCCGAGTGAGTGAAAGTGATCCCGGACGGCATGCAATTCGTGTGCAGAGAGCGCCAAGCAACGCTCGCGACTCAAGCGCATAAGCGATTGCTCATCGAGACCATCCAGCGGGATGGACTCCTGTACAAAAATCCAAGGCTGGCCACCGGAGAGGGTGCACAGCTGAATCGGACCGAGCACAACGTCGTGAATGGCCTCACTGGCAAGGAGCTTCCAGGCCAATCGCAAGGCAGCAGACGGGTCGATGGGCGGTAGCCAGTATTTCCGAACACTCCGCACTGCCAGGGGGCGCAATCCCAGCAACGATAAGGCCTCCAACGCGCTCTGTGCTGCGGGATCAGTGACCCCTGCGCGAGGCAATACGTGGAGCACCGTGGGAAGTTCAGCACAGCTGGCGTAAAGGGATTGATCGCCTACTTCGCCCAGCGTGAACGTTTCGGTGATGGGATCGGTGAGCAGTACGGCAGCTAGGTGTTCGACCTGATTACGCGAGAAATCTCCCTCGATCAACCAGCCATTGGCGGTCTTTGCCTGCGCACAATTATCAACACCTAATTCAGCGGCTCCCGCCACCAGCGCGCGAGCCGCATGATCGGTAGTAGCATCCCGCAGATGAACATCAACTTCCCACAGCATCGCGATCTTCCTTAGCCCGTTTGAGCAATTCGGTGAGCTTCTGACGATCTTCCGCCGCAATCGCAGAGAGCAATTTTTCCGTGTGGCGGGCAATTCGAACCAACGCCTTGGCGACGAACGCTGCGTTGTCGAGCAGGATATCAGCCCACAGTTCAGGATCACCGGCGGCAATGCGCGTGGTGTCGCGCCAGCCGCCGGCCGTGAATTGCCGCGCCTCCGCTGGCGTTGCGGCAGCGATGGCAGCGGCCAGCAGATGCGGTGCATGACTGGTTGAAGCGAGAGTCTGATCGTGGTCGCGCGGTGGCATGAGATAGACGGTCGCGCCGAGCGCTGACCAAAAATCACCAACTTCATCAGCATCTGTGGCCGGAGTTTTTTTGGCGGGCGTGACGATCGTTACTCGGCCCGTAAACAGGTCTCCAACGGCCGCCGCCGCACTGCTGCGATGGCTGCCAGTGATGGGGTGAGCACCAACAAAACGCCCGCGGCGCAAGCGGCGTCCTTTTTCCCACGCAGAGACGATCGTGTTTTTTGTACTACCGGCATCGGTGATCAGCGTGCCTGGCCGGATAGCAGCATCGACGCGCTCAAGCAGTGCTGGAATGGAGGCAACGCCGGTGGCCACCACGACCACATCGGCCTCGGAAACAGCCGTGGCCAAGTCGAGAGAAGTTTCATCGAGGCAGTTCCGGCGTTTGGCCTCAGCCAGCGATGCTGCCCGGCGGCCAATCCCGATGACGCGGCCGGCCAGCCGACGCGATTTTAGCGCAAGGCCAATCGAGCCGCCAATCAAGCCGACTCCCACAATTGCAACAGTTGGCCAGTGAGGTTTCATGAAATGCCAGCTATGGTGGTGGGCAGGCGACAGCGTCTGCGCGAGCGTTTTTACCAGATGCTCGGCGCGTGTGTTAGTGTCGCCGTCTTTTACTGCTGCATTTCTAGGAGTTACAACGATGCTGTGGGGCAGACAGAGACAGATGCCGGAAAAGCTACTGGCTGCTCTGCTCGGCCGCCTGTCCACTGCGCTGGCTGCTGGCATCGACATCCGCCGGGCTTGGGCGAGCGAATCGTCTCGGGTTCCTTCCGTTTGGCGATTGAAAATGGAAGCAGTGTCGCAAAGCTTGGCAAAGGGCAGCCCCCTTGCTGAGGCGATGGAGCAGGCACACGGCACATTCCCACCGCTCGTACGGGCGATGGTGGCCGTTGGCGATCGCACCGGTCATGAGTCCCAAACGCTGCGCGAACTGTCGCGGGTGCTGGAGCGTTCGGTGCGAAACACGCGCGTGTTGGTCGGCAGCTTGGTGTGGCCTGGGCTGCAACTCATTGCCGCGATCACCGTGGTGGGCGTGCTGATTCTGTTAGCCGGTTTCATTCGGGACGAAAAAAATCAGCCCGTCGATGTGCTGGGATTTGGGCTCTGTGGAGCCAATGGGCTTGTCCAGTATCTGTTGATCCTAGCCGCCATCTTTTCTACGACTGCCATGACGATTCGTCGTGCGATCGCCAGTTGGCATGGGCACGGAATCGTGCGCACAATAGTCGATCGATTTCCCGTTATTGGTTCTGCTGCACGGCTCGCTGAAGCGGGCGTATGGTGTCGAGCGGCTGCCTTGGCTAGCGGTGCGGGATTGGATGTCGGCCGGCTCATCGCACTGTCGTCGGCTACTGCGCCTGGGCTGTGGCTGGACTCAAAGGTGGTGGAGGAGCAGCTCAGGGCAGGGGCGACGCTCGAAGAAACATTGCGGGCATCGCGGCGATTTCCCAGCCGTGTTTTGGAGGTGGTTGCCGTAGGAGAAATGACCGGCATGACGGCGGAAGTGCTCGATCGGCTGGCCGAACAACTCGATGAAGAGGCCCGCTTGGGATTCGAAGCAGCGGCCCGTGGAGCTGGATTTCTGGTATGGGCGATCGTGGCCAGCTTGATCACGCTCGTTATTTTCAGGGTGTTTTCCTTTTATGTGGGGATGATTCAGCAGGCGGCCGGTGGTATATGAAGAGGGTCGCATTGTCTTTCCAAACAGGCTCTCCCCATGATCGCTAACGTTCAGCAATCATTGCAGCTCAAGAATGCCGTGACCGCCGCAGGGATTGCATGGGCATTGGCCACCGTCCATCTGGCAGCGATTGCCGCCGAAGACGTTGATTTCCCCGCCGCTCCCAAGAGCCAGCAAGAGGTGATGAGTGCGCGCGGCTTTGTTCGCCATTTGAGTGCGTGGCGCACCGTGCAGGAGATTGAGTTGCTGGAGCGAGTCGAGCGGACAACTCTCGCGCAGAAGCAATGGAATATTCGAATCGATCGGCTGCGCAAACAGCTCGATCAGCCAGCGCAGTCAGGCCGTGCCGCAGAGGAAATCCGGGAAATCGCCGACCCCTACGCCGTGCCAGCGCTGGCCGCAGCCCTTACCAAGGAGAGTGTGCTTCATGTGCGTGGCTTGTACATTGAGGCGCTGTCGCGGATTCGCTCAAGCGCGGCCACTGCCGTGTTGATTCAAGTGGCCATTGATCATCCCAACCCGGAAACGCGGCTTGCCGCCGTGGAGCGGCTGGAAGTGATCGGACCGCACCAAGCGGTGCCGATGCTGGTAGCGGCGCTTGGCAGCGCGGATAACGGGCGAATCAATCGAGCCGCCGAGGCACTTGGCCGACTCGGTGGTCCCTCGGCAGTTGCTCCGTTGATTCAGGCGCTCGAGACGCAGCATCTGGTTGTTGTCGGCGACGATGGGCCGGAGGGCTCGACCAGCGCTACATTCACCCCGTCAGGAGGCGGTCTCTCCATGGGAGGCGGCAAAAAAAATAACAAGGTAAGCGTAAAAAATAATCGAGTGCTGGAAGCATTGGTGCTTTTAACCGGCGCCAATTTCGAATGGAATGCAAGTGCTTGGCGGGCCTGGTTGGCAAATCGTCAGGCGCCCCCCGACTTTGATCCCCGTCGGGATGAGTGAAACGAATGAACCAACAGGATTTTTCGTGCAGCGAATGCCCACTCTCGTCTCAATGCAAGTCTTAAGCGGTCTTGTCGGCTAAGGCGGAGCCCGGTTGCCGCCGTTTTGGAAACCACTCGGCATCGAGCACCAACAGTGCAACACGATTTTCAAGGTTTGGTCGAAAGATCACTAGCAACAGGACGGGCAGGAACCACGCCATAAAAAGACCGCCGTTGTGGGCTTTCCAAAACTGGCTACCCAACAGTACCGCGGCTGTACAACTCAACAGCGTGCCCAAATTCTTCGGCACCGGCCAGATTGCCAGAGTGGCGATCATGGCGATGAATGCTGCCAAGACAGGCAAGCGAAAGACGGCGTCGTTGGCCGGCAGTGACCAGAATCCCTCCAGGGAAACCTCATTGGGAAAAACCCAGCCAAACATCTGACGCAACTGCCCAATGAAGACGGCCGCATCCGGCGACGTCAACCAGAGGCCGAAGATCAGTAGAAGCAGCGACAGCCCCACACCAGCCACGAATCTGCGGACCCCGCGTTCCCAGTAAAAGCCACACCACAGTGGCAGGAGAAAAACTGGATAGTAGATCGTGCCGATCGCTAAGCCGATCAGTGCGCCGGCAATAAGTGGCTGACGGTAGGTGGCCACCGCCCAGATAATCAGTGCCCCGGGCAGGGCGTGGTCAACTCTGCCGGTCATGAGAGCGGTGTAGGGCAGCAGCAGGTAGAGAACGGCGGCAGCGATGCCCAGCCGGATATTTTCAAAGTGCCACC
Source organism: Planctomicrobium piriforme (assembly GCA_945871035.1). GTDB lineage: Bacteria > Planctomycetota > Planctomycetia > Pirellulales > UBA1268 > BAIKAL-G1-2R. The sequence goes on along the minus strand of CAMBUD010000002.1, from coordinate 70,209 downwards.
ATCCGATCAAAATCATACCTGCGACAATTGATAGTTGGGAGAGAATCGCCATCATGCGCGCAGTGATTTCATGCAATCGGCGGTCATTTCGTTCGCGGACGTCTAATGAATCGGAGACGTCTGCATCGGGGGAAAAAATACGCTGCGTGGAGATTTGCGGAAGGAGAAAAAGCAGGGGATAGCCGGGCCCTAAGCGGGTGAGTTGATCAGCATCGACGTTGGCTTTGCCAGCCTCGAGCCGAGTGGCAGCCACCGCACCGGCAAGGTCATCACGCTGCGGACGGGTGTTGATGACATTGGCAAGTAAAAAGAGCAGCAGTGAGGCCCCCAGAAATACCAGACCGCCGACGGACAAGTTGGGCTCCAGCATCGGTCGGCGCACCATTAAGGAATCAAAGAGCATGCGGACAAGAAAAGCGCCCGACACCATAAAAATCCAAACAAAACCGAGTTGTTGAACGGCGGTGTTTGCCTTGTAGCCACCGTATTCGACGGCCAGCAGTCCTGGAGCGAGCAGCACTAATCCCAGGAGATCGAGGTTGCGCACGCTCCAGATGCGATTGAATTTAAAAAACAGCGAAAGCGACAGCAGCGAGGAAAGATAGAACCACGTCGTGGGATTGACGCGGTAGTAATGGAAAAGAATGTCACTCATAGAAACTTTTTAGGAACAAAATCTCGTGCAGGGCTCACTGAAAGACGTAGGCTAAAAAAACTGAACCCGGGGACGTTTCCAAAAAGGCTTTGGAAGGTCCCCCACTTGTTAGGGTGACGTTTTGTAACAGAAAGTCGTTTCCGGACGAATGTTTCCAATAATTGCGGCGTGTCCAGCAGGGTTGCCTTCTGGATCCTGCAGGGAGAACAGCGTGGTATCCTCGATCACAAATCGTCGCCCCGTCAGACCGATTCGCGTGCCGCTGTAGCCCGTTGTAAAGCCGGATTGGCGGATCGACTCAAAGAGTTGGGCACGATCGGCCGTTGCATCAGCGGGCGTTGTGGCGGCCGAAGGTCGACCCAGCAGGCGTTCGGGCGTGGTCTCAAAAGCGGCCGCGGCCGCACAGTTGACCCAATCCAGCAGCGGCAGATCGGCTGTGTTGTGAGCCAGTACAGCCAGAGGAAATTCATAAAGCAGGGCAGCATCCGCAGATGGACTGCCCGACCGCGGCATGAGCTCTCGACCGAGCAGTCGAAAAAATGAGTCAAGGATCACAGCCGCTCGCGCGATCCAAGCAAGCTGTTGCTCGTTAGTGCTCATCCTGCACGGTGCTCTGAAGAATGGTGTGCTGCACGGCACTGCTTTGCACAGCACTGTTACCAGCAGGCGCAGAGTGAATGTTTTTGCCTGGGCCAAACGGCCAGATCAACGGTGCAAGCGTCACCGTCAAGGCCATGACCAATAGGTTCAACGGTCCGCCAAAGCGAACATAGTCGCTAAACTTATAGCCACCTGGACCGTAGATCATCAGATTGGTCTGGTAGCCCATTGGCGTGGCAAAGCCGCAACTAGCGGCCACTGTGACGGCCATCACAAACGGCATTGGGTTCACGCCAAGATCGTTCGCTGTTTGCCAAGCAATCGGGAAAATGAGCACAGCCGCAGCGTTATTGCTCATCAATTCGGTGAAAAGCATGGCTACAAAATAGATCGCCGCCAACGCATAATGCGGATGGTCTCCGGCCATGGCAATCGTCGATTGCGCAACGCCTTCGGCCAGCCCAGTTTTTTCAAGCGCTCGCGCCAGGCCAAAGCTGGCTGCAATCAGCAGCAGCGACTCCCATTCGATAGCCCGTCGGGACTCGGTGGATGAAATGCAGCGAGTGGCCACGACGACGACTGCAGCAAAGAGAGCCGCTGCCACCATCGGAACCAACTCCAATGTGGCCGCCAGCACCATAGCCACCAGCACCGTGCAGGCAATCCATGCGTGGTCGTGTCGCGGTGGCGTTGATCCCCGCACTTCACTAACGAGATAGAAATGGCGATTGGATCTTTGGCGTTCGAGAAAGATTGGGCTGGCCTCCAGCAGCAGCGTGTCGCCCGGCTCCAGAGCAATATCACCGATTTTGATCTGCAACCGTTCGCCGTTGCGCGCGACGGCAATGACAACGGCGTTGTAGGTTGAGCGAAAGCGTCCTGCGCGAATGGTGCTGCCCACCAGCGGGCAGGTGTTAGACACCACCGCCTCAACGAGCACGCGTTCGGAACGGGGATCATCGAGTTTGAATACCTGATCAGTAGCTGGCCGCAAGCCGCGAATCTTTTGTAATTCCACCACGGAATCCACCACACCAACAAACACCAATCGGTCGCCAGACTCTAGCCTTTCAGAGGGGGCAACTGCAGCGATCACATGCCCGCCGCGGTCGATCTCCATCAGAAACAAGCCGTCCAGACCGCGCAGGCCAGCTTCCTCAATCGTGCGGCCAATCAGCGGGCTACTGACTTCTACGAGCATTTCGAGAGAATATTGGCGCGGGTCATCGCTTTCACTCATCGCCGGCCGCCGGTCCTTCAGCAGATACTTACTGGCAAACACTAGATAGACCAGACCCACCAGTAACAGCGGCACGCCGAGCCATGTGATGTCGAACATGCCGAGACCGTGTCCCGTTTTCTCTGACACCAACCCGCTGACGACAACGTTGGTACTCGTGCCGATGAGCGTGCACAAACCGCCCAGCACAACAGCGTTATTCATCGGCATCAATAGCTTGGAAACACTGAAACGATTTTTCTTGGCCCAGTCGCGAATCGCCGGCACCATCAAGGCCACAACGGGCGTGTTGTTCATGAATGCCGAAACGGCCGCTGGTGCAATCATGCTGCGCAGTTGTGCCGATGCCAGCGACTCGGGTCGCCCCAGCGAGCGCTCCACAAGAGCCGCTAAGCCACCGGTGCGTTCGATGGCAGCGGCTACTACAAACAGTGCCGCCACCGTGAGCATGCCCTCATTGCTCATCCCCTTCAGGGCCTCCTCCGGCGTAAGCACACCGGCTGCAAGCAGCACGACCACACCCCCGATCATCACCATGTCGGGAGCACGTTGGCTCAAAAGCAAAAGCGAGATTGTGACAAACACAACCACCGCCGTTAGCACGGCCTGCCAGTTTGCGAGTAATGAATCGAGGTTCATTCTGGGCCGGTATTTTGTGCAAAGGGCAGTGGGTCACAGGAACGGCATTCGGCTCGGAAAGGCCGACGGCATCGACTGAATTTGCCCTGTGGAGTCACGAACATGCAAGCCCAAAAACCGCTGCCATTGGCGTCGTGTATGCGGTGGTGCTAGAGTCGAGTAAATTGTTACCGCATTGGAAGTCAGTCACAATCCCCAGCGAAAAAGAGTCATGATCGATCAACTACTCAAGGGCAACAGTCAGTTCATTGCCGGTGAATTTAAGCCAAATAAAAAATATTATGAGTCGATTGCCGATCGGCAGACGCCCACAGTGCTCTGGATTGGTTGCTCCGATTCGCGGGTGAGCGAAGACGTCATTACATCTGCCCGGCCCGGCACGATGTTTGTGCATCGCAACGTCGCCAACATCATAGCCTTCAACGACGTCAATATGGCCTCCATTCTCGAATACGGCGTTGTGCATCTCAAAATTGCAGACATCATTGTGTGTGGCCACACGCGCTGCGGCGGTATTGCGGCGATCGAAGACGGCGTGCACGAGAACTACATTGCCGACTGGCTTTGCATTGCCTCAGGTGCAAAAGATATTACTGACCGCATCGCGAAGGAGAACAAACTCACGCGACAGGAAAAACTTGAATTATTGACGGTCGAAAATGTCAAACTACAGATCAAGCATCTACAGAATCTGGCACTGATCAAAAATTTACACGCTAAAGGAAAGTCCCCCCGGATTCATGGCTGGCTCTATCGGGTAGAAACAGGCGAGATCAACGTACTGATTGACGGTCGCACAGGGCGCAGCGCACCGGATTTGATTAAGATTGAAAATCGTGGTGCCGGCCGTTCAGCGGCAAAGAGTCGGCAGAAGCCCGTGAAAACCAGTCGTAAAAAATAGAACCCCCGCCCCGCCTTCCCCACACCGACTTCCCCACACCGACTTCCCCACACCGACTTCCCCGCACCGACTTCCCCGCACCGACTTCCCCGCACCGACTTCCCCGCACCGAGGCGGCAGCAATCCCTTGTCTCATCGGGGAAGGGGCTTTCCGGTGGTGTCACCGACCGAAGACCGCAGTCTGGAGAGTTCTCCGCGGAGCGTGGCAAAGGTGTCTTGCGCTGCAGCATCGGCGTGGATGCTGTGCAGTTCGTGTGGATCATTCACCAGATCAAACAGTTCCCACTCTGCGATCGCGTCGTACCAAATCAGCTTGTGAGTGGCGGTGCGCACGCCGTAGTGGCTCTGCACTCGATGCGAATCGGGAAACTCGTAGTAGTGGTAGTAGACGCTCGTGCGCCAGTCGGCCGGCATTTCGCCACGTAGAATCGGTAGCAAACTACGCCCCTGCATATCAGGCGGTGTAGCCACACTGGTTGCCGCAAGTAAAGTCGGCGCGAAGTCGAGATTCTGTATAAATTGGTCGGCAATCAGGCCAGGTTTTATCGTGCCCGGCCAACGCATAGCCAGCGGCATGCGTAGCGACTCCTCGTACATCCAACGCTTGTCGTACCACCCGTGTTCACCAAGATAAAATCCCTGATCGCTTGAATAGATCACAATCGTATTTTTTGCCAGACCTGTCCGGTCGAGAAAATCGAGCACGCGACCGATATTCCGGTCAACGCCCGCAACGCAGCGGAGGTAGTTAGCGATGTAGCGCTGGTAGTTCCAGCGGGTACGGGCATCGCCGGTGGGCGCGTCTAGAGCCAAGGCCTCATTCTCAGCGGCAAAGGCAGCTTCGTAGCGGGCGCGTTGCGTTGGAGTGAGATTCCCTGGGGCCACCAACGCAAGGTCGAGTTTTGTCATGTGCCGAGCAATTGTCATTTCCTGCTCCGCGGCGGCACGACCGCGGCCGGAGTAGTCGTCAAACAGAGTCGCCGGTTCGGGAAAGACGACGCCTCGAAAAAGATCAAGTTCTTCAGGACCCGGCGCCCATGCGCGGTGCGGAGCTTTGTGCTGGAGCATGAGCAAAAATGGCTTCGAGCGATCGCGACTGCCATCGAGCCACTCAAGGGCTAGGTCTGTGATGATGTCGCTGACATAGCCGTTGACGGTGCGCTGCGACGGTTTGCCACCAGTGGTTTCTGGCGCTGAAAGAAAGACAGGGTTGTAGTAATCGCCTTGGCCCGGCAACACATCCCAGTGGGTGAATCCTGTGGGCTGACTGACGAGGTGCCATTTGCCGATAAGCGACGTCTGGTAGCCGGCTTGCTGCAACAGTTTTGGGAAGGTGAGCTGCGCGCCGTTGAAAGTACTTCTGTTATCAATGAAGCCATTCAAGTGGCTGTGTTTACCGGTGAGGATCACTGCGCGTGAAGGACCGCAGATTGAGTTGGTGCAAAAACAGTTGCGAAACAGCGCCCCTTCCCGGGCAATCCGGTCGATGTTGGGCGTCTGGATCAATCGTGAGCCATAGGCCGAGATGGCGCCGGTCGCATGGTCATCGGAGAAAATAAAGAGAATGTTTGGCCGCGATTGCTCGGCGGGAGCCGCCAGCAGCAGAGCCTGTGCAAGCGTGAGCCACAAACAACCAGTTACCAGCACACATACCTTGGACATCAAAAACTCCTGTCACCAACCCCTGTCGCCAACGAGGCGGTCGGCGGAGTTGGGTCCCTCTAAAACTATTGAGCGTTGTGATTCATCGGTAACGATTATGCTATCTTTTTTGAAGTGAGACTATTTTTCTCTCAATCAAAAAGGACGACCCTGCATTGACAGACCAGCCGGTTTCGCACACATCCGATTCGCTCCCGGAGGAGCGATTTGAAAAACTCTACGCTGCCCAGCAGGTGCCGTGGGATATTGGCCGGCCGCAGCGGGCTTTTGTTGAAGCAGGCGCTGCGCTGCAGGGTCGGATTTTGGACAGTGGATGTGGTACCGGCGAGCTCGCGCTTTGGCTGGCCGAGCGAGGTTGCACCGTGACAGGCGTTGATTTTTTAGCCGCGCCGCTCGAGCAGGCGCGGACCAAAGCGCAACAGCGTGGGCTGGCGGTCAATTTTCTGCAGATGGATGCACGGACAATCGGCACACTAGCGGAGCGTTTTGACAGTGTTACCGACTGTGGGCTGTTTCATGTCTTTGACGACCAAGGACGAACGGCCTACGTGGCAGCACTCGCAAAACTCCTCGAACCCGGCGCCCGCGTTTGCCTGCTCTGTTTTTCTGATGCCGAGCCGGGGAATCACGGGCCACGAAGAGTGAGCGAAAGCGAAATACGCCAAGCCTTTGCTACTGGCTGGGAGGTTGAAAAAATCGAACCAGTACGTTTTGAAGTCGTCCCGGGGATCGTCGATGCGTCATTCACAGCCGGTGGAGCGCGGGCATACTTTTCGATTCTGCGACGGACGGACGCGGATCGTGGCTGTGCGTGAACTGCGTGAAGGATCGCGGCAGGCATCGCCTGCACCGTGGGACCTGTGCGCGGCGATGCAGCAAAGGTGTGGCTAGGAATGCTGCCGTCAACAGCAGCAGAGTGGCCGGTTCAGGCACGGTAATAACCGCCTCGATCCAATCGCTGCGCGGAGAGAGAAACGTGGAATAACTCACGGCCGGTTTGTTGGCCATTGTGGCAGATACCAATTGCCACGATACGGGCGATCCTGTTTCCAAGTAGAGTCCGCCATAGTCATACAGGGCAGCCGTCAGCGTAGGCCCGTCGATTGTTTGGCGGACGGCGAGGGGGCCGACAGCATAGTTGATGCCCGCCAATCCCCACGCACCTGATTGAGCAATAAAGACAGGCCCGCCGGAGTCACCGATGGAAAGAATGCCCTCATTGCTGCCGCCAGTAGCGTCAAAGTCGTACGCCAGTTGTGTGCCGGCAGCTCCACCGTCTCCCAGTCCATCAAGCGTGTTGGTGCCCCAACTGCGGGCCGAGGCGGCTGTGCCCCAGAGCCATCCCTTGGCTTCTGTGCCGTTGGGCCAATTTGCCCCTGTCACTACCGTATTGGTACGCGGCAAGCCGCGACCAAAGATTGTGAGCGGCACCCCAGCGACGACATTTCCGGCGTACATGGGAACGATCCTGCTGCTGGGAAAAGCACCCGATATCTGCCAGAGTGCAAGATCGCTGTTTGGATCCTGAAATGTCGCAACCGTCTGGTAGGAGGAGTTGTCATCAGGAAAGGTGATCGATTGTCCCACCGCGCCACCGATGTGCTTGGCGGTGAGAAAATAGTTTGGAGCGATCGGCGTGCCGAGGTAGATGCCCCAATCGCCGACCTGATTCCAGCGGCTGGCTAGGCCAGCATCCAGCGGTGTGCCGGTATTACCGGCCGCCGAACCAATAATAATGACCGCCGAGCAATGACAAGCGTTGGCCCAGAAGACAACGGTCGCAACAAGCAGCCCAAACAAACAGAAAATTGTTTGCCGTTTCACGGCGTTCCCCCAAGGATTCCAGCAGCAACGGTTTAGAGAAAAAGATTCCAGCGACTTGCATGGGATTAGGGTTCAGTCTAATCGCCAGGAGTTCCTTTTGCCATCAATCGGCAGCGGTATTTTTTCGATCGGAGAGCGATGGCAAGAGAGAGGCACTCCAGTTCGAGCCACACCAGACTTTAAGCCGATCGACTGGCCTGCAGCACGCTGCGCCCTAAGGCTGTCGGCGTGTGCTGCAAGATGCTAAACCCCAGTCCTTGGAGCCACTCGCTGATTTCAGCGGCACAATAGAGCCGTCCCTGAGTCACGCTGGCTAACAACACCGAATATTCCGCCGCCCACAGGGGCCCCGTTTTTTCGTCATTGAGCAGCATATCGTGGATCAGCAGGCGGCCTTGCGGAGCAAGGCTTTTGGCGCTGGCGGCAAGGAGCCGACGGCAGTCGGATTCGTCCCAGTCGTGCAGCACATTTGAGAAGAGATGGGCATCGCAGTCGGTTGGCCAGGCGGTTGTAAACATATCACCTGCCACAACGCTGATGCGATCGGAAAGATTGGCCTGTTGGATCGTGCGTCTTGCAATCGCATCCACCGGCACCGATTCCAGCACGATTGTTTGCAGGTGCGGATGAGCCTCTGCGCAGGCAATCGCATAGACGCCCGAGCCGCCACCGACGTCCAGGAGCATGCGAACATCTCGTAGGTCGATCGCAGTGGCCAGAGCAGGGGCTAACACCCGGCCACGGCAATCCATCGCCGCAGTGAATGATTCAGCAAATGATTCGGTTCGCATGGCTGCATGCCAATCAGCCTCACCCTTTGCGCCCGGCCAATTTGCCGGCTTGTCTGTGCGGAGCACCTTAAGGAAATCCGTTACGCCCGGACGGTCTGCCAGGCTAGCGTAGTAGGGGCGAGCATCGAATGCAGAACCCTGCACGAGTAATTCTCTGGCCTGATCGGTGGTATGAAAAAGCCCCTGCTCGTCGCGGAAAATAAAACCGTTGGCTAGAAAAAGAGAGAGCATCACATCCGTTGGCCGGGGAGCGATGCCAAACTGCCGGCAGATCGCCGCAAGATTTCCAGGCGAGTGATCAAGTTGCGTAAAAAAATCCAGATGCACGATCGCCGCGCAGAGGCAGTCAACGGCCGCTAGACAATCGCGGTAACGGTAGAGGCTGTCTGCATTGTGGGTCGGCGAACGCATGCAGAATCTCAACAAGCGGAGGCGTTTACAACAAGCGGAGGCGTTTACAACAAGCGGAGGCGTTTAACGAGTGCCGTGCCCCTTGGCATGGCACTCCCACGAGGCTACTGGCCAACGGCATTAAACAGGGGACTCTTTTTGTCGCCGCGCGCCAGGAGGTAGGCCATCAGGTCGAGAATCTCCTCGCGGGAGAGCCTATTGAGCATGCCCTGAGGCATGATCGAGACTAAAGATTTTGAGCGCTCATCGATTTCGGACTTTTGCACCACGGTGGGTTCGCAGCGCGCCAGTGGGTCGACGAGCAATGTAATCCCTGTCGGTGTTTCTTCCACGATCATGCCAGTGACAACCTTGCCCGAATTGAGGACGAATGTGTTTGACTGAAACTTTTCAGCGATTTCTTGCGAGGGCTCGAAGATCGATCGCAACAGGTGCTCGGCCGTGTGCTTGGACGGTTCAATCTTGGTGAGATCGGGCCCGAGTTCACGTCCTTCACCGTTGAGTTTGTGGCATCCTACGCAGTTGGCAACGGTGAAAAGCTTCTTGCCGACATCGAACGAGCGACCAGGAGGGAGCGTGCGAATATCGCCGATGAGATCGTCGTACTTCCATTCGGTATTGCGGCCGACAGATGCCAGCAGAACGTCGCGCAGTGGGAGTGGATTGGCAGTCAGATAGGCATCGGGATCGGCTTGGTATGCCTGGAGGTCGGCCACAACAAAGAGCGCACCGTACATGCGCCGCCAATGCCCCGGATAGGTGCACACATAAGGGTAGATGCCCGGCTCCTGCGGAACGTCAAAGCTCAGTGTTTGCGTCTGCCCTGGCTCGAGCAACCGACTCGCCAACAGCACCTTGTCGGAAGCAGGAACATAGTTTCGATCCTTGGCGTCTGCATCGCGGGCAGTTGCCTCCGCCAGAAGACCGATCTCTTCGAGTGAACCTGGCTGGATGATTGCAAAGTTGTGCGGCATGTTGTCGGTGTTCGAAAAGCGAAACTCCACAGGCGCGCCGGCCTGCACGGCAAGGGCTTCCTTGTCGTAGATCATCCGCTCCACCACGGTGCCGATAGCAATCACGCGAACGTTGAGATTCTCCAGGCGATCCGCAACCGCCTTTGCCCGATCGGGCGACAGCTTGGCCGACAGGGACTTGGCCAATGCCATCGCCTCCAGTGCCGGGCCAGCCGTTCGGAAGGCGGCCGGAATGCCGCTCAAATAGCCAACAACATTGTCGATCAATTCCGGCACCTCTTTTGTAGCCCAGTGTTGCTCGGGAATGGTGCACAGAACGCTGATCGCAGCCGGCCGGTTGCGATCAGCCTTTACAAGAGCTGCCAGATCCTGAAATTTTGCGGCCTCGTGTCCGGGGATCGCAGGTAGCGAACGGATGGCGAAGTCGTGCAGAGTTTCCGTGCCACCCGATACGGTCAGCCGGTCAGGGGTGATGCTCTGCTTAGGCAGATCGGGGCCCGACCAGTTGACATGGAGCCCATTGCCGCCGCCTTGGTCAAAGTAGGTCACGGCGATGGGATGGGTTCCGGCAGACAGTTCAATGGTGCCACTTTTTTCTGTCATTCCATGTAGTTGATCATGGTTGATCAGCAGTTTTTCGTCGATGTAGAGGCGCGAGCCGTCGTCGGACGTAATAAAGAAGGTGTACTCCCCTGGCGTTGGAATCTGAATCATGCCGGTGAAACGCAGCGCAAATGCGTTGGCTTGGGTTCGCTGAGGCACGTCGAGCAGGATTTCAGGCACGATGCCCGTCCCCTGTGATTCGAGTTTGGCAAGTGTTTCGAGGGCAACATTTGCAGGATTGGGACGAAAGAAATCGACCCTAATACCGCTTTGCAATAGCCCGCCGCCGCCGGCCTCTGCCTTCAAATTTGGGGGCAGTTCAAACATCAGCGCGCGGACGGCCTCATAGAGGCGACCACGCAATTCGCTATCTGCAATGGACGGCACCGCAGCCAGTAGATCCCGCAGGCTTTCCTTGCTTCGGGAAGCCGACAGAAATGCCGCATCGCCAGAACCATCGGCAGCAATCCAAGCGGCATAAGCGAGCTGTCGCGATTGGGCCATTGCCGCCTTGGTCGCCAATCGTTCAATCTTCCCACGCACTTTTCTCAGATCGGCAGGCGGTTGTTCGGCGAGCAACCGCCCAATCCCATCGAGCGCTTCGACTTCACCGCTTGCGTCGCGTTGCTGGATGAGGTCCAGCAGCATGGGCAGTGAGCTTGTCTTGCGCAATTCAGCTAGGCCGACGAGTGACTCCTTCAACGCCGCAACCGATGCGTTTGAACGGCCCAGAATCGCCTCGTAAACAGCCTCCGAACGCGGGAGCTTGAGAAGATCATCGACACTGGCATTGCGCATGACAAAAATCTGCCCTGCTTTTGACAGCGGTTTCTGTGTGGCCACAGCGTCTTGCACGATCTTATCGATGTTGATCTTGCCGCGGGCATACTTGAGAACGGTATCCAGTTCCGGATCGCTGGGCCGCGTGGCGACTTCAAAGATCACATCTGCGGCTGCGGGTCCTTCGAATGAGACAGCCGCCTTGACGGCTTCGGCACGTACCAGAGCGGAGGGATCACGGGCAGCGGCGCTCAGCGTCGGCTCCCAATCGGATATCTTCGGCCCCCAGTGGCCAAGCGTGCGGATGGCTGCGGCCCGCACGCGCGGTTCGGCGGCAGAAAAGACCGTCTTGAGCAGTTCTCCGTTCGGCAGACGATGCTCCTCAAAGACCCAGAGGCATTCCAGCAGTGCTTGAGCTTGGTCGGGCTTTGCTGGATCGAGCGACCGCGCCCAAGTGCCAACCGCCGCCTGAATGTCCGCCGCCTGCCGACCGCTGAGTTCGAGGCGAGCCCGGTAGCGAACGCCGTTTTCTGGCGCGAGGAACGCTTGGCAGACTTCGGCAATCGGCTTGCCGATAAGCTTCATGGGCTTGAGAAGGGGCCGATCTTTGGCGGTGACGCGATAAATGCGGCCATGCTCATGATCGCGATTAGGATCGCGCATGTTGTGCTGCATGTGGCCGATGATGGCGTTGGCCCAGTCCGAAACGTAGAGCGCACCATCGCCACCGATTTCCACGTCGGTGGGTCGAAAGTTTGGATCACTCGACACGAGGATCGGCTCGATCTCGGTCGCCGTGATGTCGGCACCGTTGTAGGTCACTTCGTGCTGCAGGACACCCAGAAAGCCGATGCAATTGCAGATCAGAAAGTTGCCCTGATTCTTTGGAGGAAAGTGGCTGCTCGAAAGAATCCCCGTCGCCGCCACGGGGCGAACGCGCTTGTTGAACCACTGCTTATTGCCGATGCCGTGTCCCAGATTGACGTATGAACCGGTGCCACCGGTGCCGTCATTGGCAAACTGATACCCCCATTGGTCGACAACATCGCCGTGGGGATTGGGGCCGATCGGAAAATGAAACTCCATCTCAAACGTGCGCGGGTTGAAGCGATGCACGCCACTTTCCCCCGAGCGGAATGTATGGGTTGGTGTTTCTATTGCGGCCACGTTAAAGATGCCACGCGACCAGTACAGCCATCCGTCCGGTCCGACCAGCATGGCGTTGGCAGAGTGGTGGGAGTCGGCGCTGCTCAATCCCTGCACCATGCGAATCTTGAGATCGGCCTTGCCGTCGTCGTCGGTGTCTTTCAGAAACCAGATTTCAGGCAATGCAGCGACGAGCATGCCACCACCCCAGAATTCAAAGCCGGTTACGCTGTTGAGTTCATCGGCGAATGTGACGCACCGATCGGCTACGCCGTCGCCATTATCATCGGGCAGGCACACGATTTTATCACGCCGGGGCTCGGTCGGATTCCAGTGCGGATAGGATGGCCAGACCGAAACAAACAGCCGCCCGTTGGGATCCACCGCCATCTGCACAGGGTTGACGATCTCGGGAAACATTTCCTCGGAGGCGAAAAGGTTGACCTGCATTCCAGCGGCGATCTGCATACGATCGATCGCCTCTTTGCCCTCCAGATATTCGTGCTTTCCTTCCGCGAGCTTGCCGGGAATATTTGTTTTGACTTCGATTTGAGCCGGCAGATTGTCGTCCTTTACGGTGTGATCGCCGCCCCGGGCAACTGCCCAAACGCGCACATCGCGGTTGGCGGTCATGACGTCAAAAATTTCCATCTCGCGCATCATGACATCGGCATTCGACTGCCCAAACCACGCCAGTTTGGAGCGACCACCAAAGACGTTGTATCCGTCGACCACGCGATAACGACTAAACCAGTGGTAATTCTTGTCGAGCACAGCCTGCCGCAACCGCTCTAATTCCGCGTCGTTTTTTGTGATTTTTGCAGCAGCAAACAACTCCTTCACGATCAGATCGGCCACGGCTCGATCGCCATGATCGAGCAGATGGATGCCGTTGAGAGTGAGCGGTTTGGGAGCAGTGGCATACAGTTGACGCGTGGGCGTAAAGAGATCGACACAGGCAACGTCCTTGGCTTTGCAGACCTCCTGCATGGCCTGTGTGTAGAGCAACAGGTTCTCATTGTTGGCCGCCCCGTCTGGCAGATTCGGACTCTTCAGGTTTTCGTGGGCCAGCGGGGAAAAGAACACGAGTCGCGGCGCAGACTCGCCGTCGTATTTTTGGTTGCGCATCCCATCGATTGTTTCGGCAAGGTCTCTGCGAAAGGCCTCCAAGCCGGCCGGCCCACGCAAGGCTTCGTTGTAGCCGAAGAACGAAAAGACCACGCTCGCCTTGGTCTTGGCCAGCCACTGGTCGGGATTGCCGAAATTTTCCTCGCGCTGGCGGAGTTTCAACTCGTCGCCGGAGAATCCGAGGTTGCGAACTGTAAGGTCCAGATCAGGATGGAGAGCGTGGAGGTAGGTCTCCAGCCATGCCGAGTGCTGCATGCGGTCGGCGAGCGTGTTGCCGATAAAGGAAATCCGATCACCACTGCGCAACTGCAGCAAAGGTTCGGCACTTTGCACAGACCCCGCCAACAGACCAGCGAGCATCAGGGGCAGTGCCAGCATCCACGGTCGACGTCGTATCATCTGTCAGCGTTCACTTTCTTGTGGTGGAGCAAGGGGAATAAAACCACAGATAAAACTCTAGGATACACTCAACTATAATACCAATCATACCCACAAGCGGCTTTTGAGTAGTGGTTTTTCGAGCCGCCACCAGCCAGCTAGCATGCTTCCGATTACGGAGTGGATCACGCTGGAGATTGCGCAGGGGACGGCCGTCAGCGGTTCGGCGGGGAAATGTTTCGTGGCCAGCACCACACCCAGCCCGGAGTTTTGCATCCCCACCTCGATTGAGATGGTACGCGAGACGATGCTTTCGTAGCCCAACAATCGCGCAAAGAGATACCCAACAACAAAGCCCGTTGTGTGCAACAGGGTGACGGCGGCCAACAACTTAGGACCACTTGAGACTACAGCCGCGGCATTCTGGCCGATGATGCTCGCGCATACCATTGCAATCAGGATCACGCTCACCAGCGGTGCCACTGGCGCTATGGCTTGCGTTGTGCGTGGCAGCCAGCGGTTGATCGCCACGCCGGCCGCCACCGGCAATACCACCACTTGCAGGGTGGAGAAAAAAAGTCCCAGTGCATCCACTTCAATGAGCCGACCGGCAAGCAACTTGGTGAGCAACGGCGTGAGGACGACTGCCCCGATTGTGGTGCAGGTTGTCATCACCACAGAGAGCGCAACATCAGCCCTTGCAATGTAGGTAACGACGTTCGAGGCCGTGCCGCCGGGGCAGCACGCTACAAGGATCAGGCCCACAGCAAAGGGAGTTTCTAAGTCCATCAGCGACGCCACGAGCCAGCCGGTGGTGGGCATGATGAGAAACTGTGCGATACAGCCAGCAGCCACGGTTGCAGGCCGCGAGGAGACACGGGCAAAATCATCCAACGAGAGCGTGATCCCCATGCCGAGCATGATCACAGCTAGTCCCACGATGATTGCCTCGCCCCGAAACCACGTGAAGAGTTCGGGCTTCAAGAGCGACGCAGTGCAGGCAGCCAGCACCCAGAGCGGAAAGGCGTTGGCAGAAAGTTCTAAAACGCGTTTCATCCTGCGACGTCCGGCCGGTGCTTTTGCGAGGGATTGTTTACCGTAACGATAACACCAGTCTCTTGCCCGGGCAGGCAGGAGCCCAATTTTGTTGCGCACCGATCGGCCGGTTGGCTACTGGCTATTGTGTGCGGGGTGAGCCTACTACGGGGTGTGCTTACCACGGGGTGAGCCTACCAATAGCGCACGCAGGCAAACCAGCCGCGTGGGCCTCGACAGGTGCCGATCTCCTTGGGCTTGCGATTTCCCCAGTAGCAGCAATTGCGGATTGCCGACTCCCGGCTTTGCCCAAAACCAATTCCCTCAACGGCCCCGCCAGAGCGTCCGCAATGCCTTAGGACTCCAGTGCGTGCCATTGTTTCAGCGTCCTGCTGGGCAGTGGTGGTGGTAGAAGTAGTAGCAGTTTGTGCTTGAACCGTGCAGGAAAAAACCGACAGCACAAGGGTTAGGAAGAGTGTACGCATAGGCATCGATAGAGAGACTCCAATTATTTTAGGACACACATAGAAACACAGGCTTTAGCCTATTTGGCAGCGGGGAAAAAAATCCAGCGTTAGGCAGATAAAAATTCTCAGCCGATTCTGTCGCACGGCACTCAACGCATTGAAAGCGAAGGAGTTAGGGTGTCGATGAGGGTTAAACAGTGCAGCGAAAATATTTTTCTTCAGCCGTGCCGGGCTCTGGCCGGAGACTTTAATTGCCAGGCGCGACGACTGCGCTAGCAATGCTCGCGAACACTCTTTCTGTTTTCGATTGAGCAGCACTTGTAAAAATCGGAATGGGCCAGATCGCGAACGCCATGGACGGCACCGCACTCAAAAGGCAGTTCGAAAGACAGAGCCAAAATGTGCGGCAGATGTTGGACCAAGCGGCGTGGACTAAATAGAGCTTTTATTGCGAATCGCTATTGAATCAGCGAACCCTCTCCTCAATTGACCTCCTGACCTGACGTGGAGCCTTACCCCGAAGGAGTTGCCAGAAAAGTTTATTTTGCCCTGGCCCTGAGCGTGGCTGCTCTGACTTCAATAACGCTTGTTCGAGGTCGGTGGTATTACTCTCACGGCCAATTGATTGCCGGGCCAGTTTCGCTGATCGACTTGCAGCAAATGATCGAGCAGGGAACGCTGTCGACGTCGCATCTCGTGCTTGCGCCCGGAGCGGCCGACTGGAGCGAAGCCGGTGATTCACAAGCGCTGCTATTCTCGTCCGTACCAAGGGAAAGCACTGCCGGTCACAATGCAAAAACCGGACAGCCACCCTGGAGCACCAATCTTTGACTCTCAACACGCAACTCTGGCCGAGGCACAGGTGGTGCCCGACGCGAGTCGCTGTGTGCAGTGCGGCATCTGCAGTTACAACTGCCCGATGGCGATCGATGTGCGAGCGTATTCCTGTTTTGGGTGCCACAAGCACGACCGGGGAAAGATGGAACGGTAAGATGGAACGCAAGCATCGTGAGGAGCGAGTCACAGACATCAGTAAATGCGTCGACTGCCACCCAACTGGCCGCGAACATCGCAATTCACCCCCCCAAAAAAGTGAACTGCTGACGCAACGTGCCCCAAGCGTTGCCACTGGTAAAGCCATTGATGCAATCGCATGAAGATGCTCCCCCGGTCGAATTAGATCTGCAGGACATTCGCACCAAAGCGGCACTGCTTGCATTTCTACGCAGCCCTTAAAGCCGGCAAAGCTCAGCCTTTGTTTTGCCCTGCGGCCAGCCGCAGGACAATGGTGAGAAACACAAGACGCACTGTCCAAAGTGTCGTGCGGACCCAGTTTCCGTCGACCAGTTGGGCGTGGGTTTGAGCATCCCAGCCAAGGACGAGCCGCGCTTGCGAAGGGAATTGAATGCAATACGAACTCAGCCAGATTCCAGCGACCAAACCTGCTCCCACCCACAGAAACCACGCTGGCACGCCTCGGGGGCGAAACATCAAAAGAAGGCCCGCTGTCATGCCCTCAAAAAACATCAGTGG
Organism: Planctomicrobium piriforme; assembly: GCA_945871035.1. Taxonomy (GTDB): domain Bacteria; phylum Planctomycetota; class Planctomycetia; order Pirellulales; family UBA1268; genus BAIKAL-G1-2R. The sequence goes on along the minus strand of CAMBUD010000002.1, from coordinate 53,442 downwards.
CATGAGCAAGAAGCCTGTGTGCAATAGGCCAACAGTTTGAAGATCCCCAAATGATTCTGGCTTCCATCCCTCCAAAGAAGGAAAGTACACAATCTGTAAACTCCAGATGAGTCCCGTCAACAATGCCGTGGCAATTACATGCACGAGCAACAGATCAAAACTAGAAAAAATCTGCTTTGGCATCCGCCTCAAACTCCTCTGGACTGGTGCGCTGATTCAAGCAAACGATGCCAGAAAATCGCCCACCCGAATGATACCGTAGCCGGTGTGGCAGGCTGTAAAAATCGGTCGTTATTGGGCATAAACAAAAGCGAACGAGTTTGCACCGACAGGGGCGATTACGCAGGGGACTGCAGCACGATTCACCCGAAAAAGCTGGTGCCGAGTCGGAACCGCTGCAGATCAATATCCCCGGCAGGGCTCGAACCTGCAACCTTCGGCTTCGGAGGCCAACGCTCTATCCAATTGAGCTACGGAGACAATCGGGCAATCCATGCCGTCCTTAGTATGCTCAGCCTGCTGAGTGTTGCACAACAGGGGGCGGCTATCACGGTTTGCAACGGCCTGGCCTCGTAACGTTGCCGGCGGAAAGGTCGCAACTGCTTTGTCAGGCCGAACGCCGCAGCAACGCGGGTGCCGCGGGCGCTTGGAGTTTGGAATGGCCGACCGGGTTGTGGGGATGATCCAATCGCAGCGTGCGCCCAGCATCTGGTTGCTCAGCCATCGCCGCCTGCTGCCTCAGAACACGCAATTGTCTGTAGCGGGGTACGTACGCACCAAACTGCAGCAGGGCGATGGCCCTACCGGCAAGCATTGGCAGCGTGCCCAAAGGTGCCCGAGCGATTGCATGACGAACGATTTCAAGCACGTGCAGAACGAGTGACCAAAGCACCGGCGTAGCGGCGATCGATCGCCAGAACAGCCGTTCAGCATGCACGCCTGCAGTAAATGCGTCACCGCGTGGCTGTGATGGCCGAGGTGCTACCACGCGCGATGCCGATTCCACGACAACGCTGAATCCGCTGCAAGCCAGCGATACAGCTATGTCGGCATCGGCAGCGCTGTCGCCGCAGGCAGCTGAAAAAGCCGGACCTACTAACTGGAGAACGTCAGCACGCCAAAACCCTGCCTCTAATGTAGGGGCTACAGGGGCCAGCAAAGCGCTGGCAGTCGACGGTAGCGAAAAGCTCGCAACGTTCACTGGACCAGTGGCAGACAACACCACGCGTCTGCCACCGCGGCCGTAGCGAATGCCTGCCGAAACAACCCGCTGCTGATCGTTGGGACTCACCCCCAAGGGGATGACCGCACCAACGTTGTTTGTGCTGGCGAGTTGACGCAGAGGAGCATCTGTCCAATGCGGCGTAGCCCGCCACCCACTTGCGAGCACATGGATAACCGCTCCCCGGCAGGAGGAAATGCCGAGGTTGATACAACCCACTAAGCTCGATCCCGCCGGAGACTTTATGAACCGCACCTCTTCGCGGATGTTCCAGGGGTCGCCATACTCACACCCCAGCACGACCACGATCTCAGAGTTATCTGGTCGATTTTCCAAGACGCTTACGAGAGTTTCCTCAAGGGCGGCCGTATCGGTTGGCGCCGGGATAACAATCGAAAGCTGAATTGGATTCGGCTTGGTGTCCGGCATCATCATGAACCCCGCACGGGCAACTCTTTTCGTGGAACGGCATGCCGCCCGCTCAATCCCCAATCAGGCAGCAGCTCGTTGCGGCTGTAGCTCGGTAAAGAGATTGACCGTCTGCAGCATCTCGCCGTCCGCATCATAAAACTGCAGAACACCTACCTCAATCAGCCACATCGCAAACATTTCCTCGAGCCGATAGCAACGGGCAACGCAGCGGCCGCGGTCGATGCGGATATTTTCCTGAACGTCGGCCACTTCCATGGCATCAGCGCCAAGATCGAGAAAGTATCGGGTAACGAGATGCCGGACATCGGCGGCATTCATGTGCAAACGCATGGCAGGCAACCTCCTGTTGCAGGGTAACTTGAACGACATCTTGTCGGTCGGGGGCGGAACATTACTGAGGAATCACTGATAAAGAAAGGCTGGTTTGAAACAACCCAATCTCATCTTTTCACCAGCTTCCGCCTGCCGATTTCTTCTACCACTAGTCTCATTCGGCTCACCATGGCCCTTAAGATCACGACGCCGTCGATAATCTCTCTCTGCGGAATATTCCAATAGGTCGAGCTAAGTTGCCCTGTTAGTCCAGACCGCACAGTTTTCCAAATTGGCAGTCTGCAGAAAGAATTCGGACTGCTGCTTAGGCTGCACACAGTGCACGGGATCAGAGTCTGTCGGTCCAATGCACTTGGCCATACCGTTGACGCACAAGGTTTTCAACGCGGTGTTGGGGCCAATCACTCCGGGCCACTGTTGCGGCAAAGGCCTGGCGCACAACCTGCTCGAGCACGTCCTGTCCCAAGTTGAGATTTGTCAGAAAATCGAGATGCGAGCGGCGGGTGCGGTAGTCGGGTTCACGAGGCGGATGGTGCAGCAATCGCGCAACCGTATCCATGTTGAAATTGTCGAGTAGAGTGCCGTGGTAGAGCACGCCATTGCGCTTCACGCGTAACGCATTACCCGAAAACTTGCGCACAACTTGTGCGTCGACAACCACAATATCGCTCGACCCTCGACGCTCGATGGATCCTCTGCTGACCGGTAACGTACGGCTCAACATGCGGCAGAGCGGTTCGAGCCGTGATGTATGCAGTTGCTCAATGGTCGGTGTCCCCTGTGGATAGGGCGTGACAACAGACCACATCAGGCACCCCGGACCCAGTACCACACTGGCCCCGCCAGTTGGGCGCCGCACAATGCGCACCCCCAGTGCAGCGCAGGCACTGCGGTCAACCTCGGTGTCAACGTGGCTCGACGACCCCACCACCACCACCGGCGCCTTTGCCATCCACGTGCGCACCACCGACGTGGTGAGCAGTCCTTCATGGGCCTCCTCCAAAAGGGCTTCATCCAGTGCCAGATTTTCTTCAACAGATTCCAAGTCGGCAGCCAGCCACTCTGCCGGCTCACCGGCACGTGCGCCGACAGCTGCCGGGGCTTCGGCTCGCAGCGGGTACGTTGCAATACCGTCAATTTCGATACTGTCTGGACGTTGACGCACTGGCCCGCTCCCCTAGACTTTGTCAGGTTCTTTTTATCGATCACAACTCATCTGTTTAGAAACGGTTCAAAGCGCATGGCAGATACACCCAATCGCTCGTTCATGCAGGACGACTCGCTACCCCCGGTGGAACCACCCAACGCCACCTTTCTGGTGCAGTTGTTTTTGGTACCGGGACTGATCGTGTTCATCATCGTCTGCGTGTGGTTGTCATTCCACTGGCTTGCGCATCTCGGCAACGATCCGCAGGCTTATGTCCGGACCCTGCGACGCAACAACGAAGGCCGTTGGCAGGCCGCCTTGAATCTCGCCAACGATCTGCGTGGTCCGGGTGGTGAAAAACTCAAGTCTGATGAGGTGCTCGCCAAGGAACTTGGCCGCATTCTTTCTGATGAGGTCAAGAGTGGCCGAACCGACGAGCAGTCGCAAACACTGCGCCTGTACCTCTGTCGAGCGCTGGGAGAATTCTCCATACAAACGGCTATAGAACCGCTCGTTGTATGCGCACAAGCAACCGCTGATGCGCAGACAGCCCGTGCGGCCGTCGAGGCACTCTCGGTGTTGACAACGAATCTGATTGCAGCCGATCGTGCAACCGATGCCCCGACCGCCATCACAGACGCTGCCCTGGCCGCCTCCCGCAGCAAGGATGCCGCCTTGCGTTCGTCGGCAGCCTTTGCGCTGGGTGTCATCGGTGGATTGGGCGCAGCCGAGCGGTTGGTTGAACTTTCTAATGATCCAGTCGAGGACGTGCGTTTTAATTCTGCGTTGGGGCTTGCACGCTTAGGTCAAGACGATTCTCTGGAAGCACTTGTCGAAATGCTCGCCCTTCCAGACCTGCCAATAGCTGATGCACGCACGGTCGACGAGGCTGCGCAGTCCAAGCGTTACAGGCGGGCCCTGATTGTTGTCAATGCAGTGCGCGGAGTCGCCCTCTTGGTCGATGCCACAAATCAATCACTGCCGAGCCATGTGCGGGCTCGCGTCGAGGCACTTCAGCAAGACCCGGTTGCCGATGTGCGATCAAGCGCTGCTGCATTGATTAAAAAAATGGATCGACTGAAGGTCGACCCAACTGTTCAATAACTGTTCTCAGCCATTCCAAGCAACTATTACCGAAACCCATTCCGATCCCACAAGGAGATTTTTATGGCCGCTACAAGCCAGCAAACGATTGCACTTTTGATTGAGAGCTACAACATGGAACTCGAGACGGTGATGAATTACCTCGCTAACAGCGTGAACCTTGACGGTGTTCGAGCCGAGGAAATTAAGAAATCGCTGGCAGCCGATGTGCCTGGAGAGTTGGCTCATGCTCAGCAACTCGCCAACCGCATCAAGCAGATTGGCGGACAGATTCCCGGTTCGAAGGCGCTCACGCTCGGCAACCAAATTCAGCCGGTGACCGACACGACCGATGTCGTGGGAGTAATCAGAGCGGTGATCATTGCCGAAGAAACCGCCTGTGCACAGTACAAGAAGATCATCAAAGCGGTGGACGGTGAGGACTACGTCACGCAGGACCTGTGCATTCGCCTGCTTGCTGACGAAGAGGAACACCTCGTACAGTTTAAAGGTTTTCTTAAAGAGTATGACGTCAATTGAATGGGCCGCCCTCGTTTGCGGCGATGTGCAGTGGAGCGTGCAGATCCATTCAGGCGTTTAAGTATTCGTCGAGGGCCTCACGCAGCATGTCCGTGTCAGGTTCAATGCCGGTCCACGTATGGAAGTCGATGGCTGTCTTCTCACAGTGAATCTCGAGCCCGTCTATGGCACAGGCGCCGGCCTTGAGGGCGCAGGCCATCACAGGCGACGGCTGTGCGATGAGTGCAAAATCGGCCACAACCAGATCGCTGCGCATCCCGGAAAATTCTGCTGCTGGCTTGGTGTCGCGACGCTGCGGATCGCCCGCCGGCACGGCTGAAATAACGATGCCCACGTGTGACGGGATCGGAATAGTCGCTTGCCAAGGCATCGAATCGCACGGCGAAGCATCAAGGGCTTGGAGTGCTGTCACCAGCGCAGCTGCACGCTCGGGTGTGCGATCGCAGACCGTGACCCCAGCAACTCCTGCTAGAGAGAGTTCCAGAGCGGCTGATCGTGCGGCTGCACCGGCCCCAACGATAAGCACATGCATGGTGGTTGGATCGATGTGCGCCCGCAGCGCTTCCATCATTCCGCGGCCATCAGTCATGTGGCCAACAAGCCCGGACGCCTGACGTTCGACGAGGCTCGCTGCCGCAGAAAAAGTTGCCGCTGGGCTGGACGACGCGAGGAAGGGCAACGCTGCAGATCGCAGCGGACCTGCCAGTAGGCAGCCGCGAAAGTTGAGTGCTTGCACGCCGTTGAGAGCGTCGGCGAGTTGATCGGGCGCCACATCGAGCGTGAGAAAACGCCAGTCTAGCCCGGTGGCCTCGAAAAGCCGTTCAAAGAGATACTGGGCCGGATTGCCAGCCGCAGGGCAGCCCAGCATGGCAACGACTTCCTGAAGCGCCGAACTCGTCATGCAAAACACGTTGCCAATTAAGGTTGGGAAGGTCGCAGTGCTGCTGGCAGCCACATCCCTGCTATCAGACACGATGACTGCCCGGGGGGGCAAACGGGATCGTCGCCCCAGCAAATCCAGCGGCCACTCTGTCTCGAAACGGAAATCGAGGCTGCAACCGACGGCCGTGCAGCCCGAAAAACGCTTCCCTCAAACGGAGGCATGAGTCGCTTGTAGAAACCTCGGATCGGTGCGAATCGGATCAAAATCGCGTTCAACTTCGATGAGTGCACGAAAGCGACCATCCACGGCAATGGCCCGCGTGAGGTGATCGACGGCTGCTTGGGCGTTGCCATCCAGAGAGTAATAGCACGCCAAATTATAGTGGAGAATCGGCTGCTTGGGCGAAGCAACAAGCCCTTTTTCAAGCACTGCAATCGCTTCATTGAGGCGACCGAGTCGCTTGAGGCACCAGCCAATTCCGAGCCAAGATTCCAGCCGCTGCGGACTTTCTGCGGCCACGATCGACAGCGGCACAATCGCTTCCTGCCAGCGTCCCAAGGCCCGCAATGCCTCTCCCTCAAGAAATTTTGCGGCCGGCTTTGAGCGGGTCGGTTCGGGTAGTTCTTCCAGTAAGCCAAGGGCCCGCAGGAGTAATTTTTGGGCAGCGGGGGGCGTTGGCTTGTCCGTGTCCAGCAGCAATTCCGCCAATTCCACGTAGCCAGACGATTGGCGTAAAAGGGACTGTCTGCGAAGGCCTGTTATGGCTGTCATTGGAAACCTCCCGTCCGAAAAACTCCCTAGAACCGTGTCAGCAGCCTCAACCTATATCCTTCTTTGTACGCAGCAGAACTCAATTGGGTCGCACCAAGACCATTTTCTTATGATCCAGGTGTGCCCGCATAAAAAAGTGCTTAAAACGCCACGCTTAAGCCGGATGAGCGTAAGCTGATAGAGCAAAAAAGAAAAAGATGCTGGCATTGCGCAGGGGTGGAGCAGACACACGCGAGGTGTATTGGATGCGACTGACATTACGAACGCTTTTGGCTTGGCTGGATAACCTTCTGCCGCCCCCACAGCAGAAACAACTCAGCGAGAAAGTAGCCGCTAGTCCCGTAGCGGCTGAGCTAGTCGAACGCATCCGCCGGATCGGCGAGTTAGCGAGTCTGTCGGCTCCGCGACCGGATGGCCGCGGGCTGGGCGACGACGCCAACTCCGTGGCAGAATATCTCGACAACATTCTACTTCCAGAGCGACTGGAGGCTTTTGAGCGGGTCTGCATCGAATCAGATTTGCATCTGGCCGAGGTCACTGCCTGCCATACCATACTAGCTGATGTGGCCCGCGATCCGCAGGCAGCGGCTGCGTTCCTGAGACCGCTCGACGAGGCAGGCAGGGGGCAACTGCTGAAAGCCATCAATCGTCGGGTGGCCGCCACGGTTGCCGGAGAGCAGCGGCACGCGTTAAAGACCAGCGCCCGCGAGCTTCGCATGGCCGTCAGTGGGGATTCAACGGCACAACCGCGAGGAGAACCAGTGCTGGGCGATGCGATTTTGTTTGATCCATTGCAGCCCATCACTCCAGCCACAGCGCGACGGCTGTCACCGAGACAATCTTCGCGTGGGGCATGGATACTGGCGATTGTAGCGCTGCTGCTAGTGGTGATCCTCGGTGCAGTTTTTGTCTGGTCGATCAATTTTTCAGAGCCCGGATCGCGGGCAGTACCCTTGCCCAACGCCAACGCGCAGCCATCGGATCAAGCCAACGAGCAGGCCGATCTTGGTGAGACACAGGGTGAGACACAGAGTGAGACACAGAGTGAGACAGCAACGGGCTCCGACAGCCATGAGCTCACGAACCATCCTGCGGAGGACGTGGACCAGATCCCAAAACCAGTCAACATTGCGGTCGATCCAGTCGCGTCGGACGCTCGAGCAGCGGAAGAACAGCAAGCAGCAGAGCCAGTGCCCTCCCCACCGGTCAAAGTGGAGGAGGTGGCATTCGAGCTTCGACCATCCAAGCCACCGATCAATGATTCACCGGTCATGGAGATCCCACTGCGGGATGAGACTGTCGCTGTGCCTTTGGCAACCACGCTGCTTGGGGCAGGCGATGCCGAGCCACCGACAGTGCCGCTGGGAGATGCGCTGGCGATTGCGGCGCCTGCCGCTGGGATTGCAGCAGAAGTAACGGCGCCTGCCGATCCTGCGGCACCGCTAGCGGCAAGAGTTGTTGGTGTCGAGAGCATGCTGCTTCACAGGATTCAAGGCAACGATGGGCCTCAGTGGGTGCCACTGATTGCGGATGAAGTGCTGGGCATTCGCGAAGATCTGCTTGTGCCACCAGGGTTTTATCCCGATCTCACTGTGTCTGGGTCGGTCATTCGCTTTCTGCCAGGCACGCGGGCAACGCTCTCGTTCGATGCCGACAGCACGCCGCGCATCGAGATTATTTTTGGTCGCGCAATCGTGCGAGTAACTCAGGCTACTCGCATGGGCATAATCGCTGCAGGTGTCTGTGGCACAGTGACCAGCGGCCTCACCCACCCGGTGGCCATTTACGTTGAACTCAATCGCGCTTTGGGGTCTAGTCCTGCCGAAGACGCAGCCAGCGTGCGCGCCGGGATCATTGCGACCACTGGCGGGTTCGTCTGGCAGCAGTCGCCGGCCAGTGGCCAGTCGGCGCAGGTTGGCGGTGGGCTGCTGACTGGAATCAAAGCGGAGAGCAAGCTTGAGGCGGGGAGCGCCATTGAGTGGAACGGACACAAGCCTGCCGTCGCGAGAGTTTCGCGACTGCAAGAGTTGCCGGACTGGACGGGTTCTGCGCCGCGGAGAGATTACCGGGAAAAGGAGGCTTGCGATGCATTGTTTCAAAAGGCAGCTCAAACGCAGCCGCTGCTAAAAGCGTTGCAAGAAATGGCGCTGGACAGAAAGGTGGAAAATAGGCTGGCAGCAATTCAAACCCTGTCGCTTGTGGGCGAGTATGACGACCTCGTTAAACTCCTCTGCGACGACACCCCTCAATACAAGCTCAGGGATCAGCAGTGGGTAACGCTCGAACAAGCGACCGTGCCTTTGGCCTTATGCCGCGGGGCACATGCAGCAGCAAAATTAAAAAAAGCGATTCAGGCCCATGCCCCTCCTGGAAAACCCGACATACTCTTTGCCATGGCCTGTGGCTTTAGCGATAGCGATCTGTTGGACGGTGCTGATCGCAGACTGGTAGACGCTTTAGAAGACAGTGAGCTGGTGGTTCGCCGTTATGCGATCAAGTGCCTCAATGAGATTGCAGCGCCGTCGGACGTTGATCGGCTGCGTTACCAACCCGACCACTCGCCGGAGTCGCGTCGCACAGGTGCAAGTTGGTGGCGCAGCCAACTGGAGAAGGGCCTCGTTCGTAGACCAATCGGAGGAGCGACTGCCCTTCAGGCCGATCCGTCCCAGGGTGCATTCAACTAGTATCCCCGCTTTTTTTGCGCGCCGTGGCCGCGCAGCACACACGGTTTGTCGAAGCTGTCTGACGGGTGATAGGATTCTGGTTATTCAATTTCGGTCGCTCACTGGAATGTTCCACGACGGAATGTTCCACGACCCTTTTTAAGTCTGTATACAAGGAATGCCCGGGTGCAGATTAATGTTTCGGCAAGACACGGCCACTTGAGCCCTGCATCGCAGTCAAAAATCACCGCAAAGGTTTCCCGCCTCCAGCGGTACTTTGATCGACTAACGGCTTTAAATGTCACAGTTGATCTCAAAAATGCTGGCCTCCCCGTGGTGGAAATAGTGGCCTCTGCCGAACACTTCCACGACATGGTTAGCCACGAACTCTCCGCACATCTCTGGCGCAGCGTTGACGGGGCCGTTCAAAAACTCGAGCAACAACTCAGGAAGCACAAGGAAAAAATTCGAGACCACAAACACGTGCAAAACACGCGGCGGTCTTGAGGCAGAGGAACGCATGAAGTTTTCAGATTTTGTTGCAGATGACGCCATTCGCGCCACGGTGGTAGCGGATTCAAAAGAGGGCGTGATTCGGGAGATGACGCAGTCTTTAGTCGATGCGGGGAAAATCTCCGCAGCCGAATTTGAGAGCATCGTTAAGGCCATTATGAAACGGGAGGATCTTGGCAGCACCGGCATCGGCCGCGGTGTCGCCGTCCCCCACACGAAGCACCCCAGCGTTGATCGATTGGTTGGGGCCGTGGCGGTGAGCCCAAAGGGGATTCAATTCGAAAGCCTCGACGGGGAGCCCGTGCGTCTCTTTTTTCTGCTCGTCTCGCCTCCGGATAGACCGGGCGACCATCTGCGGGCACTGGAAAATATTTCGCGGCAGTTGCGAGATGAGTCGTTTTGTAAATTATTGATATCGGCCAAGGGGCCTGCGGAAATCCAGCACTTGCTGGAGGAGGCGGATGTTCGCGGAATTGTGTCGTGAGCATCCGTGGCAATGGTGGTGAAAACAAGACGGAGCAAAGGCAGTTGGACATGAGCCAAGAAACCCTCTCACGGAAAGTTGTCGTCGGTATGCGGCAGGGCTTGCATGCCCGGCCGGCCGATCTTCTGGCCCGTGAAGCTCGGAAATGGCAGTCCAGAATTGAACTGATCGCCGAGTCGCAGCGAGTGGATGGGAAGAGCATTCTGGAAGTGCTCACGCTGGCTGCCGAAGCCGGAACACGGCTGGTCATTGAGGCAACAGGTCCGGATGCGCAGGAAGCGCTTGAAGCGATTGGACATCTTTTTGAGCGCAACTTCAACGAATACGAAAACGACAATAAACAGGTTTTCTAAAGACAGATTTTCTGAACAGACAAACTTTCTTACCGACCACGATTTTATAAAAAAGGAGCCGCAACGAGCCGCTCGGCGCGAGTCCTGTAAAGATTGTGATCGCAGCTAGATTGCAAACAGCCTCATTTTTTGGCTGACAATTTAATGTGTGATCTCTTTGCGGTGAGCTCAGCAGCCGGCGCGCAACGTGCGCCCCATGTTGAAACTTCAAGGCATTGCCGTCTCGCCCGGCGTCACCATTGGCGAAGCGCTCGTCCTAGACAGCGAGGGATTTCGTATCCCGCGCCGGTTCGTTGAACGCAGTGCCGTCGATACTGAGCTGGAACGGCTTGCCAGCGCGGTGGCCGAAACCTCCCGCGAGATCGCCCGCAATCGCGACGCTGTAAAGATAGAGCTAGGCGGGCAGTATGCGGCTATTTTTGAGGCCCATCTGGCAATGCTGCATGATGAGCGCCTGCAGCAGGAACTCACCAGTGCTGTTCGCGACCGCAATTTCTGGCCGGAGTATGCCGTCAGTCGCACGCTGCGCCGCTACGCCAAGGTTTTTCAAGGCCTCGACAACCATATTTCGCAGCGTGCCCACGACATCTACGATATTGAGAAAAGCCTGCTGCGCAACCTGCTCGGGCAACGCCGCGAAACGCTAGCGGCTATCTCGCAGCCTGTGATCGTGTTGGCGCACAATCTTACGCCGAGCGAGACGGCCAACCTCGACCGACGCTTCGTGAAGGGATTTGCGACTGAACTGGGCGGTCCAGGAAGCCATACAGCGATTGTGGCTGAGGGCTTGGAAATTCCTGCAGTGGTGGGCTTGGGTCCGTTTTTAGCAGATGTTTCTGGGGGCGAACCCGTCATCCTCGACGGCAATCAGGGAATTGTAATCCTGCAGCCCGACGAGGAGACGATTGCGCGTTATCGCTTGGAGGTGGAGGCGGCTCGCGCCACTGCAGTGAGTCTTTCGCGGCTGCGAGATCTACCCGCAGAAACCACGGATGGGGTGCGCATTCAAATCACGGGCAACATTGAGTTTCCCAGCGAAGGCGAGCAGTGCTTGAGCCGCGGCTGCGACGGCATCGGCCTCTACCGCACTGAATTTTTATATTTGACCAGTCCGCGCGAGCCAACAGAAGAAGACCACTTTGCCGCCTATAGCGAGGTGGTGCGAGCCGTGCCCGGCAGGCCGATTGTGATCCGCACGCTCGACTTGGGCGCCGATAAGATGCGTGCTGAATCCACGACGGAACAGGAACGCAATCCCTGCTTGGGCCTGCGCAGCATTCGGCTTTCGCTCCGGCATTTACCACAGTTTCGCACGCAACTGCGCGCGATCCTCAGGGCGAGCGCTCTGGGGGACGTGCGCGTGTTGTTTCCGCTTGTCTCTACGATCGTCGAGCTGCGGCAGGCACGCATGGTGTTAGCGGATGTCATGGAAGACCTGGCCGAGCATGGCATTGCGTTCAATCGCAGCATGCCGGTGGGAATGATGGTGGAAACCCCAGCAGCAGTGATCATGCTCGATGTTTTTGTGAAAGAGGTTGACTTCGTTTCGATCGGCACCAACGACCTGATTCAGTACACGTTGGCAGTCGATCGCGGCAACAAAGAAGTAGCCGATTTGTACAACGCCTCTGATCCGGCGGTGCTGCGTTTGCTGCGCCGTTCCCTGGATGTGGCTCGTGAGGCCGGCGTGCCGGCCAATGTATGCGGTCAGATGAGCGGCAGCGTGATGTACACGCAGCTGCTTCTTGGGCTTGGATTGCGGCAGATGAGCGTGCCGCCTAGTTCAATTCCGGAAGTCAAGCAGGTGTGCCGAAGTGTTTCGGTCGCCGAATGCCGTGTGATTGCCGAGAAGGCGCTGGCGATGGACGGTGCGCGTGAGGTCAAAGCCTTTCTGCGCGAACAGTTGCGGCGCTTGCTCTCCCAAACAGTCGCCTAGCGCGACGCCGCCCCGTTGTGGGGCGGAAGACGAAAGACAGTTGAAAGGAAAATGTCCATGAAACAGGAAATGTTAATCAACGTTTCGCAGCCAGAAGAGTGTCGAATTGCGATTATGGAAGATGGCGTGCTGGAGGAACTCTACGTGGAGCGCACCAGCCAAGATAACTATGTAGGAAACATTTATAAGGGTCGAATCGTCAACATCGAGCCCAGCATCCAGGCCGCATTCGTCGACTTCGGCGTCGGCCGCAACGGCTTTTTGCATATCAGCGACATCGAGCCTCAGTATTACCGCCAAGGCGGCCTAGATCCCGACAAAGCATTCGATGTGACTGAGCCAACGGGCCGGGGAGCCGATGCAAGTAGTCGTGACGATGCCGGTGAAAGCGATGCCGATGCCCGGCAGCGAGCCGCCATCAAACGTCGGCCCCGTCTGGGGGATCGGCCACGAGTGAAGCCACCGATTCAGGACATCCTCCGCCGCGGTGATGAAGTGCTCGTGCAGGTGATCAAAGAGGGCTTTGGAACCAAGGGGCCCACGCTCTCGACCTACATCTCGATCCCCGGTCGCTATCTTGTTTTGATGCCGCCACTGGGGCGAGTTGGGATCTCAAAGAAGATTGATGACGAGCACGATCGTCGCGTGCTGCGAGACATCATGCTCGATCTCAAGCCTCCCAAAGGGGTTGGATTTGTGGTGCGCACCGCTGGCACAGAGCGCACAAAGTCGGAAATGGCCAGAGACATGACCTATCTCCTGCGTCTTTGGAAATCGATCGTGCGGCGCATGCGGAAGTATTCTGCCCCAATCGATATCTACCAAGAAAGCGACATGATTATCCGCACGATCCGCGACATGTTCACGGAGGACGTGGGTCGGATTCTGATTGATGAGCCAGCTGCCTACGAGCGGGCGCGTGAGTTTTTAGAATTAGTGATGCCAAAGTACGTCAATCGCTTGGAGCTTTACGAGGGCAAGGAGCCGCTGTTCCACCGCTATGGATTGGAAGAGGAGATCGGCCGCATCCACCAGCGAAAGGTGCCGCTCAAGGGCGGCGGTTCGATTGTCATCGACCAAACCGAGGCGTTGGTGGCGATCGACGTTAATTCGGGCAGCTTTCGCACCGAGAAATCGGCCGAAGAAAACGCCTACCAGATGAATCTCATCGCAGCCAAAGAGATTGCCAGGCAGCTTCGGTTGCGAGATCTTGGCGGCGTGATTGTCAACGACTTCATTGACATGCGTCGTGATCGCTATCGCCGCGGTGTGGAGAAGGCTCTGTACGATGCCATGAAACGCGATCGGGCTCGAACGAAGATTTTGCGCACGAGCCCCTTTGGTCTCATCGAGATGACGCGGCAACGCATCAGGCCGTCATTGCGTAAGAGCATCTTTCGCGATTGCCCGACCTGCATCGGCACAGGCATGGTGAAAACAGCGGAAAGCATGTCGATTGAAGTGATGCGCACGCTCCAACTCTCCGCCATGCGGGACGACATCACCCGTCTCAATGTGACGGTTCACGAAGAGGTTGCAACGTGGATCAACAACCGCAAACGGCGTGAAATTGCCCAGTTTGAGGACGCCGTTCACATGCAATTGCACGTGACAGGCAAGGAAACCGTTTCGCCGGAGCACTTAGTATTTGAGGCCTGGGATTCCAACAGCCGCGTGGTGCGGTTTCCATAAACAAAAAAGCTGACGATCGGCTGGCGATCTGGGCGTCAGCAGCAGGCAGCAGCAGGCAGTGGGAGGAGCTTCCACCCGTCAATGCGGGGCTTTAGAGACCCCACTCGACCCGAGTGGGCCCGCTTGTTAGCCTTGAGGCCGGATGCAATTTGAGCAGATAGTCTCCTTTCTCAATCGGAATTGATCTCATGGCCAAGGCAGCGACTTCCAAGCCCGTTTCCGTTCCGTCCCAGACAAGCGTTGCGACAGTCGATTCAATTGCCGCAACCGGGGCTTCCGTTGCCGGTATCAGCAAACGATCGAATGCCGGGGATCACTATGCAATCGTTGTCGATGGTGGTCGGCAGTATCGAGTGCGCGAGGGCCAGGAACTAGAAATTGACTTCCGGCATATGCCAGCCGGCGCGGAGTTGGTGTTTGCGGAAGTCCTAGCCGTCAGCAAGGCTGGTCAACTCACCCTCGGCTCTCCCATGGTCAAGGGAGCGGTTGTCAAGGCCGAGGTGCTGGGGTTGATGCAAGGTGAAAAACTGTACGTGCAGAAGTTTCGCCGCCGCAAAAACTACCGTCGCCGCACAGGCCATCGTTCATTGGGGACAAGAATTCGTATCGCCTCGATTTCAGCCTAAGAGCCTGCTTGGGAAAAAATGGCTTCCGCCCGAGTGAGAGCCGCTGCCAAAACCGGACCTCGTTTGGCGGCCTTACAAGCGATCGAGAACTGATTTTAGAGGTGCAGGTCGGCCAGTGGGCCGCCCTGTGCGCACAACTTCTCGACACAGGCGGTGACCAGAGGATCCTCTTCGACCGGCGGCGCGTGGTGCGGTTTGAGGCGGGCATCAATCACAAGCGGCCCGCTGCAGCCCCAGTGCTTCTGATGAACGGTTGCATCGATGCCATGCACATCGGCCGCAGGGTTGGATCGAGTGAATGTGACCCAAAGAAAATTTTCTAGGGACTTTGCAACAAAGGAACTATCATCCACGACGAGCACCAGTGGCCACTGACGCAGTGGATGCGCAGAATGAATTGCACGGCAGAGCCGATCGATGTCGGCCGACCACGATGCCCTGCCCGCCTGCCCCCAGATCGATGCGTCGCTCGACGCTGCAAGCTGCGGCTTTGGATCGATTGCCGGTCCAGTGAGCGCGACCACGCCCGGCAGGCAGACACGCGGCAGAGAAAATCCATCAGGCAGCGACCAACCACCGCTGATTTCGTGGGGCAGCGACCGCACTGCTGGCCCACGCGCAGCCACCACGAGTTTTGAACCAGCGTTGAATCCGCTCCCAGAATAATCGAGCGTGTCGATCGTGGTTTCTGTGTGGAAGTGACAGTCGCGCCGCCAATCGGTGCGTTCCAGCAGATGCTTGAAGAACGCAGGAATAGCGTCGGCATTCAGATGCGGCGCGTCTCCTTGGGAAACAATGAGGAGATATTTTGCCAAAGAGAGCTGCCCCTGTCCGAGGATCGCTGCGGCCTGCGTTAGGAGTTCGGCAGGACGAGTCGATGACTGCCACGGCAGGTACCGTTCGCTGCCAACAGCCAAAAGCAGCGGATGCACACCGGAGGCATCAACGGCGTGCACGCTCTTCACGCCGGGTAACACGGTCGGAATCACGGGGCCAGTGAGTTCGTGCACAAGCCAGCCAAAAAGCGTGTCTTCCTGAGGTGGTCGACCGACGACCGTCACCGGCCAGATCGCCCCGTCGCGGTGCCAGACATGCGCAACGCGCATCACGGGAAAATCATGCCGGCGAGAATAGTAGCCCAGATGATCGCCAAACGGCCCTTCCGGTTTCGTGGCACCAGCCAGCACCGTGCCTTCAATGACGAAGTCTGCTTCGGCGTAGATGGCAGGCCGGTTTGCGCGGGCAATCATCGGAATGCGATGGCCGGCGAGCACACCGGCAAATGTCAACTCGGAAAGGCCCTCGGGCAGAGGCATCACTGCCGAGACGGCAAGCGCCGGTGCGCCACCCACAAAAATCGACACTTTGAGCCCCTCTCCGCGGGCCATCGCCGCCGCATGGTGCACGCCGATGCCGCGGTGGAGTTGGTAGTGCAGGCCAATCTCACGATCGCGTTGGTATTCGTTGCCACCCAGTTGCACGCGGTACATGCCGAGATTGGAGTGCTGCGTGCTGGGGCGGTCGGGATCTTCGGTGTAAACGACTGGCAACGTGATGAAGGGGCCACCGTCGTCAGGCCAACTGGTCACCTGTGGCAAACTGGAGAGGGCAATTTCGTGGGCCAGCACCGGACCCCGACGCACGCGTTTGGGCAGCATGGAGAGCGCATCGTATGGCGATCGCCAGTACCGCCATGGCTTCTTCAGCGCTTCTGCTGGGTCGATTTTGAGTTCTACCAATCGCCTGACACGGTCGAGGGAATCGGTGAAGATCCGTTCAACGCGTCGCTGGGTTCCATAAAGATTGACGAGCACGGGAAAGGCAGAGCCATGCGGTTTGGTAAACAGCACGGCCGGGCCACCTGTGCGAAACAGCCGCCGCTGAACTTCCGCTATCTGCAGGTGTGGATCGATCGGATGATCGATCTCGATAAGCTGCCCCTCGGAGCGCAGGGCAGAGACACAGGCTTGAAGAGTTTTAAATCCCATAGGGGTAACCCTCCCATGGTAGTCTGCCGTAAAAGAATGGCACGCCACCTTTTTTATAAGATCGTTTGCATTCTATTTTAAAGGATAAAATAACTATGGTTCGTCTCAGTACCACATACGAAGGCCAGTTGCGTTGCCGTGCCGAGCACGGCCCGTCAAAGACCACGCTTTTCACCGATGCACCGGTCGACAACCATGGCAAGGGGGAAAGTTTTTCACCCACGGATTTGGTCGGCGTGGCATTTGCCGCTTGCACGATGACGATCATGGGGATCGCAGCCGAGCGGCATGGGATTGTATTGACAGGCATGCAGGCCTTGACTGAAAAGGAAATGAGCACGGACACCCCCCGCCGCATCGTGGCCTTGCGAACGCAGATCACGATCGGACTACCGGCCGATCATCCGCAGCGGTTGTTGCTCGAGCAGGCCGCCCATGCCTGCCCGGTCCACAAAAGCTTGTCATCCGAGATAGATGCAACGATTGAATTTGTCTGGAATGGTTGAGCACCAGGAGTACGATCATGGCCGATCTCTTCAGCGCCTCGCGCGCCGCTAACATCGCTCGCGCCGCGCCGCTAGCTGCCCGAATGCGTCCGCGCCGGTTGAGTGATTACATTGGGCAGGAAAAAGTTATCGGCAAGGGCATGCTGCTGCGCCGGTTGATTGAGGCCGATCGGCTGGGGTCTGTGATCCTCTACGGACCGCCCGGCATCGGCAAAACAACTCTGGCCGAGATCATTGCACACGAGACAAAACGCCGGTTCATTGAATTGTCGGCAACAGCATCGGGCGTCAAGGAATTGCGCGAGGTTCTGGAGGCCGCGCGCCGGCGACTTGAGGACGACGGGCAGCGAACCTGTTTATTTATCGATGAGATTCATCGCTTTAATAAAGCACAACAGGACGTGCTCCTGCCCGATGTGGAAAGCGGCGTGATTGCGCTGATCGGCGCCACCACGCAAAACCCCTTCTTTGCTCTCACCTCTGCACTCGTGAGCCGCAGCAGAATTTTTGAAATGGAAAGCCTGTCGCGCGAAAATATCGCCGCTGTCTTGCAGCGGGCTGTGGCGGACAGCGACCACGGACTGGGGTGTGAACAGGTGTCGCTGTCGCCAGAGGCATTGGATTTTCTGGTAGAGACCTCCGATGGTGACGCGCGCCGGGCTCTGGGAGCCCTAGAAATCGGCGTCTTGTCTAGCAGCGAGCGGCCCCTGCGATTTTCGCTGGAGATGGCCCGTGAAAGTGTGCAGCGCAAAGCGATTACCTACGACTCTGGCGACACGCACTACGACTGCGCCAGCGCCCTGATCAAAAGCATCCGCGGTAGCGATAGCGACGCGGGTCTTTACTGGCTGGCACGCATGCTTGAGGGGGGCGAAGATGTGCGTTTTCTAACGCGTCGACTGGTCATTCTGGCCAGCGAAGACATCGGCAATGCAGACCCACGGGCGCTTGTCATTGCCGTGGCAACCATGCAAGCCACGGAGTTTGTGGGACTGCCGGAGTGTCAACTCGTGCTGGCACAGGCGGTGATCTATCTCGCGCTGGCTCCCAAGAGTAATGCCTGCACTGTGGCCATCGACGCAGCCCGACGCGACGTGCGCGAGAAGGCCGTGCTGCCGGTCCCGCGCCACCTCCAAGACAAACATTACGCCGGTGCCCGGCGACTCGGCCATGGCGATGGCTATGAGTATGCACACGACGCCCCCGATGGCATCGCCGTGCAGGAGTATCTAGGCGTTGAAAAACGCTACTACGTACCGACCGACCGCGGCCTTGAACGCGATCTAGGCGAACGTTTGGCAGAGATCAGGCGGAGGCTGGCGCAGGCCGTCCCGCTCCGCTCCGATTCTGGGCCGCAGTGAGCAGCACAATTTCATTGAGCATTGGCCCGTTGAGTACCGCTTCGAGTCTCTCAAGCGCTCGGGCCACCGTCGCACCGTCGAGCACACGGTGATCGGCGAGCAGCGTCACCAAGCAGCGGCCATCTGTCTCCAGCGGCGCATAGGAGAGGCTCGTTGTGCAGAGCGTGGGATGCAGGCGATTGCTGGCATTGAATCCGGAAAGAGTGGAAAGGCTGAAAGTGCCAATACGACTGGCTCGTTTTGGCGAGAACGAATTCATATTCCACCACAGAATCCTGCGGCGCAGAAAGCCCGGCATCATCTCCAGTTGCAGTTGTCGCTTAAACCATTGATCGACGGGCTTGCTCTGGCAGTCGGCAATAAATTGCTGAATCTCCTGCAGACTGTGCGCGTTGGGTTGCCGCAGTCGAGCGAAGAAGAGGCGGTCCTGCCCGTTCTCGATCCGATTGATTGCGAGTGTGGCTACGCTTTCGGAGCAGGTGGCCAGTCGCGGCGCAAGACCGTTTACAAACCAAGTGCGGAGCACCGGCGTCTCGTGAGCAACCATTGCGTAGGCTTTGAGAAAGAGTGCTGCCCAGCCGATCCGAACCGGACTTGCGGTTCGTGACTCGGCAAGAGTGCCGAGTCGCATCGTCCTTTCAACGGGGAAAATTGGTACGCTTTGCGATAAGAGTGCAACATCGCCAACGCAGCCTCGTGCTCCGCTTAAACTGCCGCGTGTGACGGTGGGGTTGTCGGCCATGGCTGCCTTGTGCCGGAAAAGATACGGGTGGGATTGAAGCGAGTCGCGGCGGTTGATGGAATGGCAATCTGCCTTTGAGCAGCAGGGCCAGTCGCCCCGTTAGCGTAGCGACTGGCTTTTGAGACACAGAACAGGGATTTTTAGCAGGAGAACCAGCAGCATGCGTACGGGCATGAGTCGAGCCACTGCGGCAGTGGTGGGAACCATCACGATCGCGGCCGTTCTAGCCCTTGGCACCAGTGGCGTGGGGGCGGAGCCACTCGCGCCCGGCGTGCGCGGCGTGGCAACTCGCACGGTTGCGGAGATGAAGATCGACGGCGACCTTGCCGAGTTTCGGCAGGCCTTTGCCACACCGGTAGAGTATTTTAATGCCGATCTCAAAAACCGTGCGGCGCAGTTTTTCTACATGTGGGACGACGAAGCCTTCTATGCTGGCCTCCGTACGCTTGATGAGCGACAGGCCGACAACGCAGACGACAACCACCTTTGGGAAGGCGATGCGGTGGAGTGGTATTTTGACACGCGGCAGAACGATGATTTCCGTTCCGCCACTTGGCCGCACGGTGCGCTCGGCGCCGTTCACTGCTACTGGACTGGCTATACAAAAGACCAGATCGCGCCGCGTTTTTGTCTGCGGCCACAATTTCTCGACCAGATTCCAAAGGTTGGCGTGGTTGTAGGGGCAAGAAAAATAGCCAAGGGAGCCGAGGTTGAGTTCAAGCTGCCATGGGCCAACTTTCCCGGCTTCAAGCCGCAAGCAGGCGCCGTGATCGGAATCGACGCAGAGCTTTGCTACAGCGATGGTGCCGGACGGACAGGCCGCAGCTTTGTCTTCGGCAGTCCTCTCTCCGTGCAGCAACCGGCAAGCCTAGGGAAGGTACAACTTGTTGAAGCCTTCAAGCCTTCGCACTGGAAGCAGTGTGGTCCAACGCTTATGCCGCTGCGCTGCGATACCGGCTGGGAGCAACCGGTGAAGGCAGCGGCCTCGGGCTGTATTGCCCTGCCGGTTAACCATGCAGAAACAGTGGGGAAGGTGGTGTTTCGCATTACCGATTTGGATGGCAAAATCCTTGGGGACTTTGAGGCCAAGCCGGAGGTATTTGAAGCGGTCGGCAACTTTGTCCGGGCAACTGCCAGCTGGCCAGCCGATCTGGCTGTGCCAGGAGGCCATCAGGTAACGGCGATTGTTTACGACCCAGCGGGCGTTGAACTCACCCGCATTGCGCCGCGATTGGTCAGTGTCAATATGGAGCCCGGATATTAGTGTCTCTCCACGATGCCTATCAAAATTCTGCCGTCCCATCAGCGGTTTGCTAATGGGGCTGGCGTGGATGGACTGAAAAAGTGGTAAACTGCCGAGCGTTAGCGGCGTGTCAAGCATGCCCTTCGTCGTGGTGGCTATAGCTCAGCTGGTTAGAGCACTAGATTGTGATTCTAGGGGTCGCGGGTTCGAGTCCCGTTAGCCACCCTGTTGGTTTCGAGGGTTTCTCCGGGTTGAGCAGCCAGCTTTTCAACAGAGTCACGGCAGAGCCACGGCTGCTGACTTGCAGGCTGCTGTGCTGTGACAGTATTCTTTAGGTAGGGGCGTGAATTTTTCTTCATGCCTTTTCGTTTTGACTCAGTTTGAGTCTGTTCCTCGGCATCCTTCTGGTCTTTTTTTCAAGCCCGCATAGGAGTTGATTCCATGTCTCGTAGACGCATTGCCCGTTCGCAGGACCCTAGCAAGCTCTCTTCAGCGTCGCGTCGCGATTTCCTTACGGTGTCCGCGACCGTTGCTGCTGGGTACTGGATCGCCCCTCGGTCGGCCACCGCAGACGACAAGCCCGTCAGCGCCAATGAGGAGATTCGTTTTGCTTGCATTGGGATTGGCGGCAAGGGGCAGAGTGACTCGGCGGACGCCGGTCGCAGCGGCAGGGTTGTGGCAGTTGCCGACGTCGATGCCAATCAACTCAAACGAGCGGAGAATGCTTTTAAGGGAGCCAAGCCATACGCTGACTTCCGCAAGATGCTCGAGGAGATGGGCAAAGAGTGTGACGCGGTCACGGTGAGCACGCCGGATCACGTCCACGTTACGGCTGCCGCGATGGCGATGAACATGGGTAAGCACTGCTTCTGCCAAAAACCACTGACGCGGTCGATCGCCGAGGCCCGCTTGCTCGGCGACCTCGCGCGCAGCCAGAAGGTTGCAACGCAGATGGGCAATCAGGGCACCGCTGCTAATCCACTTCGATCCGCAGCCGCCTTTATCAAATCAGGTGGCTTGGGAACGGTAAAGGAAGTCCACGTCTGGACAAACCGGCCCGTTTGGCCGCAGGGAGGTGGTCGTCCGGCCGACGCAGAGGCACCGCCGCATCTAAACTGGGATCTGTGGCTGGGACCAGCGCCGCAGCGGCCTTATGGCAACGGCTATCAGCCCTTTGCTTGGCGTGGTTTTTGGGACTTTGGCACCGGCGCTTTGGGCGACATGGCTTG
The DNA here is from genome assembly GCA_945871035.1 of Planctomicrobium piriforme. Lineage (GTDB taxonomy): Bacteria > Planctomycetota > Planctomycetia > Pirellulales > UBA1268 > BAIKAL-G1-2R. The sequence goes on along the minus strand of CAMBUD010000002.1, from coordinate 31,695 downwards.
TCATACGTTCAATATGCCATTCATGGCCCTCAATCTGCGCGATCCTGCCAGCGTGCAGGCCATCACCAGTGGCCACAACAAGGAGACCTATCCGAAGTGGTCGATCATTGACTATGAATTTCCAATGCTCGGTGAGCGCGCGGCTGTCAAAGTAAAATGGTACGACGGTGGGAAGAAGCCCGAGCAGGCACTTTTTGAAGGCTTCAAAGATGGCAACAACCCCATCAATCCTGCCAACAGCGCCGTGCTTGTGATCGGCGAGAAGGACTCGCTCTACGCACCCGGCGACTATTGCGAGCACGCCTTCAAACTCAAGAGCGGCGTGGCGCCGGAAGCAGTGCCTTTTACTCAGTCGCCAGGCCACTTCGTCGAGTTTATAAACGCCATCAAGGGGGGCGCGCCAGCAGTGTCAAACTTCCCCGACTATGCGGGGCCGCTTACCGAAACGATCCTGCTGGGCAACTTGGCCGTCTGGGCCGCTGAGGCACCCGACGCTATGGGGAAGAAAATCGAGTGGGATCCCGTCAAGCTACTGGCAAAGAACGCACCAGAAGTTGAGGCTGTTATCCGGCCGATCTATCGCGACGGTTGGAAAGCCTAAAACTGGAGGTTCAAACCATATGAAGCGTGGCTGGGATAGATGTTTGCGCGCAGATGTTTCCTGCGAGGGAGCGATCCTGCTTTTTGTTGGGCTCCTTTTTTTTACGGGTTGCACACCGTCGGCCGAAAGCACTCAGCCAGCCACTGTGGGGGCAACTGCTCTAGTTGAGGCAACTGCTCTGGTTGAGACGCCTGCTGCTGAGCCAGCGGCGTCCTCTGCCGAGGCAGACGTCGTTGCCATGGTCGCCATGCGTGGTGGCAGCGTGGGGTATGACGCTGCGGGCCACCTGACAAAGATCGATCTTTCAGACTGCCGAGCAACGGATGCAGATCTCGCAGCAATCGCTGCGATCGGGCAACTCAAGGTGTTGGAACTCAAGGTTTTGGAAATCTGGGGTGCCGAAATTACCGATGCCGGCATGCCCGCGCTTGCTCAATTGACAGCCCTCGAGCAGCTTGTGCTTGAAAATACCGACGTGACCGGCGCGGGCATCAAAGCACTAGCGTCACTGGTCAATCTCAAGACGCTCAATCTGCGGCGATCTTCGAACCTTTCCGATGCCGCTCTCGAAACGGTGGCGCAGCTCAAAGAACTTGAGCAGTTGGTGCTCCTCTACAACAACTTCACTGATGCCGGGCTCGCTCACATTGAATCGCTAACCAAGCTGAGGTTGCTCGACCTGCGTGGCTGCGCTCTGATCGGCGACCCGGGCCTAGAGCATGTGGCACGCATCAAGAGCCTAGAGCGACTTAAGTTGCGGTGTCCGGGCATCAGCGATCGAGGCTTGGCGAGCGTGGCCTCGCTGCCAAGGCTGCGAGGCTTGGCGGTTGAAGACGGCCAGATCACCGATGCCGGTCTGGCCATGTTGGCGGATAAAACGGAACTCGATGAGCTCAATATCATGCGAGCGTTCGTTGGCGATAAAGGGCTCGTGCATCTGGCAAAACTCAAAAAGATCAAACGGCTTGAACTGCGTGGCACGCTGATTGGCGATGCAGGCCTTTCGCATCTCAGCGGGCTACCCAATCTGGTGTTGTTGGATCTGGCCGAAACAGGCGTTGGCGACGAAGGTCTCGTGCACTTGGCCGGTCTAGAGAAGCTTGCGGAACTCGACCTTTGGGACACGCGCGTGGGTAATCAGGGGATGGAAACGGTCGGCTCGCTGGCTGCACTCGCTAAGCTCAACCTACAAAACACGATGGTGAGCGATGCCGGCATTGCCAAACTCGAGGGTCTCGCAAAACTCAACACGCTCAATCTGAGCGGCACAAAGGTGACAGACGCAGCGATTCAATCGCTGGAAAAACTCACTGGCCTGCGCACGTTAGACACCAGCTTTACTCTTTTTACAGAGCCGGTCCTAGCGGCCTTCCAGCAGGCACATCCCAAGGTTTCAGTCCGACGCTAAGCCCAGAAGCGACAGCGTTAGACGCTCTAGCGCCAGACGCGACAGCGGCTGAAAGCCAGGTTTGCGAAAGCTGCGTGTGGCGTTTGACGGCGACTGTGCTGGGGGGTAAGACCTTGTCAGTAGCCTTTACACGCCGGACCGCATTCTACTGTTTTTTCGGGGAGAACTGGATCATGATTCTTGGAAAGCTCTGGAAGTCTCTTGCTGCGCAGATGAACAAGATAGCTAACTTTTTTTGGACCGCTGATCCGATTGCGCAGTTGCAGTACGAATACGACAAAGCAATTGATCAGATGAAAGAAGGCCGCGAGGGCTTAGAGCAGTATCGAGCGCTTGTCGAACGCGTCACCCGTCAGGTCAATGGGGATCGCAACCACGTGGCATCGCTCGAGGCTCGCATCAAGGCCTATCTGCAAGCCGGCGAGCGCGAAACAGCGGCAAGATTTGCGTTGGATCTGCAGCGAGCAAAGACGGATCTGATTGAGAACGAAGCGCAGTTGCAACTGCACGAGTCGGCCTATGGTAACAACGTGACAAAGATTCAGCATGGCACAAAAAAAATCGGTGAACTCAAGACAAAAATACAAAAGTACGATGCCGAACTCAAGCTCTCGAGGGCCGAGGCAGAGCTCGCAAAACTAGCCACCAGCTTCAACTTCGACATCACCACAGACTTCGGGCAGATTGAGGATGTCATTCAGGACAAGATCGGCCTGAATCGCGCTAAGGTGCGCGTGGCAGCCGATCTCTCAGGCGAGGGGCTGGAAACAATCAAGCAGGAGGCGGCCGTGGAAAAGAATATGGCTGACCGGGCGCTGCGCGAATTTGAAGTGCAGATGGGAATGATCACCCCCGAAACAGCCGGCGTGACAGCAGACGAAAAGCAGCTCGGTGCTGAACGGATCAAGCAGGCGACCAGTTGAGTGAATCGTTCGTCAGTGTTTTGGTTGTGACAGGTCATCCATCCACCCTTTTTCCTGTGGTGCAGAGGCAGTAGTGGCAAGCGTTCCCCCAGTCAAGGAATCTGTTGCAGCGCAGCCGTCTTCCGCTGCAGTGTCCCCGCGGGCACCGGCAGAGCCGTTGGCACCGGTGCTGTCGAATCCATCGTTGCTAGGCGCCATCGGCGTGCCAATAGCCGGTGGAGCAGCGCTGCCGGCATGGTGCCCAAGGTGGGCAGAGCGGCTCGGCGATTGTTATCTGTCAGGCACAAGCTGCGTGTTTTTGCTGCACGGAAACGTGCGCGATGCAATGGCTTTAGGCCCAGCGAATTTGTTTTCAAAGGCTTCGAGTCAGACCGACAACTGGGGCACCGCTTCAGACTTTCTCTCGCGGGAGTTGTTTGCGCGCTGGGATCTTGTGATTGCCTACGATGTTGGCAAGGGCTTGCGGCCGCTGGCTGGTGCCGATCCAGCGCGATTGCGATCGATGGTGCAGTGGCTGAGCGAAAGGCTCGGCCCCGCCGCCAACTGGCCGCGCGATCCCGATGCTGCCATCAGTGCCATCGACGCGTTGCTCGAGCGCAATCTGATCGATCCTGTCGAGCAGCGCAAGCGAATTGCAGTTGTTCTCGACTACGCACAGTATCTCACGCCGGTTGGTGACGTGTCGTCATCGGCTCGTTCTGGTGCTGGTAGGCTTGTGCGGATTGTGGGCTGGGCCACCAATCCCCTGTTGCGACGGGTCAACGTGGCGGTTGTGCTCCTTGCCGATGCACTCGCCGAGATGCATCCGCGGCTGGTAACAAATCCGGCGGTGACGGTGATCGACGTGCCGCTACCAGACAGCAAGGAACGCGAGACGTTTGCGATGCAGGCTGCCGCCACTGCGGGTATCCCGGCCGATCAAAATGACGCTATCAAGCGAACGGCTGCCTTGTCGGCAGGCCTAACGCTCGAGAGCCTGCGGGCAGTGATCACGATGTCGGCACGTGAAAAAATGCCCGCCGATGGGCCAGAGTTTGCGGCAAAGAAAAAGGAACTGATCGAACGATCCTGCCAGGGTCTCGTTGAATTTATTCAGCCGCGTCTCAGCTTAGCAGCGGTTTCGGGACACGCCGAGGCAAAAAAACGGCTCGAATCCGACGCCCGTGCCATCATGCGTGGTCAATTAGAAAGCGCGCCGATGGGCTATCTCATCTGCGGCCCGGTGGGTACGGGTAAAAGTTTTATAGCGGAGTGTTATGCCGGGAGCGTCGGCATCCCTTGCGTGGTGCTGAAAAACTTCCGCAGCAAGTACGTCGGAGAAACTGAGGGCAATTTAGAACACGCGCTCGATGTTTTGCGCAGTCTGGGGCCGGTTGTGGTCATTGTCGATGAAGCCGATGCCGCCCTCGGCAACCGGCAATCAGATGGTGATTCGGGCACCTCGGCACGTGTATTTGCCATGATTGCTCGGCAGATGGGCGACACTCGTTACCGTGGCAAGATTGTCTGGATGCTGCTGACAAGTCGGCCCGATCTGCTGCCGATCGACCTCAAGCGACAGGGCCGTGCCGAAGTGCACATCCCCCTGTTTTATCCGCAAGATCAAGCCGAAATGGAGGCGATGTTTGCAGCGATGGCGCGAAAGTGTCACGTCACACTTTCTCCGGGCCTACCGGGGCCAATCAATCTCGAACTGGGTCTCTCCGGTGCCGACATCGAAAGTGTGGTGTTGGCAGCCAAGCGACGCGGACTCGAGCGTGCAGCGGATGCCGGTGCTGGCACAAGCGCGGTCGCCCCAGAGATGATTTCTCAGGAAGATTTTACTGCGGCACTCGATGAGTTCATACCATCAGCAGAGGGCTTAGAAAAAGAAGTTCAGGAGATTGCTGCTGTTTTGGAGTGCACTGAAAAGCGATTTCTGCCAGGGCACTGGAAGGAAAAGATCAGCCAGCCCGGCGGGCGTTCCCACTTGCAGGAGCGACTTGCCGCTATTCGCGAGGTGATCGGTCGATGACGAGAACGACAGCCGATTGCAACGCATGCATTATGTCGCATGCATTATGTTTTGATCCGACACCCTAGAAAAGGAATCCTCTCATGAGCCAGACAACCCATTCGCCATCGTCTCTGTCGCAAACGCCATGGTTTGACGAAAAAAGTGAATCGCCGTTGCTCGCTGAGTATGCGCGCAAACTGGACTCATTCTTGGACGTCGTTTCCGACGGTCAGGTGGATGCGGTTGAGCTTGAGGCCCAAGAAAAGCGAGTGGTGGCATTGATGAGAGCAGTCGAGCCATTGCTCTCGCCAGAGGCACACGAAACCGTCACGAGACTGCTGTGCGAGGTGACGGCCTACGATCTAATGAATGCATTTTACATGGCGGGAAAATCCCGACCCAAGACAAAATTTGTGGGATGATCTCAACGCCTCAGGCGGCCCGCACAGATTTTGCCAATCGATTTTTTCTCACTCCACAATTGCCTGCGATTCGAAATTGTAAAAGGTCACGGTTCAAGAGTCAGCGCTTTTTTGAAAGGGATGGTTTATCCTCATGGCAGGTCAACCCAAGGCACCGTTTTGGCTCGTGGTATGGGTGGTGATTCTCGCGTTGGTAGGCCTAGCGGCTTGGCGTGCGGGAGTACTCGAGCAGTTTGGTTTGGGACGACCGGGAGGCGGTGTCGCGCCTGTAGTTGCGGGCGGTGCCGGGACGGGTGGCACAGGGGCAAGTGGCACAACAGGGGCTGAGGGCATTCTCTTTGAGGCCGCCGATAGCGGTGCACCAACCACGGTCAAGGAATACACGTTCAAGCCTGCCGAAAAGCTGCCACCCGTGAAGGGCACCAGCGCCTATCAATCGCTTGAGAATGAGACGGTGCGATTTGCGCTCAACGTCTGGGCTGGCTGGAGCCCGATTATTTACGCCAATAATGGCTTCAAAGCGGGCAAAATCTGGCAGGCACCAGGCGGCAAGCCTTTTAAGATTGAGCTTGTACTCATCGACAATCCCGTCACCATGCGCGACGCCTATGCGGCCGGAGAGGTGCACATTGGCTGGGCTACCCTCGACATGGTTCCATTATTTCTGGAAGGACTTGTTGATCGCACCGGAGCCCCAAAAGATTCCCGTGTGATGCCTCGCATTTACCAACAGGTCGATTTTTCTAATGGCGGCGACGGCATTGTTGTGCGCGAGGGTATCAAGACAGTGCGCGATCTAGCCGGTAAGAAGCTCGTGCTTGCCCAGAATTCACCCAGCCAGTTTTTTGCTCTCAACATGCTTGTGGCCGGTGGACTGCAGCCGGGAGATGTCGAGATGGTTTACACCGAGGACGCCTTTCAGGCGGCGGCAGCATTCAATGCCAATAAGAGTCTCGCGGGCTGCGTTTCATGGGCACCCGACATCTACAACCTTGAAAAGTCAAAAGGCAATCGAATGCTCGTCACGACACAGACGGCCAATCGACTGATTGCTGACGTCTGGTTTGCCCGGGCCGATTTTGCCAAGGACCACCCCGATAAAGTCGAAGCAATCGTTCGGGGCATCTTCGATTCGATGGAGTCTCTCAAGAGCGAATCAGCACGGGCCAAGGTCGCAGAGCTGATGGCGGCCGGCTACAACATCCCCGCCACAGACACGCTTTCGATGCTGGGCGATGCACACAGCACAAACTGGGCTGAGAACTATCAGTTTTTTGTAAATCGTAACAACCCAGCCAACTTCGAACACATCTGGAAGCAGGCCTACTACCTCTACCGGCGTGTCGGCGCCATCTCGAATCCACCGGTCGCCTTCGACCAGGTCATGGATTTTTCAGTGATCCAAAAACTTGGACGAGAGCCGAAGTATGCTGAAACGAAAGACGAGTACACAAAGGCGTTGCCTGCAAAAACACTCTCGCAGATTCGCGCTGAAAACGAAGAGATTCTCACCAACACCGTCGTGATCCACTTCTTTCCCAACAGCTGGGACCTGCAGAAAAAAATCATTCGGCACATCAACGGAAAAGATGTTGAAGAATCGTACGATTCCGGCGTCGATCTCGTTCTTGAAGAAGTTGCAACGCTTACAAAGCAGTTGGGTGGCGCACGGGTTGTCATTGAGGGCCACACCGATAGTTCGATGAAGGGACAGGTTCCAGCGGCAATGGTGAAGGAGCTTTCATTGGAGAGAGCGAAGTCTGTCAAAGCGGCGTTAATCGATAAATTTGAGTTTGATGAAGGACGCTTTGCTGTGGACGGTGTTGGCTGGGAGCGTCCTGCGGATGCCGATCATCCCGATAACCAGGTCTTAAATCGTCGGGTAGAGATCAAGGTTTATTCGGCAGAGAAGGAGTGAGAGTCATGCCTGCCGATGGTGCACAGCGGCCGGCAGCACCGCTGCGGGGTGATATTTCCAGAGCGGGTGCGATTCTCTGGGGCGCAACATCCATCGCCGGATTCTTAGCTGTCTGGGCTTTTGTTACGGCGGGTGATGGTGAAATGCGGCTCGTCAGTCCTGCCATGTTGCCTAGCCCTGTTGAAACAGCGCAGGCACTGCCGAGAGTTTTTGGTGAACGTAAACTCGCAACGAACACACTTGTGACACTTGCGCGGGTCTGTCTGGGTTTTGGGCTGAGCGCACTGATTGGTGCACCGCTGGGCGTATTGGCGGCCTGTTTCCCGGCAGTCCGTGCGTTCCTTGCTCCGTTGAATATTTTTGGCCGCAATATTCCGGTGGCCGCGCTCATTCCCCTGACCTTCTTCCTCTTCGGGATTGGCGAATTTCAGAAGGTGATGTTTCTCTTTATTGCCAGCGTTTCTTTTGTGATTAGCGATACGATCACCGCGGTGCTTGAGGTGCCGCAGCGATACGTCGACACGGCATTGACGCTAGGAGCCTCACGGTGGCAGATCATTCTCAAGGTACTTGTGCCACTGGCGGCCCCATCTGTTTTCAACTCGCTGCGGCTGCTGTTTGGTTTGGCATTTGGGTATGTGATGCTGGCTGAATTGGTAAAGTTTGGCAGTGCATCTGGTGGTCTGGGTGACCTGATTAACATGTCGCAGCGGCGCGGTGAGCGGGAGCCAATCCTGCTCGTGCTCATGATCATTCCACTGGTGGCCTACGCCATTGATCGACTGCTGTGGTGGCTACAGTGTGACCTGTTTCCACACCGCTACGGTGGCCGGGGCCTCGTGCCGCGCATCCTGAATCTGAGCCGTTTTCTTCTGCATTCGCAGGAGGCTCCTAGACGATGAGCGAAGCCGCCAGCGAACCGCCTGCAGCGGTGCAATTTCAATCCGTTACAAAGATCTACGGCCTAGGATCGTCCCGGCCAGCAACAGCGATTGCCAACGTCAGCTTCACCATTCCAGACCTGCCCCACAACGGAGAAATCTCATCATTTCTGGGGCCATCCGGCTGTGGTAAAAGTACGATTCTGCGGCTTGTCGCCGGACTGGAGCCGCAGCATCCGCCGACGAGCGGCAGCGTGACGGTGCTTGGCCAAACGGTAGTCGGCCCAGGCGCCGACCGTGGCATGGTGTTTCAAGACTACACCAGCTTTGACAACCGCACCGTTCTCGACAACGTGGTCTTTGGCTTGGAATGCCGAGGGGTGCCGCGACAGCAACGCGAAGCGGAAGGGCTTGAATGGATTGCCCGCGTTGGGCTTGATCCCAAACGGGATGTTCATAAGTATCCGCACGAGTTGTCCGGTGGCATGCGCCAACGCGTGGCAATAGCGAGAACGCTCATTCTGCGGCCGCGGATCATCCTGATGGACGAACCATTCGGAGCCCTCGATCCTGCCACGCGGCTCGACATGCAGGATCTCCTTGTCCGCTTGTGGCGGGAGGTAGAGGCTACGGTACTCTTTGTAACGCATTCGGTGGAAGAGGCTGTCTACCTTGGAGATCGAGTTTTCGTGATGGCAACAACGCCGGGTAGAATTGCGGAGGAGATTCGGATGCCAGCGGCATCTGCTCCAGCGCGGCAAACGCAGTCGGAACAGTGGTTCCATGAAAAGGTACAAGTGCTTCACCAACAAATCGAGCAGATAGAGGCAGCCGCACGGCAGCCCGCAGCCTTTTGCCAGACTGACACACAGGGGGCATCCTGACGTGCGGCAGCGATTGTTCGCCTACTTCCGCACCGCGTTTATGACGCGTTGGAATCTGCTGTTTGTCGGCGCGGGTGTGGCTGCGGGATTTATCGGCGGTTTCCCAGAAGTCGTGCTGCCGCTGGTAATGGCTGCAGAGACTTATTATCTGGCCAGCATGTTGGCTAACGACCGGTTTCGGAGTGCCGTAGAGGCGCAGATTTCAAAGGCACAACGCACGCTGGTTGCAGCAGGCTCTCGCGAGTCGTACGAGCGGATTCGCAAGTCCTTGTCGCCGGAGTTGCTGGCCCGCTTCGACCGCCTGCGTGAGCGCTGCGTCAAGTTGGTGCATCTTGCCGGTAGCATGCGCGGTCCGGAAGAGCAGGGGCCAGACCGTGGCTCAATGGAAACCCTCGAACGGCTGCTCTGGGGTTATCTACGCATGATCTGGGGTGCGGCCACGCTGTCAGAGTTTCTTGACAACACCGATGCCGCCCCGATTCGCAGTCGCATTGCAGACTTGGAAAAACGCCTGGCGGATCTTCCTTCGCCAGTTGATGGCCCCGAGAAGCAGCAACTCCGCAAAACACTTGAGGATCATCTGAGCACCAGTCGCGAGCGTTTGGAAAACATTGAAGAAGCCAAGCGAAAGCTCGACGTTGTGGCAGCGGAGATTGAACGTTTGGAAGCAAAGATTGCGGCAATTGCTGAGGGCTCGGTAGCGAAGCGCAACGTCAGTGATATCGCACAGCGTCTCGATGAGGCTGCTGAGGGTCTGCGGCGCACCGATGAAACAATGCGGCAGTTGCAACTACCGCCCGAGCTAGAAGATCTGGAAGAACCCCCGCCACTGCTGCGGGAAGAGGCTTGACTCTGTGCATCAAATCAGGCAGAGAATCAGGAAGAGAATCAGGCATCGAGTCCGTTTTTTAGTCTAACCAGTTTCCCTCAGCGATCCGCTCGGGCGCATAGACTTCGGTCACGTAGCTAATGTCTTTAGAAATGAGTGACTCGACCTCCAGCTTGAAGCCATTGGTCAGCATCATCTCGATCTCCTTCTGCCACGCCTTCTTGCCGGCAAACCAAGGATAGGCTGCGATCTGTTTGGCACGCTTGATGTCGGTGTCATTCAAAGTGATCTGCACGCTAGGATTGAGCTCACAGCGGCTGTAGTCCCGCGATCGCAGACCAAGAAAGCGGGCCTCTGGGATCGCCATGCGTTTTGACTCATAGGCGAGGTTGATCGAACCTTGCTTGAGCACCGAGTAGATGTAGTAGCCCCAAGGGTCGTTGTCGAGCAGGCAGTAGACGGGGAGTTTGAGTTCGTGGTGGAGCCTGTAGAGCATGCGTCGCACGCCGCGCGGTGGCTGGCCACCGCCATGCGTCAGCAGGCAGGAATGTTTTTTCCAAAACTTATCTTCATTAAATCGTCGCCAAACCGTATCTTTCTCGACGTGCAGAATAAACTTTGCTTCACACGATTTAAACTTAATGATATCGGCTTCAACGATTGACGGAATGCTGTAGCCGCCCGAACCCATGCGAGCGCAGTCAATCTCATCTCCAGAATCAATGAGTACGATTGGTCCTACCATGCCACCGCGATTGCTGGCGTAGACGTGCAATTGTTCGCGGAGGCTCTCAAGCGTTACCTCGAGGTCTTCGATGATAGGATCGCACTCTTCCTGTGTGGAAAAGGTTTCTTCACGAGTGCCTTCAATCGTGTGCTTGAGCAGATAATAGAGTCCGCGGATGCTGGTGGTTTTCTGCTGATCAATCAGTGCTTTACAGCCCGTGGCTACTAGCAAAGTCTGCATGTAGCTCTTGGCTTGAGAAAGATTAAAGAGCTGACGGCGATTGGTTTGGGGGCCCATCTCAATAATCTTGCGCGATTTATTGAAGCGGACGTTGGAGAGGCTGCGGGTGGGAATATCGAGGTGCGGATCACGCCGCTTCTCAGCGGCAGCAGCGACCTGATCGGCAAACTCCACTATTTGGCGGTGGGTTTTAATGTCAACCGGAGGGAGCTTGACTGGAGCTGCGGTGCGGCTGACCGAGGATGACTTCCCAGTGCGTTTCGAAGAAGCAGCCATCTGCTGTAGGATTTCCTATTGAGGAATAGAATAAAATCGAAAATCCGATTCTACCTTCCCTTTAAAAGGCCCGCACGCCGATGTCAAAATACGTGTTTGTCTACGTCTTGACCGCACTTTTGATCGGGCTGGGGATCTTTATCGTCGGTCGGCAAAGCAGGCGAACGCGAGACATAAAGCCCTAGCACCGCGGTTTTGAGCAAAACCAATCACCTTCCTACGGTCGCACGCGACTGGAGGACGGGAGTGCAACTAGCAACGCACGTCATCGGCCCGGCCGACGGCTTTCATCCTGCGTAAAAAGTGCGGCCCATTTGTCGCTTGTGCGGCAGATGCGGAGCCAGTGGCATCTGCGGTCGATCGCCGCGGAGTTGGAGTGCCAAAAAACTCCGCGATCCGGCCGACCACAGTGCGTTGTTCGGCCGGTTCGAGTTCGGGAAAGATCGGCAGCGCGAGTGTTTCATCGGCAGCGCGCTCTGTGGCTGGGAGATCTCCGGTGCGCCAGCCAAGTGGCTCGAAGCATTTTTGCAGATGCAACGGCACGGGATAGTAGATTTCAGTTCCGACGTTGCACTTCGTAAGATGAGCCCGCAGCGCATCGCGTCGGCCATCGGATACACGAATGACAAACTGGTTCCAGACATGACGTCCGCGTGGCTCATCACCAGGAACAACTACGTGGTGCTCCAGATCGTACTGAGAGAAAAGCTCCATGTAGCGGGCAGCATTTGATTGGCGAGCGGTTGTCCAGTCGTTGAGATGCGGCAGTTTTACGCGCAGCACTGCAGCTTGGATGGAGTCGAGTCGGCTATTAATGCCGACCACTTGGTGGTAGTAGCGTGGCTCCATGCCGTGGACGCGTAGTAATTTGAGAGATGCAGCGATGTCATCGCGAGTCGTTGTCAAAAAGCCACCATCTCCGATGCCACCAAGATTTTTTGTCGGATAGAAGCTAAAGCAACCGACGTCTCCTAGAGCACCAGAGCAGTTGCCGTGCCAGGTCGAAAGGATGGACTGGGCCGCATCCTCGACAACCGGCAACCCAGCAGCCCTTGCAATGGGCAGCAGCGCGTCCATATTGGCGGTGCGACCGAAAAGATGAACGGGCATAATCGCCCGGGTGCGCTGGCTGATTTTGCGTTCCACGTCAGCGGGATCGATCAAGTAGGTGATGGGATCGATATCAGCAAATATTGGCACGGCTCCCAAACGGGTGACGGCACTGGCGGTAGCGAAGAACGTATAGCTCGGCAGTATCACCTCGTCTCCGACCTTGATACCAAGTGCTAATAAAGCCAGTAGCAATGCATCGCTACCAGAAGCACAGGAGATAACGTGGGGGACGCGCAGTGCCCGCGCGAGTTCGCATTCGAGTTCATGAACATCCGGGCCCAGAATAAATCGCCCAGAATCACAGACACGTTCAATAGCCATGCGAATTTCTTCGCGAAGTCCGGCGTATTGTCGGTCGAGAGCTAGCAAGCCAACGGAGGGCAGCAGTGACTCGGCTTCCGGACGATCGTCGGTTGAGTTGACAGTTTTAAGGCTGGTGTTTGCAGGCAGCATCGATGCACTTGGTCGAATCATGACAGCGTTGGTCTCCGTGGCGAATTGCTCAACGCGAGTGCCTGCGAGCCTTCTCCGCAGTACACACCCGACAGTTGTTTCCTAATCGTCACGATCACCACAGTTGCTACAGTCAATCAGTTGTTTTTTTTGGAAAAATCTGCGTTGCACCGAATAGTGTTTGGTCTGCCGGCAGAGCAGGTTAATCGCGGCAACGAGGCACCCCTGGAAGGTGCGCTGCCCGCAAAAGTCGGGAATAGTTCACTTTTGGCAGAGGCGTCAAGTCCAAGCCGAGTTGCATTTTTCCACCGCTTTTTAGGGAAATCAGGAAAGACTCGGTATTTTTGCAAGCCTTTCAAAAACAGAGAGTTTGACACTGCCCCGCGGGCGCCCTAAATTCCTACTGTTTTCAAGTCTCGCTGTTTGCCCGCTTGTACGCGTGGTTTAGCGAGAGGCCGGTGGAGTTGCGCGGTTTGGCGATGCATTGACTGTATCGGCCACGCGAGTTGGATGGGATCCATAACGCTCATTGATTTGGGGCAGATAGCCCACCAACTCGGGCTGCCAGCAGCCGGTGTTGAGGCCGTTGTACGGTTGCTCGACGAGGGCAATACCGTGCCCTTTATTACCCGTTACCGACGAGACCCAACTGGTGGTTTTGACGAGGTGGACATCCGCCGCATTATCGAATGCGTTTTCAAGGCACGGCAACTCGCTGACCGTAAGCAAACCATTGTGCGCACCATCGAGGGGCAGGGAAAGCTAACACCAGAACTGTTGTCGAAGATTGAAGCCGTCGACAACACCAAGCAACTCGAAGATATCTACCTACCGTTCAAGCCGCTCAAAATGTCGTTGGCAGAAATTGCTCGGCAGCGCAGGCTCGATCCGCTGGCGCGGGAGATCATGACCGCTGATCCGATCGCGACTGATCTCGATAAGCGGTCAGCAGATTTTATTGACAGCGATGGTCAGGTGGCAGCGGCTGCCGATGCGTTGCTCGGAGTGGGACATATCATTGCCGATGAGTTTAGCGCGAATGCCGATCTCCGGCAGTGTCTCCGCAGCATTCTCTATAAAAAAGCCCACCTCAAGAGCCAGCGCGTTGAGAGTGAAGGCAAAGCTCTCTCCAAAGACGAGAAGCACTTTCGTGATTACTTCGATTATTCCGAGCACATTCAACGAGTGCCACCGCATCGGGCCCTTGCGATCAACCGTGGTGAGCGGGCAAAGCTTCTTAAGGTGCGAGTCGATGGACCGACCGAAGAGGTGCATGCCGCTGCCGAGCAAATGCTCGTGCCACCCGATCACCCACACGCGGATTTTCTAAAAGGGTGCGTGCGCGATGCCCTCGCACGATTGGTGCTGCCAAGTCTGGAACGTGAGATTCGTCGCGAGATTACGCAATACTGCGAATCGCACGCTGTTGAGGTATTTGCCAAAAACCTGCGCAACCTGCTGCTGCAACCGCCATTTACAGGACGACGCGTGCTGGCACTCGATCCCGGATTTAAAAGCGGCTGCAAGGCCGTAGCCCTTGATGAGTGCGGCATTCCGCTGGAGCATGCGGTCTTGCACATCATTGGTCAAAAAGAGAAACGTGACGCGGCTGCTCAAAAAATTGTGGAGATGGTGACAACTCATAACTGCACCGTGGTGGCTGTTGGTAATGGCACAGCCGGCCGTGAAACAGAATCACTTGTGGCCGAGTTAGTGGCTGGCGAATTGAAGGTCCTCGACGTTGGCTATGTAATCGTCAACGAAGCCGGCGCAAGCGTTTACTCGACGAGCGTCTATGCCCGCGAAGAATTGCCTGCCCATGAGGCTGCGGTGCGTGGTGCTATCTCGATCGGTCGGCGGCTGCAGGATCCGCTTTCGGAGCTTGTAAAAATTGAGCCGGCAAATATTGGGGTTGGGCTGTATCAGCACGACGTCAAAGCCCGTCACTTGCACGCCTCCCTCGATGCGGTTGTTGAGAGCTGTGTGAATTACGTGGGCGTTGATGTGAATACGGCCAGCCCAGCTCTCCTGCGCTATGTTTCAGGGCTTAACCAGACGATGGCCAAAGGTTTTCACGAATGGCGTACGAAAAATGGCGCCTTCACCTCGCGGCAGCAATTTCGTGAGATACCGGGCTTTGGCGAGGCTGCTTTCGTTCAGTCCGTAGGGTTTTTAAAGATCACCGGTGGTGTCAACCCACTCGATTCAACGTGGATTCATCCAGAGAGCTATGCCGTTGCTGAAAAAGTGCTGGAGAAACTCGGTGGAACTCCGCAGGATCTGATGAGCCGTCAGCAGGTCGAGGAGCTTGCAAAGCGGGCCTCCAATCTTAATCTCCAGATTCTGTCAGCTGAACTTGGCGTGGGGCGGCTGTTGCTCAGTGACATCATCGAACAACTGGCGCGACCGGGCCGCGATCCGCGCGACGATCTTCCAAAGCCTTTCTTCAAGAAAGGCGTGCTAAAGCTGGAGGATTTAGAAATGGGCATGGAACTTCTCGGATCGGTTTTGAACGTTGTCGATTTTGGAGCCTTTGTCGATATCGGTATGCACGACAGTGGCTTGGTACACATTAGCCAGCTCTCCAACCAATACGTGCGGGATCCACACGATGTCGTGAGCGTCGGGCAGATTGTCAAGGTGTGGGTGCTTGAGCTCGACAAGGCTCGCCGTCGCGTGGCGCTGACAATGATTGCGCCTGGCCAACAACAAGACCATCGCAACAGCGCACCCAGCGCTGGCCACCAGCAGGAGGAGCCAAACGGCTCTGCCCGCGGCCGGCGCGAAGGGGCTCGGCCACGTACGCAATCAGTCGAGCCCGCTAAATCGCGAGGAATGCCGGCAGGCCGCCCTAGCCCATCTCGGCCCTCGCAGCCGTCCCGTGGCCGCGAAGGGCGACAAGCCCGAGAGCAGCAACCTAAAACCTATACCGCTGGCGGGCCAAGCAAGCCAGCAGCCCTGATCACAAAAGCGATGAAAGAAGGCAAGGAACCGTTGCGAACATTTGGCGATCTCAAGCAGTTTTTAGAAAAGCCAGCAGCGGAAAAAAAGCAGTCGTTACCCGAACCGCAAGCAGATCGGGTAACGGATCCGCAAGATGGCCAGCCAGCTGCCGAATAAGCACCTGATGGTCATGCCGGTCTAAAGTCCGGAAACCTTCAGCCGGTGCAACGAGAGACCCCGAAGGATTCTTCGGAGGGATTCTTCGCAAGCAGCTTTTACAGCCGGAGCTTAGCGCTCGCGAAACGTGATCCGCCCTTTGGTGAGGTCATAGGGTGAGAGTTCGACTTTCACCTTGTCGCCGGGCACAATGCGAATAAAGTTTTTCCGCATTTTCCCCGCCACATGCGCATTGACGATGTGGCCTCCGGTGATCTGTACGCGAAAGCGCGTGTTGGCCAGAGCTTGCGTGACAACGCCTTCCACCTCAAGAGCCTGTTCTTTTTCCGCCATTCGTTTTCCTAATGTGCCAGCACCGAACTTCTCAAACTGTATCCATCCGCCCCAGAACAGTCCAGTCACCCGAGCATCGCGTGTGCTACGAAGAGACTTCTGCCTTTCGAGCGGTCTGCAAGACCGCAGGATTGTCTGGAATGTGGCATTGAAAGCCAATGGGATGGTCGGCAGCAGCGAGCCTTGCCCAGCACGCAAGCAATCCTAGGCGTCGTCAGTTGCGATCTGCGGCGCTGATCCAGAGGCCTTCCACTTGAGGTAGGCATCAAAAAATCCATCGAGGTTGCCATCGAGCACACTTTGAAAATTGCCCACATAGTGGCCCGTGCGCTGATCCTTGACGCGTTGATCGGGGTGGAGAAAGTAATTGCGAATCTGTGAGCCAAATCCTGTTTTGGGTTGCTGCTTGTAGCGGGCGAGTTGCTCAGCCTCGCGTTTTTCCTCTTCGAGCCGTGCCATTCGGGCACGCAGCATCTTGATGGCGGTGGCCCGATTCTTGTGCTGGCTGCGTTCGCTTTGGCATTGAACGACGATCCCTGTTGGAAAATGAGTGAGACGAATCGCGCTGGAAGTTTTATTGACATGCTGACCACCGGCACCACTGGCCCGGAAGACATCCTCGCGGATGTCTTCATCGCGGAGCTCCACTTCGGTGTTGTCGTCGGCTATTTCTGGCGAAACGTCGACCGCAGCAAAACTCGTTTGTCGCTTCCCTTCAGCGTTGAACGGGCTGATGCGCACAAGTCGATGAATGCCGGTTTCTCCCCGAAGATAGCCGTAAGCAAACGGCCCACGAATGGCAACTGTTGCGCTTTGAATGCCAGCCACACCGTCGTCCTGACGATCCAGAAGTTCAATCGTATAGCTGCGTTTTCCAGCCCACGCCGAGTACATTCGCAGCAGCATTTCAGCCCAGTCGTTCGCATCGGTTCCGCCGTCTCGGGCATTGATGGACACGAGCGCATCAGACGCATCGTGGGGGCCAGAGAGAAGTGAAGCCAATTCCAAGGCATCCACTAATTTTCCAAAACGATCTGCTTCACCAGCCAGATCCCCCTCAAGTGAACCGTCCTCGCGGGCTAATTCCTCAAGGGCCTGCAGATCCTCACCGACGGCCATTGCCTCTTCGAGAGGCTTCAGGATTGTGTTGATGCTTTTAAGAGTGGCGACAGTTGCCTGAGCTTTTTCGCTATTTGACCAGAAGTCAGCCTGTCCCATAGCGTCTTCGATTCGCGCGACGGACTGCTTGCGACCTGCCCAGTCAAAGAGAGTCTCGGAGTTGGAGAAGTCGTAATCGAATCGATTCGGAGCGGTTGAAAAGGGCTGTATCCATAAAAACTCAGGGGTGTGGGTGCGGAATGAAAGTCGCTGCCAGACTGCAAAAGCAAACTGCGGATAGCTAGTCTACGCATCTTTCGGCTGCGAAAGAAGCCGGCTGTGGCGGGGCCTCATGCAAGAGCCACGCGGTTGCCAGGCAGGCGGCGGATGAGCCGACGCATTTCGAGTACGCCAATCGTAGCCAGCACCTGCGATGCCGTCCGACCACTACCATCAATCACCTCATCGACCGTTGTCGATTCCTGCCCAATCGCATCGAGTACCTGCCGCTCGACTTCGCCCAGTTGCAGTTCGGCCGGGCTTCGCACGGTTCGTCCCTCTGCTGTCGTAGTGGTTGCAAATAAGGGACCAAATTCATCCAGAATGTCGTCAACATTTCCCACTAACTTAGCACCATCGCGAAGCAATTGGTGACAGCCCTGCGACATTCGGCAGTCGATTGCACCCGGAACGGCAAACACTTCACGACCCTGTTCGCTTGCCATCCGCGCGGTGATCAGAGCACCGGATCGCTCCGATGCCTGCACGACAACTGTGCCGAGTGATAAGCCTGACACGATGCGGTTGCGCTGCGGAAAGGCTCCCGGATACGGCTCTGCCAGTGGAGGTGCTTCGCTGATCATGGCCCCGTTGCCAATAATGTCCTCGGCCAGATCGGCATGCTCTGGGGGATAGATGTTGAGCACACCGCTACCGAGGACGGCGATTGTGCGACCGCCGGCGGCGAGTGCGCCACGATGAGCTGCGGCATCGATGCCGCGCGCCAGTCCACTGACAATGGTGTAGCCAGCACGCGAAAGGCTGGCCCCAAGTTGCTCGGCAATCTTGAGGCCGTAGGCTGTGGCATGCCGCGCACCAACGATAGCCACCGCCAGAGAATCGCAGGGGAGCAGTTTGCCACGCACAAATAGCAACCCAGGCGGATCAGGGATCTGTAACAGCAGCCCAGGATAACCGGCGCTGCCAGCCACCAGAATGTCGACTGCTTGTTGGCGACAAAGACCGATCACTTCGTCGGCAGTCGAATCATCGACTTGGGTAATCAGAGCCGCAATCTTTTTGCCGATCCTGTCCACGGAGGCAATCTCATGAGGACTGGCCGCAAACACACCCGCTGGCGAGCCGAATCGCTCGAGCAGCACTTGCCGCAGTCGCGGGCCAACGCCTGACAGGCAGGCGAGTCGGACGTGGTCACGGAAGCTACCGGCGACCGGAGCTTCCAAAGCAGTTGCCAAGACGGTTTTGACTGGCATGGACAGATTCCTCGCAGCAGTGAACATCTGTCAAGTTGTAGCTCTTTGTGTGGGGTTCGTCAAACGGGGGCCTACCGACGCGATTGAGCGGCCAGGCCACGATTCCTCAGCATCCCGGAGAGTGAAAAGGGAGCAGCAGCGATCTGTTTCCAACACAGATGCTGGGTCGCACGCAACGTTGGAAGCAGGCTGTTAACCCGCTAGAACCTTGAGTTCGGCGAGGTGCTGTGCAGCGCCGACGAGACGATCCCAATTTTTCTCGACGTATTCCGGCGGCCCACCAATCTGCGCAACAACCTGCGCAACCTCCTCGGTTGCCACCATTTCAATGGCATCCCACGGACAGACTTTGAGTTCGTACGGGTTCGACTTTTTACCGGGAATGTGTACGCACACTTCGCAGCCCACGCACCGTTCAACGTCAATCTCGCACCAACTCTGCAGGTTTTGAAACTGGTCGAATTGCTGCACCTTAATGATGCAATCAACTGGACAGACCTCCAGACAGGCCTCGCAGCCGGTGCAGTTATCGGCATTGATAACGGCCAGTTCTTTGGGGAGCTTTTTACGAGGACCTTGCTTTGCCATAGAGATCACAATCGGCAGTGGAACCGTGAATATTCACTTCTCAATAGCGTAGCGGTCGGACCGGTAATGGAAAGGGCCAAAATGCAGGCGGCCTTTTTCCCCAGTCTCTTAGCAGGTTTCCCCGCGTACCAGATCCTCGGGAGTCTGGCGGGCCCGCACGAGCCGTGCTTTTCCAGCGTCGATCAGAACCTCGGCCGGCAGTGGCTTGGAGTTGTAATTGCTCGCCATTGCAAAGCCATAGGCACCGGCTATCTCAATCACCAGATAATCGCCGACGGTGGCGCAGGGCAGGGAACGGGTCTCAACAAAACCGCCATCCTGCTGCGTGAAGATGTCCCCCGATTCGCATAAGGGGCCACCGACGGCAACTTCTTCAAATGGCCCATCGGCTGCCCCAGCATGCATCGCAGTGGGACACAGACTCATCGGGTGCCATGAGCCGTAGAGCACGGGGCGGGCCAGTGTGTTGAATCCCGCATCGACGAGGAGATATTTGCGTGAGCCCTGGCTTTTAATGGCCCGCACTTCGGTGACGACAAATCCTGACTCGGCGGTGAGATAGCGACCCGGTTCGATCTCCAGTCGGATTCGGTGGCCAAACGTGGCCTCTAACTTTTTGCGCGTGTCGTCCCAGAGCTGAAAATAACCCGCCAAGTCGGCATGCACTTCGCCTGGCTTATAGGGGACGGGTAGGCCGCCACCGGCGCTGATCATCGTGAGCGACCGGCCAATCTCGATGGCCACCCGCTCGAGTGATCCAGCCACTTCGGCGAGGTGCGATAAATCGGCACCGCTGCCAATGTGCATGTGGAGTCCACTCACGGAGAGCCCAGCCCACTCGGCCCGCTTGAGCACCTCGGGAATATCTTCGTGCCAAATGCCATGCTTCGACCCTTCGCCGCCGGTATTTGTCTTCTGGCTGTGACCGTGACCAAAGCCGGGGTTCACTCGCAGTGTCACGCTGGAGCCTGGCACTCGCTGGGCCAGTTGTTCAAGCATGTCGGCCGAGCCGCAGTTGGTATGGATGCCGAGCATGGCAACCGCGTCGAGGCTCTCGCGATCGAAGATGTCGGCGGTGTACACGATCGGGTGCACTGGCGGCAGGCTGTCGGCCGCAGGAGTGCCAGAAGTGTGGGGTGAATAACCGGCGGCCAGCGCGCGGTGAATCTCACCGACGCTCACCGCGTCAACCATCACTCCCGCACCGCGGATGAGATTTAAGACGGCCAGATTCGAACAGGCTTTTTGGGCGAATCGCACCGTATCCCATGCGGTAAGATCGCGGCAACGGCGGCGGATCATCTCGGCGTCGTAGGCATACAGCGGTGTGCCGTACTGCTGGGCCAAGTCGGCCACACTCACGCCCGCAATCTGTCGGCGGATACCAGCAGCCTCGCGGCCGGTCGTGTCACGGTTGTGTGCTTCAAGGCTAGAGGGATTCACAAAGCTTCTCGTACGGTTGTGTGCTCATCAATTGTATGCCTGTATTGTGGGCCGGCGGCATCAGCGAGGTAGCGGCAAAGGAAATCCAGGTGGCAGAGGAACGGGCCTGTTGCCGCCGGGCTGGGTTGCCATTGCGGCCCCGGCCCGCAGCACGCCGGCATCCACCGACAACCGCGTGGCCAATCCGCGTTCGATGGGTCTGATCAAGAGTTGAACGAGCGATCCTTCTGTGCCGACTCTAGCAGCCTCAGCAGCCAGCGTGGCCTGCGGTCCAGCTCCCAGTTGAGCGGCATAATCAAGCAGGCGGTCCATGGCGAGTTGCACCGTCGCTACCGGCTTGGCGGTGGCATTCTTGCGGCCATTTGTTTTGAGCAATTCAGCGAGCCGTTTTTTCGGATCACCCCCCGCCAACACAAAGACGTATTCCGGAGCAATTGCCAACGTAATCTCGAGCGAGTCGCCCAGCTTTTCAGCCACCGGTGATGCGCTCAGATCAAGGCGAACAGCATGCAGACGTGCGGTCGCCACGGTATCGGTGTCGAATGCAACACTGACGCCAGCCGGGAGATTTTTTTTATCAGCCAGCAATTGCTTCAACTGCTTTTCAATGGCGGTTCCCTCCTTCACACGCGTGCCTGCAAAGAGCGCGGGGAGCGGGTTTTCTTCCGTTGTCTCACTTATATCAACGGCCAAGACCGCATCGATGCCACCGGAGGCCAGCATTCCGGCGAGTATCTCGCGGCAGACTAAAGCAAGCGTCTGCACCAGCGCATCTGCGCGAGCGTTGGCCAGCGCTTGGTCGCGCGCTTGGTCGAGCGCTTGGTCGAACACCTGTAGGGCCTGCGTTTGCGACTCCTTTGTGAGGGGCTGCACCGCATGCAAGTAGAGAGCCGGTTGCTTGCCGTCGGCTGCCGGCGGCGTGGCGACCGTCAGCACTCCATTACCCGCTGCGGCAATCGCTGCAGCCGCTTGAGAACCTGCCACAGCCATGACACGATTTTCCAGAAAAACACGATTCTTTTCGCTGTCAATCGCCAAGCCCAGCGTGAGCGATTCCGTTTGGCTCAGGCCTGCGACTGCCGCTTGGAGAGAATCGTCATCCAGTGATTGTCCGTTGGCGGCCGCGGCCGCTGCTCCCTGCTGCAGTAACGTTTGGAGTTGCTTTTGCAGGGACTTTGGCAGCAAGCTTGGAAACGCTTCGATGCCCAGTGAAAAATCCGCAACCAAGGGCGCAAAAATCGCCGCCGGATCGGCTATGCCGGCATCGCCGCCCTCCAGCGACAGAATTGCCCAGCCGTTTTTTTCAACAACTACCAGACGCTCTCCGCTGGGCAGCGTGATCCGACGGCTGTCATCAGAGCGATCAACCGGCCCGGTGATGCTTTGCAGTGAATCGAGTAATTTATCAACATCCTTGACCGGCACAAACGCATGAGCCGACAGATCATCGCCAGCCGTTGTGAGCACAACTCCCAGTGGTCGTTTGACGTCCAGCCCGGCGAGCCCCTTGCCCTGTGTCCCCAGCAAGAGCACGGATTCAACCATGCCAGCCAGACCGGGATTGTTGATTTGATTGCCCAGCCAGGCAATTTGTTTTTTGAGATCGCCATAGCTGTCGCAGGCCGCAACCGCCAATATTTGCCGCTCGGCTGCAGCGGATTGCTGGGGGGCCAGAGCTGATAGTAGCAGCGACAGGGCACACGCGACAGCCAGCGCACAGGCTCGGTGTTGTTGCGAAAAATGGGTTTGGAAAAAATGCTTTTGCATGGAGGAAATCCCTAGAGAGTGTCCTAAATGTGTCGCCGCTGGGAGAGTTTATCAGCTAACGGCTTGGGTAGGGTAACGGCCCGCATGGAAAAGCGGTATTCTGCAGAGACATGCAGCCAGTTTCCCATCCTTTTGAAGCAGACGGTTTTTTACCAGTTCGGGCCGAACCGCTGCGCACGATGCCGCAGCCGGCACTGCGGCTACCGGCGATTTTGTTTTGTCTGACGGCGGCCACCACATTTGCGGCGGGTGTGGTCGGTTGGCAGCCGGTCTTATTGACGATCAACGACCAGATTACCACCGATTTTTTCGCGCACTGGCCACGTGGACTGGTCTACATGGCGGCAGTGATGGCGGTGCTGGCTGCGCATGAGGCGGGGCACTTCATTGCGGCCCGGCTGCATCGCATTCCTGCCACGCTACCGTTTTTTATTCCGATACCTGTGTTGCTCACTGGCACGCTTGGGGCCGTGATTGGCATGGAGGGCTCGCGGGCTAACCGGCGGCAGCTGTTTGACATTGCGATTGCTGGCCCCCTGGCTGGGCTCGTGGTGGCGGTGCCCCTACTCGCGATCGGCATGTTCACCGGTGCCGCAGCGGATCAAAATCCATTTGCACTGCCGCCGCTGGCGAGTTGGATTCTCGCCCTGGCCCGTCCGGATCTCGACAGCGGTACCACAATCGATCCCAACGCGCTGTTTATGGCCGGCTGGGTTGGCCTGCTTGTCACGGGACTCAACATGCTTCCAATCAGCCAACTGGATGGCGGCCACGTTAGCTACGCACTTTTTGGCGAACGGGCAAAATGGATTGCACGAGCGATCCTTGTGGCCTCCATTCTTGCCATTGTTCTGCTGGGGCGCTACAACTGGATTGTGATGGTTGTAGTCGTCACGCTGATGGGTGCTGATCACCCGCCAATACGCGAGGATGGCCAGTCGCTGGGCCGCGGGCGCATCGCCCTTGGGCTGGCGGCATTTCTGATCCCGATTGTGACATTCATGCCCGAACCACTCTTGCTGGAATGAGTGTGCGTTGACGGTATCGAACCGGCCCACAACAATGAAATGAATCAAAATCGTGAACTTGAGAGGAACAGCACCGTGAATAACAGTACCGTGAATTTTGTGGAACAGGATGACCCCGACGTGTGGGCGGCGATTGCAGCGGAGCAGGTCCGGCAGCAGGATGGCCTGGAGATGATCGCCAGCGAAAATTTCACGAGTCCGGCAGTCATGCAGGCAGTGGGCAGTGTGCTCACAAACAAATACGCCGAAGGCTATCCGGGCCATCGCTATTACGGCGGCTGTGAGTTTGTTGACACGGTTGAAGAACTGGCACGGCAGCGGGCCAAGCAGCTGTTCGGAGCCGAGCACGTCAACGTACAGCCCCACTCGGGTAGCCAAGCCAACTCCGCGGTGTATCTGATGGCCATCCAGCCCGGCGATACGGTCTTGGCGTTTGATCTTGCGCACGGCGGTCATCTCACGCACGGCATGAAGCTCAATAGTTCCGGTATCCTCTACCGCTTTGTCCATTACGGTGTCCGCCGCGATAATAATCTGCTCGATTTCGATCAGATTGCTGCGCTGGCCCGCGAGCACAAGCCGAAATTGATCGTCGCTGGTGCCAGTGCCTATCCGCGTGAGATCCCACACGACACGTTTGCCGAAATTGCTCGCGATGTTGGC
Source organism: Planctomicrobium piriforme (assembly GCA_945871035.1). GTDB lineage: Bacteria > Planctomycetota > Planctomycetia > Pirellulales > UBA1268 > BAIKAL-G1-2R. The sequence goes on along the minus strand of CAMBUD010000002.1, from coordinate 7,491 downwards.
GCTAAGCTCATGGTCGACATGGCGCACTATGCCGGTCTTGTGGCGGCAGGCATCCACAATAATCCGTTGCTGGTGGCAGATTTTGTTACGAGCACCACCCACAAAACACTGCGCGGTCCCCGTGGCGGCATCGCAATGTGTCGTGCCGAGAATGCTAAGGCGCTCGATCGCGCTGTATTTCCTGGCACGCAGGGCGGGCCGCTGATGCATGTGATCGCCGGCAAGGCGGTGGCCTTTGGTGAAGCACTGCAACCCGACTTCAAAGAGTATGCGCAAAAGGTTGTCGACAATGCGCGAACGCTCGCTGCCGCCCTGGCCTGCGGTGGCGTCAAACTCGTCAGCGGCGGCACCGATAATCATCTGATGCTAGTGGACGTAACTCCACTTGGCATTGGTGGCAAGTTAGCTGAGGAGGTTCTCGATCGCTGTGGCATTACCTGCAACAAAAACATGATCCCTTTCGATGAGCGCAAGCCGATGGATCCCTCGGGGATTCGCCTCGGCACGCCCGCATTGACAACCCGTGGTATGGGCAGTGACGAAATGCAGCGGATTGCCAACTGGATCCTGCGAGTCCTCAAATCAGCCGACGACACGGCTCTCGTAGCAGCCACTAAAAGTGAGGTGGCAGAATTGGCGGAGCAGTTTCCCGTGCCGGCAGCCAAGCTCGAACGACAGGCCGGCACCAGGGCAGGAACATTGCAGACGGTTGCGAGATGAGTCGGCCTCCGCACCATTCGCCCCAGGCAGCAGACGCTCAAAAACGAGTGGTCAGAATTGGGCTTGTACAGTCGATCTGCACGCCATCGCAGACCGACAATTGTGCGCAGGCGCTGGCCGGCATTGCCGCGGCGGCACAGCAAGGGGCAGAGGTGGTTTGCCTGCAAGAACTCTTCGCCGGTGAATATCCCTGTCAGAGTGAAGATCAGACAAAATTCGCTCAGGCACAGTCGGTGCCGGGACCGCTCACCGACCTGCTGGCAGTCGCGGCCAAGCAGTACGGAGTGGTGATCCTGGGCAGCGTCTTTGAGCGTCGCACACCGGGTCTATTCCATAACACGGCAGTGGTCTTTGAAGCCGATGGCTCACTCGTCGGCACCTATCGCAAGATGCACATCCCGGATGACCCGCACTACTACGAAAAGTTTTATTTTGCACCGGGCGATACGGGGTTTGTCTCGGTTGCGACGAGTCGGTTAAATATTGGGCCACTCGTCTGCTGGGATCAATGGTACCCAGAGGCCGCGCGGCTGACGGCGATGGCTGGGGCCCAAGTGCTCTTTTATCCCACGGCCATTGGCTGGCTCGACGGCGAAGAATCCCAGCATCGATCGCAGTACGAAGCATGGGACACAATGCTCAGAAGCCATGCGATTGCAAATGGAGTGTTTGTTGTGGCAGTCAACCGCACGGGCCGCGAAGGTGCGCTCTCGTTCTGGGGTGCGAGCGTTGTGTATGCGCCCAGCGGAGAACTCATCGCCAAGGCCAGTCACGATACGGCGGCAATCGTTGTCGTTGAATGCGATCTAGAACGGATTGAATGGTCGCGCACGCGATGGCCATTCTTCCGTGATCGCCGCATCGAGAGCTACGGAGACCTTCTCAAGCGTTGGAGCGACGCAAGCGATCGAGCACCGAAGGACTTAAAGCGTGGCGGATAAAACAATGAGTATCTGTCAGGACTCTTTCGGCTACCGTCTGCCCGCCGAATGGGAGCCCCATGCTGCCACATGGTTGGCGTGGCCGCACCGCCGGGCCACGTGGCTTGGCGATTTTGGACCGATCCCTATTTTCTTTGCGGCATTTGCTCGGCTGCTTGCCGACTATGAACCGGTGCGGATTGTTGCCTCTGGCGCTGCGTTGGTCGAAGCGGGCAATTGCCTGAGATCGATCGCTGCCAAGCACGCCATTGAACTATTCGATATTCCCACCAACGATGCGTGGTTGCGCGACACTGGGCCCGTGTTCCTCGTGCCGCACAAGAGCGCATCGCAACTGCCGGCTGCCGTTGCCTGGCAATGGAATGCCTGGGGGGGTAAATATCCGCCGTGGGAAGCCGATGCGCAGGTGGCTCAACGGATTGCCAAACTGCTGGGGATGCAGGTCTTTCAGCAGAGCGTTGTGCTGGAAGGTGGCGCGATTGAGACCGACGGTGAGGGAACGCTGCTGGTGAATCATCGCTGTGTCCAAGATCCGGCGCGCAATCCGGGTCTCTCGCTCGAAGTTCTCGAGCAGGTGATCTGCGCGCAATTGGGAATCGAGCGTCTGCTTTGGGTGGGTGGCGAACTTGCTGGCGACGATACCGACGGCCATATCGATCAATTGGCAAGATTTGTAGCTCCAGGTCGGGTCGTAGCCGCGCGGCAACCCGACCGACTCGACCCCAACCACGATCCATTGGAGGCCAACATTGAACTGTTGCGCACGCTTGTAGATGCCAAGGGCCGGCGGTTGGAAGTGATCCCGATCGAGATTCCATCGCGGTTTGCTTTTGATGGTGTACAGCTTCCGGCGAGCTTTCTCAATTTCTACATTGCCAATGGTGTTGTTGCCGTGCCTGTCTTTTGCACAGCGGCCGACGAATCCGCGCTGCGAACGCTCGTGGACTGCTTTCCCGATCGCGTGGTGGTCCCCGTCGCTTGCCATGAGTTGATTCGCGGTCGCGGTGGCCTGCACTGCATTACGCGCGACCAACCGGCCCTGCAAACCCCCGCTATGCTGTAAGAGCCACTTGAGCGGTCGATCTGCTCTTGCCTGAATCTCGCTGTTTCCGCGACCATTTGCTAAGATTTTTGGCAGCCTTGTTTGGCTTGTTTAAAAAAATGTAAGGAACTCATCATGGCGCAGGTGGCAACGGCGGTGCAGGGTTTTGTGTCGCTGCTGGCGCGACTGTTGTTGGCGGCCATTTTTCTGGCCAGCGCTATCGGCAACAAGATTCCGCAGTTCAAGGCAACGGCTGCCTACATGGAGTCGGAGGGCGTGCCCAATCCAAGGTTTGCCCTGTTTGGCGCGATTGGCCTGTTGTTGATCGGCGGTCTGTCAGTGATCAGCGGCGCATGGACGCGGATCGGTTCGATGTGCCTCTTCGTATTTGTAGTCGCTGCCACCTACTACTTTCACGACTTCTGGACATTCGCGGATCCTATTCAGCAGCAGTTGCAAACAATCCAATTCATGAAGAACATGGCGATCGCTGGAGGATTGTTGGCGTTGGTTGCGTTTGGAGGGGGGCCTTGGAGCATCGACGGCTGGATCAGTCGGCGGCAGACGGAAGTCGAAGCTGGCGTGTCGGCATCGCGGCCACGCGTGCAACCCAAGCCCCAGCAGCAGGGCTAAATCCTTGATCAAATCTATTCGAGTAAACGGACTTCATCCAAGGAATGCTCGTCAATAGATCGTTCTATTTTTGGAGAGCTTGTTATGACACGGTCTTTTAATCTGACCATCGGATATGCAGTGCTGTGGGCAGTGCTCTTATTGGGCACTGCTTGTACAAAACCATCCATCCCCCCCACCGGAGAGTTAAACGTGTCCCAGTCGCCATCTTCAGGCACGCTCCAGCCTCCACAGAAAACGCCATTTGGAAAGCTGCCCGATGGACGGCCGGTGAGCCTGTACACATTGGAGGTGCCCGGTGGATGGAAGGCCACAATTACTGACTACGGTGCGATTCTCACAAGCTTTGCGGTGCCTCTTTCGGGCGCGGTTGTGGGTGGTCAAACAGTTGACGTCGTGCTCGGGTTCGACTCTCTCGACGGGTATCTCGCCGAACACCCCTACTTCGGTGCCATCTGTGGCCGCGTGTCCAATCGGATTGCCGCCGGTGCGTTTGAGTTGAACGGTAAACAGTATCAGCTTGCAATTAATAATGGTGCGCACCACTTGCATGGCGGTCGTGTTGGTTTTGACAAAAAGCTCTGGCAGGCAACGCCGCGGCTCTCGGAAAGTGGTCCGGCGCTCGATTTGCAGATGGTGTCGGCGGATGGCGACGAGGGCTATCCTGGTCAGGTGACAGCGACGGTTACCTACACGCTTACTCCAGCGGGTGAATTGAGAGTGGAAATGTCAGCCACAACCGATGCGCCAACGATTATCAACATGGTGCACCACTCGTATTGGAATCTCGGAGGTCATGCCTCCGGCACAATCCGCGATCATGAATTGACGGTTTTTGCCGACCAATACACGCCGGTTGATGCGGGGAGCATTCCGACAGGTCTGTTTGCAGCCGTAGAAAACACTCCGTTTGATTTCCGACCAGAGGCCAAGCCTGCCGTTGCACTCGGAGCAGCGATCGACGCCCTGCCCCCAAGTGCGGATGGGAAAAATGCGGGTGGCATCGACCACAATTTTCTGGTGCGCGACCCTCAAGTAGACGGCCAAGTAGACGGCCAACAGCAAGGGAAGGAAGTGGGCTCAACCATGCGCAGCCACGCCATTCTCCGCGAGCCCCAGAGTGGTCGCACAATGGAAATCATTTCTGATCAGCCTGGGATACAGGTTTACACGGGTAACTATCTGGACGGCACTTTGAAGGGAAAAGATGGAGCGGTCTACGCCAAGCAAAACGGCATCTGCTTGGAAACACAGAAATATCCCGACAGTATCCATAACACCGATTGGCCCAGCACACGGCTCGATCCTGGGCAGACCTATCGACACACGATGGTTCACCGTTTTACAACCGGCGACTGACTATTAGCCCACCGGCTTTTACAGTTGTTGATGGCCGTTGCCTCGTCCGAGCATCGCAGCTAAGCGGCTAGCATCGAACCTAAGCTCGAGGGCTTCTTTTTACAGGCGGCGAATATTTCTATTCGCAAAGGAAGTTGCTGGCACCGCCGCGCAGGAGCTCGAAAAAGCAGCAAAGGCCGCTTGACGGTAGAGTTGCACGCTATCGGCAGAACCCATCATGCGCATCGAACTGCCAGGCGTTCGCGAGGCAGCCGTGGCAGTTGTTCCCGAAAAGCCCAGCGCAATCTGATAGACGCCCGTCGAGCCATTTCTTCCCGAGGCATCGCGAGTCGGAGAGTACGCAGCGTTTCCGTAGCCGGAGACTCCGACGTAATACGTGCCGGCGGTTTGCGCCGTAAACGCTAGGTAGCTGTCATACGAACCGTCAAAATCATCGTTCCTGGCCAGCTGGCGGCCTGTGCTGTTGAAGAGCCGAACATAACTGTCCAGCGTGGACGAGCCTGCCAGCGACCGTGCATCAATATCCACAACCAATCGCTGCCCCGCTAGCAACGTGACCCGGTAGAGATCGACGTCTTTTGCACCGGAGCGACCGTCGCCAATCCGGCCGGAGAGCCGAACAGTCCCAACCTGACCGGCCGGGATCACAGAGGCCGTCAACAGGGTGTCGCCAGCATCCACAAGGGCAGCGGCTGTCACGGTCCACGTATCTGAGACCGCGGCGGCAAGAGCGATGCCATTGGCATCTACAATGCCGCTGTTGGCAGCATTGAGCGTGAGCGTGTAAACCCCCGTCGATGAGGTGGCAGATGCGAGGCCAACAAGCACCCAGCTCACGCCGTCGGTTGAGGTCACCACAGCCCCGGCCAGCGAAACATCTAACCCACCGCGCACAAGCCGCAGGTCGGCAACATCAAAGCCGGTGACAGCACGGTTGAATGTGATGGCAATGGAGTCGACTGCCGTCGTGCGAGGATCGGGTGTCACGTCAACGATATCGGCCTGGAGAGCCGGCAGGGCAACAGCGAATGTTGTGCTGTAGTCGCCGGTTGAACCATCGCTCGAACCGCTTCCGGACGTCAGCGAATTGTAGGCAGCGTTGCCGTAGCCCGACACGCCGACGTAGTAGGTTCCCGTTGTCTGAGCCGTGAAAACCAGATAGCTGTCATACGAACCGCCAAAATCATCGTTGCTGGCCAGTTGGCTGCCGTCAACATTGAACAGGCGAACAAATGAATCGAGCGGGGATGCTGGCGAAAGCGATTGGGCATCGACATCAATCGTGAGCACGGCACCGGCCACTAAATTGATCGCGTACAGATCAACATCGCGAGCGCCGTTGGCGCCATTCCCAACAATGCCGCTGACAGTGGCTCGTCCGTTGACGAGTGCCACTTGGCTGGCTGAAGCAATTGAGTCGTTGGGCTCTAGTGGATCGGTCGGCGTTACTGGAGGCGTCACTGGAGGCGTTACGGGAGGCGTTACTGGAGGCGTCGTGCCAGACAGCAGTTGCATCGCATTGGCAGCGTTGAGTAAACCGCCTGTGGCCACTTTGCCTGTCAAGCCGGCAACCGCAGTCGTGCCCGACAGGATCGCCGTGCGAATCTGAGCGGCGGTGGCTTGCGGGTTGGCGGCGGCCAGAAGGGCCACCACGCCAGTCACATGCGGAGTGGCCATCGAGGTGCCGCTGTACGAGGCGTAGGTATTGTTTGGAGTTGTGGAATAGATGCTCACGCCGGGCGCAGCCAAGTCGACGCTGGTTGCGCCGTAATTAGAAAAGCTGGCCAAGTTGTTGGAGCGATCCGTGGCTGCCACTGAGATGACCGCTTCGCTGGTGTAGTTGGCCGGATAGGCGGGAGTGACGTCATTATTCGTCGCCTCGTTGCCGGCAGCGGCCACAAAGAGAATCCCTGCCTGACCACCGGCTGTAATGGCATCGCGGAGGGCATTGGAAGAGCCGCCGCCGCCCCAACTATTGTTGGTGGCAACGATGTTAATCCCAAAATCGCGACGCATCCGTGTGGCGTAATTGATGGCCGCAACGGCCCCACTGGTCGAGCCACTGCCATCGCCACTCAAAAACTTGAGCCCCATGATCGACACTTGCCAGTTGATGCCCGCCACGCCGATGCCATTGTTGCCAACGGCTCCGATTGTGCCCGAGACATGCGTGCCGTGGCCGTTGTCGTCCATCGGATTGGAGTCGCTATTGGCAAAGTCGTAGCCCCGCACATCGTCAACGTAGCCGTTGCCATCATTGTCGATGCCGTCTCCAGCCACCTCGCCGGGATTGCTCCAGGCATTGGCAGCCAGATCGGGATGGTTGTAATCGATGCCGGTGTCGATCACGGCGACAACGACTGATCTGGAACCAGTGGTCGTGTTCCATGCTTCTGGAGCATCGATGTCGACGTCTGCCACGCCACCTGACTGGCCGACGTTGTTGAGACCCCAGAGCGTGCTGAAGGAAGGATCGTTGGGGAGGACTGTGGGAGCAATCACGAAATCGGGTTCAACGTAGGCAACTCCCTGCGTGCGTGCGGCCCAGCCGAGCACATCCTGCATACTGGCATGGGGCGCTTTGAGCGTATAAAAACCTTCACCCAAAGAAGCCGATTGCCAACTCGCGGCGGGATTGAATGCCGACGCCGGGAGGCTCGCCGAGGTGGCGCGCACAATCCATGCGTCGCTGCGGGCCTCAGCGGAGTGACCCTGCCACTCGATCTGCCGAGAGAACGCTGTCGCAGCGGAGCCGATGTCTGCCGCGAGATACACCCGTGGCTCTAGGGTTTCGTG
>CAMBUD010000001.1 GCA_945871035.1 Planctomicrobium piriforme | reverse complement strand
TGTGCTGGATGGCGATTTGATGAACATCACCGGCAACCTCAATATCGCATCGGGTGTCTCGCTCGGTCTGATGGATTTGGGCACCAGCACTTCGTTGGCGTTGGAAAAACTGACGCTCATCAGCTACTCCGGCACATGGAACTCGGGCACCTTTGCTGGCTACTTGGATGATACATCTTTCACACTGGGAGCCAATTCATGGACCATTAATTACAACGATACCGTGGCAGGTTCAAATCTGCTCGGCGGCGGGGCCGGTTCTAGTTACTTGACCATCACAACGGCTGTCGTGCCCGAGCCGGGCACCTTGGTGCTCCTGTTTACCGGCTTGGCCTTCGCGGGCTTCAGCTGGCGGAAGCGATTGGCCAGCAGTCGGAACTAAAAAAACAAACAAGTGTTTTGAGTTCCGAATCGGTTTTGCTTCGGCCGGGGCGACGATTTTTTTGGGCAGCGAAACGCCAACCGTCGGCCTCCCGGTTGCAACTCTTGGCAGGCAAGCCTGTCGCGACACACCGCAGAAGTGTGTTACGCTCAAGAGTCGTGGCGGCTGCAATACCGCCGATCCAACACGCCTTGGGAAGGAACGCTCTTGGTGAGATACTCTCCGCCTCTCGCTCGACTGGGCGGCCGGGCCGCAGCGTTCACGCTAGCCGCCCTCCTTGCCGGGCTGGCATGTGCGGCCGATGAGTTCAACATGGCCGTGACGGCTGCGGGCATCAGCGTGGGCAACCATCTATCGGGGCCACGGCTCGTGGCTGCCAATCTCGTCCAGCGACCGGTGCTGCTGGAGTTTTGGGGCGTGCACTGCCCCCCCTGCTTGGCAAGTATGCCGAAGCTGGAGCAATTACATGCCGAACTGGCTCCCCTGGGGCTCGTCGTCATCGGTGCCCACGCTCAAGGCGGCCCCGCCGATGAGGTTGTCAAAGCCGCTGCCAGCCTGGGGGTCACTTTTACGATTGTCGAAAACGCCACCGTCAAAGATGGGGGTGATTTTTCCGGCATCCCACACTGCATGCTCTTTGACCATCTGGGCAAGTGCCTCTACAGAGGTTCGCCGTTTGACGTGGAAGCAGCGGCGCGTCTGGCGGTAAAATCTGTTCCCGCCGCAGTGCTCGCTGGACGCACGCTCGAAAAACTCACTGCGTTTAACGAACTGCTCCGCAATGAGCAACTCTTTGGCGCGGGGCTCAAAAAGGCGACAACGCTCTGCAATTCAAAGGACGAGGCCACTGCCGAAGAAGCTGCGTTTGTGGTCAAGCAACTCACCGCTCGCGGCCGGCAGATGATCGACGATGCCGTGTCGAGAAAACCAGCCGAACCGCTCGGCGCTGCCGATGTGCTGCAACGCGTGGCGAATAGTTTTAAAGGCGATCCGCTGGGCACTGAGGCTGCGAAGCTGCTGCGCGAATGGAAGCAGGAACCAGATTTTCAGGCCGAATGGAAAGCCGGCCTACAGCTTGCAAAACTGATGCTGCTGCGGGCCAAACTCGTGACGCTCTCCGGCAGCACAGACGGCACCTTTCCAGCTGATAAAGTGGCAGCGATTTTGCCGCAGGCGAAACGGCAGTTGACCGATATTGTGGCTTCCATCTGCACCCGTTTCCCAAATTCCAAATCGGCCGAAGCAGCCCGAAAAGTTGCTGAAGAACTTGCGCTCAGCGTGCCGAGCGTGCCCTGAGCGTGCCCTGGGTTTGCCCTGAGCGTGCCCGGAATGTTGCGTGCCCCTCCGGCCAAAGCCTGAGAATCATCCCTGTCGGCTTGCGAATGAACTGCGGCATGGGGTAAAAAAGTCATTGCTTTCTTCCGTTCGCTTTGCAGCCCCGGCCGCTATCGCATGCCAGAATCTTTCGATGTTATCGTGGTCGGTGTGGGCGCTGTCGGCTCGGCCACTTGCTACCATCTGGCCAAACAGGGCCTCCGGGTGCTGGGCCTGGAACGCTTTGCGATTCCCCATGCACAGGGCGGATCGCACGGCAATTCCAGACAGACAAAAATCGCCCCCTATATCGGCGGCCCCTACGAGGCGATCATCCTGCGTGCTTACGAATTGTGGCGGGAGCTCGTCGCCGAGTCGCAGCAACCAGACATCATGGTGACAACCGGCTTTCTCGACGTGCACCGCCAACCGCAGGTTGCACATTACAATCGCACCCCCGCTCCAAAAGACACGGGCTATTTTGAAAAACTCGATCTGGCAGAAATCCGCCACCGGTTTCCGCAGTTTCAACTGACAGAGCCCTACTGGGGCACCTGGGATCCCACGGGCGCTCTCTTGCGTCCAGAATTAGCCATCACATCGTTCGTGCGCATGGCCATGCAGCAGGGAGCTACGATTCTGGGCAACACGCCGGTGCAGAGCTGGAAAGCGGATCGATTTGGGGTCAGCGTGCAGACCGATCGCGACACCTACTCTGCCGGTCGGTTGGTGCTGTGCGCCGGGCCGTGGATGGGAAAACTGCTCTCCGATCTGTCGATTGTCTGCACTGCTAACCGCATGAGCTTTGGCTGGGTGTGGCCGTTACGCAATGCAAAAAGTTTTTTGCCTGAGGCGATGCCCTGCTGGTGCATCGACGACGAACCGGGCATCTATTACGGATTTCCGATGATGACCGACGTGCCGGGCTACAAGATTGGCCTGCACTGGTATGGCGAAAATGTCGATCCTGATCAGTTTGATCGCATGCCAAATGCGCACGACGAGGAATTGATCCGCGTCGGTCTGCGGAAATTCTTTCCCGATGGCAATGGCCCGCTGCTGGGCCTGCGCACGTGTCTCTACGACCACACGCCCGATGATGTGCCAATCATCGACACGCACCCCGACCACGATCTTGTCACGCTCTGCGGCCCGCTCTGCGGAGCCGGCTTTAAGTTTGTGCCGGCCTATGCTGAGGCCGCTGCCGAGTTGGCTGTCACAGGCACAACCACGCTGCCGATCGACTTTCTGCGCATCAAACGGCTGCTGAAACAATCATGAACACCGTTCGGCCACTCGTCTTTTTTCCCCCGTTCTTGCTCTGCGCAGCTGTGGTGGCTTTAAATCTTGCCGATCCGGCAGCGTTTAAAGCCGTCATGACACAATCGCATCAGTGGGTCGCGAGCAGCTTCGGTTGGCTCGTGTCGCTCCTGTCGCTCGTGATGCTTGGGCTGTGCGCAGCCATCGGGTTTTCGCCGTTTGGTCGCACCGTGCTGGGAGGGCCGACCGCTCAGCCGCTGCTCACCCGCTGGCAGCTTTTTGCCGTTGTGCTCACCACCAACATCGCCGCTGGGATTTTATTTTGGTGCGTGTTTGAGCCGCTCTCGTACCTGCAGAACCCACCGCTGGGCATCGTGAAAAACTCCCCTGCCGCGGCGCAGTTTGCCATCGCCACGGTCTACCTGCACTGGACGGTCACTCCCTATGCGATCGCCTCAATCGTCGGCCTGATGTTTGCCTTCGCCTACTACAACATGGCTGCGCCGTTTAGCTTGAGTGCGCCCCTGGTGCCCCTGCTGGGCCGTCAGGGGGCCGCCACTGTCGCACCTGTCATCGATGCCGTCTGCCTGTATGCGCTGATTGCCGGACTGGCTGCGGCACTGGCCGGAGGGAGCCTGATTCTGGCGGGTGGCATCCACCACGTCTGCGGCATTGATGGGCCGCCCACGCCACTCTTGCTGGGGCTGATCATCGCCGCAATCATGATCACCTCGGTGGCCGCTGCCATCAGCGGAGTGACAAAAGGAATCAGTTTTATCGCCACCGTCAACACCGTATTTCTGATCGGATTTCTGGCACTGATTCTATTTCTCGGACCGACACGGTTTATCCTTGACTTCGCTGTCGAGGGGTTTGGGCTCTTTCTGGGCAGCTACTTTCCACGGGTGCTCTTTACCGGAGCCGCCCACGGCGAACAGTGGCCGCACGACTGGACGCAGATGCTCTTCTCGGCCTTCTTTGCCTGGGCGCCGATCATGGGCGTATTTTTAGGACGCATTGCCTACGGCTATTCGGTGCGCGCTTTTTTGGCCTTCAATGTGCTGCTGCCAGCCCTCTTCACCGGGCTCTGGATGGCGATCATCTGCGGCGCGGTTGTGCACATGGAACTCTTTGAACAGGCCGGGCTGGGTGCGCTGCTGGACCCCGCCGATCCAACGCGAGTTTTATTTGGCTTTCTGGGACGGCTGCCGCTGACCGATCTGCTCGTGCCCATTCTTTTGGTCACAGCTTTTCTGTCGTTTGTGACCACGGCCGACGGGATCACAGACGCCATGAGCAACATCAGTTCGCGGGGCATCTCTCCGCAACACTCCGAATCGAGCAGGGTGGTGAAGATCGCTTGGGGATTGTTGATCGGCCTCTTCTGCTGGGTCATGACCGGCCTCGAGGGCATCCGCATGCTTTCCAACCTCGGTGGCTTTCCGGCGCTGTTTTTGTGCCTGGCAATCGTTGCCAGTGCGATTCGCGTGCTTGCCAATCCGGCTCGCTACGATCTGCTGACGGCTCCGCCCTCCCCTGCCCATTCTGACAAGACACTCTGCAACAAGGCACCGCTATGAATCTGCCCTTCGAAGAAACGCGAAACCTGCGTCCAGCCACGCGGGCCATCCACTGTGGCGAAGGTGTGGACGCGGAAACCAAAGCGATCCGGCGGCCGATCGTGATGGCCAACAGCTTCAAACTCAACGATACCTCCGAAACGCTCGCCGAGTCATTCGCCTGGGACAATACGCACGCCTACAACTATCCGCGTTCACGCCATCCCAACGGTCGCTATCTGGAAGAACGGCTGGCTGGCTTAGAGGGGGGCGAAGACTGCGTCGTCTTTGCCAGTGGAGTGGCAGCTGTCGGCGGTGCTTTCTTCAGCCTTTTAAGCGCAGGCGATCACATCATTAGCTCTCGCGTTTGCTACATCGGCATCCACGGTCTGCTCGTGGAACACTTGGGCAAGCGGTTTGGCGTCGAAGTTTCACTCGTGGATACAACCGACGCCAAGCAGGTGCGTGCGGCCCTGCGACCCAACACCAAGCTCATCCACATCGAAACACCGGCCAATCCCACAACGCTTGTATCAGACATCGCCGCCAGCGCTAGCATTGCCCGCGAGGCAGGTGCTTGGCTGACTGTCGACAGCACTTTTTCCGGCGTGATTGCGCAGCAACCGCTGTTGCTCGGTGCTGATCTTGTCATGCACAGCCTGACAAAATACATCAACGGCCATGGCGATGGCCTCGGCGGTGCCGTCATCGGCCGCCAGGATCTCATCACCCGCATTCGCGATGCAGCGAGCATCCATTTGGGAGCGACGATCAATCCTTTCGGGGCGTGGCTGATGGCACGCAGCATCGTGACGCTGCCGCTGCGCATGCAACGGCACTGTGAAAATGCTCTCGTGATTGCCCAATTTCTCGAAGCGCATCCCCGCGTCAAAGCTGTGCGCTATCCAGGGCTCGCCAGCCATCCGCAACACGCCATCGCCCAGCGGCAGATGAGTGGATACGGCGGCATGCTCAACGTTATCCTGAACGCCGATAAGCAGGCCATCTTCACGTTTCTGGAAAGCCTGCGGGTCATCACCCATGCCGTCTGTTTGGGGCATGCCGAATCGCTGGTGCAGTATTATCCGCAGGAAGGCAACCACCCAGAACTCGGCGTGCTCAACTATCCCGAGGACATCGGCGAAGGTTTTCTGCGGCTGAGCGTCGGACTAGAAGATCCTGCCGATCTGGTCGACGATCTGGCCCAAGCCCTCGCTCGACTGCCTGACTGAACGGCCGCTGACAACCGCAAGCATCCAACTCCTGCCCAAGCCGGTTTCACGCGCTCTCAACAGCAGTTTTGCCAGCTTTTGGCCGCTTTGCACCGCAGGAAGCGGCATTGAGCCAGGCCGGTTGGCTCGATACCCTTTCCCCCGCTGCAATCCCAGCCACTGCCCTGCCTTCCAAAAGGACCTTGCCATGAGTTTTTGGCCCAGACACGCCCTGCATGCCGCCAGTGTTATGGTTCTGCTTGTCAGCCTCTGTAGCGGCTGTCAGGCCCTCTTAACGGCCGCCTATTTGATTGCACCAGAAGACACGCCGGCAGAGTTTACAGGCCTGCGCGGCAAGCACGTGGCGGTTGTCTGCAAGCCAATCGTAGAACTCGAATTTAGCGATGTGGGCTCAGCCCGCGAACTGGCGACGATTGTCGGGGGTTTGCTCAAACAAAATGTCCGAAAGTCTCGGGTGATCGATGAGCAGGAGGTTGCCCGCTGGGTCGATGAAAATGCTTGGGTCGATTTTCCAACGCTCGGCAAAGCACTCGATGCCGATCTGGTTGTGGCCATCGATTTGGAGGCATTTCACATGCACGAAGGCTCGACTCTCTACCGCGGCAAAGCCACGGCCCGCGTACGGGTGTTTGACATCCAGGAAAAGAAGGTCGTCTTCACCAAACGCCTCGACGACTTTGCCTTTCCTGCCGACAGTGCAATCCCCACAAGCGACCGCTCCGAGGCGCAGTTTCGTGCAATGTTTTTGCAGGTTTTAGGCGGCCGAATTGCTCGCAGCTTTCACGCCTACGACAGCCGCACTAGCTTTGCTGAAGACAATCTTACGTTTTGAAGAAAACGTGCTAGATATTTTTAACGTCTCGCTTTGGCTTGGGCGGAGGCAAGTTTTTCTTCGTGTCGTTTGGTGGCGGAGGATTGCCGCCGCCGCCGCCGCCTGGCTTGGGCGGATCATTGACGCCGGTGTGTCGCTCGTCCCAGACGTATCCCAGTGGGTTTTGCAATTCATTGCTGGCCAGCAATGCCCACGGCGTGCCGGGGTGATCTTTGACCACCCGCTCCAAATACATCGTCGCCTGCTTGGCCAATTTTTCTGTCTGCGAGCCAACGGTCACTTCCTTGCTCGCTCGCAGTTGCCATGTGTCACTGTTGGCATCCTTGAATTTCATGCCCGATTTAGCCTGCGCAAGCATGAGATTGTAGGCCTCAGTGCGCACCTTCATCGCCAGCACGCGGCCCATAGCTAAATCGTAGCCCGCCTGCCAACGCTTCTCAAGAATCTTTTCCCGATCGGCCACACCGGGCAAGAGCAGCCCATAAAGGGCGTTGATTTTGGGTTCGATGACGGCGGCTTTTTTCTGAGCCTCGCTCAACAGCCCGGCCAGCTTGCCGTCGTCCTGCCGTGGAAAGGTCATCGTGGGCGATTCCATCGGACTCAGGTCAGAACTGTGGGCTGCTTTCACCAAGGCTTCCTTGGCTCGGTTGGACAGCAACAACTTATCGATTTTTGTATTTGCAAAATATTCGGGCTGGTAGGCCCGCATCGTTTCATTGTCGAAAAAGTAACGCAACTGCGAAGACATCGCAGCCGTTTGCGAATCGTTGACGCGGCCGGTGGCATTGCGGTTGGCATGCACGCAGAAATAGATGCCGCCGGTTGCGGCGCAGAGTTTAGAAAGACTAAACGGACCAAAGCCGGAATCAATCGCCTCGTCGGCGGCATTCCCCGAGCGCACCCGCACCACTTCTGGGTAGAGCGTTTCTGGCCCCTGCTCAATCACGGCCCACTGCACATCCGAAGCGTATTTCGGATCGAATTCGACGTACTTGATCTTCACTTTCTGCTGGCCAAACGGAGCCGGCACGCCGACCACATACACCGGAATCCCCAACTTGCTGCAGTAAGAGGCTGTTAGGTCGGCCTGATTTTGATCGTTGCCAACCTCATCGGTGAAGACAATGATCATCACGTTTTTACGTGGCGAAGTGGTGCGATACACCTTAGAAAATTCGGCAGCTTTGAAGATTGCTCCAAACGTCATTTCGGCCCCGGAGTCGTCGACCGGAATAGAATCAATCGCGTCAACAACATCATTGACATCGTCGGTGAGCTTGGGCGTTACAAGGGAGACATTTTTACCGAACGCCACCACAATATTGGTAAGGTCGGGCCGATTTTGTTTGGAGCGATTAGCACCCAGCTCTTCAAACACGCGGTCGAGTCGGGAAGAGATCTCTTTTCGCTGGGCCGACAGGCTGACTGACTGATCAAACACCCAGCACACCAGCGTCGGGCGTTGATCAAGGGAACTGGCGATCTCCGCTGTCAGCCGATCAACGGCTCCGCTGGCGCCGGTAGTGCCAACGCCCACCGCGCCTTTCACGATAATACTGGCATCCATTTGCTGCCCAGTCGGCAACGCGTCCATGGGCTCAAGATGAATTTCACTGACAATATCCTGATCGGCTTCAACCGGCACAAGCGAGACTTCCGAAAGCGTAGGGGCCAACGCTTCGGCCACTTCGGTGCTCTCCTCGCTTTCAGCCCCAGAGGACTCTGGGATTTCCTCTGAAATGGCAATCTCCTCCATCGACACATCAGTTTCTTCAGCGGTTGACTGCAGAAGCGTGATCACCGGCGATGACTTAGGCAGCTCACCGAGACCGATCAACGCCAGGGACAGGAGCACGACCACGTGCAGCATCATGCTGACTGCCCAGGCCGGTGTATCCCCATCCAAAGGCGTTTCTTCTTCCCCCGTGTACCGCTGCCACCAAAGTTTTGCCTGCTTGAGGGGGTTCATGCGTATGCTCCACTTTTCTCAGGGTTTTCAGCAACTGCTTCCGGCCGTAACATTCCCGGCCCGGCCGGCATTCCCGGCCCGGCATTCCCGGCCGGCATTTCCGGCCAAGTAGGACCGCAAAAAATCGACCGACCAAAATAAGCTGGAAAACTATTCGGTTCCGATAATCTAATCTATTCCAAGTCGGTTGCGCTGCTTCAATCTGCTAAATTCGAGGGCTGACACCCCTTCCGGCGTGGCATCGAACGCAAAATGCCCTAATCTAAGCAGGTTTTTGCCCGCTATTTCTTGCAGGAACATTCCTTTATGAACCGTTTGAGGCAATTGGCCGTTTGGGCTCTCTGCTGCACTTTTTGTGTGCCGGCGGTAGCCGCTCCACCGGTAGCCGCTCCACCGGTAGCCGCTCCAGTTTTGCCGGCTGAACCGGCCAGCCAAAAGCTGGAGCTTGAAACATCCGACGGCCTCGCCTTGTGGGCTTGGTATTACCCAGTGGCTGCCGGTGGTGATCCGCGGGCCACGGTGATTCTCGTGCACGATCTTGAGGGCTCACACAAAACAGTCGAACCGCTTGCCAAGGCGTTGCAAAAAGTTGGCTTTGCCGTCGTAACACCCGACCTCCGCGGCCACGGTGCAAGCACATCGCGATCCAGTCCAACTGGCAAAACAGAAGTCCTCGACAGCAACTCGCTCAAGCGTACGGAGCTCGAGGCCATCTCTGCTGCTGCCGGTGGCAGCGTGCGAGACCAAGCGGCTATGCGCGGCGAT
This sequence comes from Planctomicrobium piriforme, assembly GCA_945871035.1. Classification (GTDB taxonomy): domain Bacteria; phylum Planctomycetota; class Planctomycetia; order Pirellulales; family UBA1268; genus BAIKAL-G1-2R. The sequence continues at coordinate 98,391 of CAMBUD010000001.1, read as the reverse complement.
ATCGAAACAGTTCGCAACTGGATCAAGCGCAAGTCTGAAACGAAAGAACTCAACCTCCAGCGGTTGTGCTTGATCGGTTCCGGCAGCGGTGCCATCCTGGCCGCCAATTGGACGGCAGCCGATTGGAATTGGCTGCCTATCGCCAGCGGCCCGCAAGGACGGCAGGTAAAAGCGCTGGTCTTGATCAGCCCTACTTGGGCATCAAAGGGGCTTTCCTTTGTACCAGCCCTGGCTACTGAAGGCCTCAAGCAGAGCATTCCGGTCATGGTGCTCGCCGGTAACACCAACCGTGACGACCGTGACGCCATGCGCGTCTACGACAGACTCAAAAGCCTGCGGCCCCAAGCGTGGTTTGAACAACGCGTTGGTCAGGAGCCAGCCAAAGCCCCCAAGCTGGAAAAGGCCGCCGAGGCAACTGTGTTTTTTATGCAACTGGATACCGCGCTATCAGCTGACAAACTTGCCGCCGACCGTTCGGCCAATACGGCTGGCCGCATTCAGACTTTTCTTTCCTTGGTGCTCGATCCCAGCGATTGATATTTTTTCTGGTTGGCAGTCGTCGCTTATGGAATCTGCAACTCCATGCCGGCCACCACGAGTTCTGGGCTACGCAGTTGGTTGCGATTGGCCTCCCAAATCCTGCCAGCCAGCGCGCGATCGCCATAAAATCTTACGGCCAAAGTCGCAAGCGTTTCGCCGGGACCCACTCGCACCATCCTAGGCCGCGCTGGTTGCACAGGCGGCGGCGGGGTGCTGGCCTGCAACCACGGCGATCGTGGCTCGATATTTTGCTTGAGCATGCCCGCTTGCACGATCGCCGAATCGGGTTCGATAAACTCGGCTCTATTGCCAGCGGCAGCGCGGGCGGCCGGCACTGTCCACGATGGAGGCATGCGCAATTCCAAGCCGATGGGCAGCAGGCTGGGGTCTGGGAGTCGATCCCTGTTGGCAGCCCAAATAGCAGCAGCAGCACCGGGATGGCCATACACGCGCAGGGCAATACTCGTCAGATCATCTCCATCCCGCACGGTAACCGCGACCGGCATCACCGCCAAAGCGGGCACCGCCACGCTGCCCACACCAGCACTCGCAGCACTCGCAGCACTCGCAGCACTCGCATCACTCGCGGCACTCGCAGCACTCGCCGGATGCATCGCGATCAGCGGGGTGGCGGTTGTGGCCGGCAGGGAACGCGGTGCGTCATGTGCCGACCAACTCATTGCCAACGGCTGTGGTGCCTGCACATCCAAAAGCGGCGGCGGCGGAATATCGAGCGTCGAGCGATACGTCACATCCAGGCCCGGCGCGGAGATCAATAATTCAGCGGGGATGGCCGGCAGAGCGGCCGGTGGTGCCGGTGGCTGGTAGGCGGGCGGCGCAAACCTCTGCAACACTGGCGCGACTGTGGCCGCCGCCACCGCCGAAGAAAGTGGGCTATCTGCAACTCGATCGCTGGGGCCAACCCCATGCGTCCCAGACGAACTTGCCTGTCGAGCATCGGGAATCGTGTGGGCACCAGACGCACCCACAGACGAATGCATCGGCGACACGCTGCTCTCCGCAGCACTGCTGTTGTCCTGGCCGTGCTGCGATTGCCAGTGCACCCCAAGCAGGGCCGAAATTACTGGGGCTGCTAGCGCCACGCCGCCCGCAACCATCGCCACGCCGACAACAAATCGAATCGTTTGCACCAGCTTGGACATGCCGCGTATTTCCTCGTCAGCCTTCTGGATCCGAACGGATCCCTGCCACAGGAAAAAGTATGCGCTGCCGAGCGTAGCCCGGCAGGTCGACAAGTGGGATTTTAGTCTGCAGAAAAAATGGCGACGCCATCACGATCAGCACAGCTGCCACCGTAGGCACGCCCACCACAAACAGCCGGTGCGGAACAGCTTTCCCACACCGTACAGCCTTGCCGCCGTCTCCTGTTTTACTATTGGCGTCGCTCCAGCTAGCTATGAAGCGTTTTGAGTTCGACTTATGCCGATCGCACTGCCGTTGTTGCCGCCCGCGCACCGCCTCCTTGCTGCAGCCAAAGCACGATCGGCGAGGCAATGTAGATCGTGCTGTAGGTGCCGGTGATGATCCCCACCAGCATGGCAAACGCAAACGCATGGATTCCTTGGCCACCAAACAGGTAGAGAATCAATGTCGCCAGAAATGCCGTGCCCGACGTGAGGATCGTACGGCTGAGCGTTTGATTGACAGCCTTGTCGATCATCTCGGCCGATACAATCGGACTCTTCCCACGGATTTCACGCATGCGGTCGAAGATCACAATCGTGTCATTGATGGAGAAGCCGACGATGGTCAGCAGAGCCGCCACCACATCGAGACTGATCTTAAAATCGTCCACCAACGCCCAGCCGAGATAGGGCGAGACAAACTTGCTCAGCGTCAGACAGGCGACCGTGATAAGCACGTCGTGGGCCAGCGCCACGACAGCGGCCAATCCAAATGCCACGTTCTGAAAGCGCAGCCAAACATAGAGCACGATCATTACCATGCTCGCCAGCAGGGCGTAAACGGCCGTGACCTTCGTATTGCCAGCCACCTTGCCGCCGATCATGTTGGCCGACAGATAGACTGGTGTGTCGGCAAGTTTTTTGGCAACGCGTTGCAGCATCGCCTGAGTTGCGTCGGGCTCCAACGCAATCGAGAGCCCCCAAGTGCGATACGACTTTGTCCGGCTGGTCATGCCCTCGGCTTCGAGTTCGAAGGGAATGTCGCCAATCTTTTCGGCCTCAAGCGCGTCTTTGATTGTGGCTCGCAGCGTGACCAGATTGATCTTCTCTGGAAAGTCGAGCGGGACGGTTGAAGAGGTCGCCACGTCTCCAGCAGTTTCCGGCTGGATTGGATCGGTGGCTTGCTTATCCTGCGGTGCCTGGACGATCTTGCCAAAGCCCATTGAATACGTTGCCAGCCGTCCTGGAAATGCTTCCTCCAGCGTGCGTTCCACTGCGTCGTCGTCGCGCAGCGATGTGTCGATTTTGTAACGCAGATCGGCAATGCCGTCGGCACCCGTAATGGCACTCACGGCCACATCGGGCAGCATCGACACCGCCTGCCGCACCGCCTGCACGTCGAGTCCCTTGTCTGATTGAAAGGCCACCTGCACGCTCGTGCCGCCGGTAAAGTCGATGTCAAACAATCCTTGGCCGCGCTGTCTGGCGCCAACTAAACCGACCAATACGAAGACCGTCGAGGCGATGATCGCCGGACGCATCCCCGATACAAAATGAAAGTGCGTCTGCCCAAAGAGCCGAGCCATCGAGAGTTTCGTGATCCAGCGATTGCGTTCGGCGAGGTCGAAGCAAACTCGCGAGCAAAAGACAGCCGTAAACAGGTTGAGCGTCAGGCCCAAGATCAGCGTAACGGCAAATCCTTTCAACTGATCGGTACCGATCATGAAGAGCACAACGCCAGTGATCAAGGTTGTGAGGTTGGAATCGACGATCGTGGCAAAGGCGCGCTGAAAACCATTGCGAATCGCCATTCGCATCGCCGCGCCGCGATCGACCTCCTCTCGCATGCGCTCGTAAATCAACACATTGGCGTCGACCGCCATCCCCACCGAGAGCACGAGCCCCGCCAGCCCTGCCAGCGTAAAGGCCGCCTTGACGGAAATCATCAGCGCCACAACGAGCACCACGTTGAGCAGCACCGCCAGATCGGCGACAAATCCCGAAAAGCGATAGTAGGCCAGCATGAAGGAAAGCACGACGATCATCGCCAACAGCATGGCGCGGGCACCGGAGCGGATCGTATCGGCGCCGAGCTGTGGGCTGATCTTCTGCTCGCTGATCGGGTCGCTATAGAGCGCTGCCGGCAAACTGCCGGCATTGAGCACGCCAACTAAAAACTCCACGTCGGCCTGTTTAAAACTGCCGGTGATCTGTCCGTCGCCGGAGATCGTGCTGCGAATGGTGGGTGCGCTCAGCAGCGTATCGTCGAGCACAATTCCCAGTCGGCTCGTGAGCCGGTTGGCAGGATCGGGCAGATTTTGACCGGTGAGCGTGCCAAACAGCGCGGCGCCAGAGGAGTTGAACGAAAAATTAACGCAGGGCTGCAGATTGCTGTCGTAGCTCGACAGGGCCCGCAGCAGATAGCCACCGGTGACGTTGAATCGATCCAAAACCACCAGCACCTCAACGCGACCATCGGCCGTGCTGCGCGTGACGAGGCCACGGTCTTCGGCAGGATCCATTTTGGCAGTATCCAGTTGCACCCAGTGCCCGATTGGCCTGCCTGCTTCGCTGACAGTGGTGCCGGCAGAACGGCCAGAAAGATCGATCGCCTGCTTGTGCCGCGGATCCTCCGGATTAGCCGTAATGCGAAATTCGAGCACGCCTGCGCTGGAAACAATCCGCTTGATGAGATCGACCTCCGTTTGATCGACCTCCGGCACAATCACCTCCAACTGATCGAGGCCGTAGCGTCGAACCGTAACCTCCTTCTGACCACCTGGATTGACGCGACGACTGACTGCCGCCACGAGTTTGTCCATATCGATTTTGGCAGCCCGCCCCGTGACTTCGAATTCCAGCTCCAGTTCCTTTTCGGTCTCTTTGCGGCCAGCTAGACGCACCTGCGCATCACCAAAAGCCCGTTTTTCCACTGCGGCTAAAAATGACTCTCGAGCCGCCGCATCGCTTGTCGTCAGACGGACGGCAATCCGGTTGTCAGCGGTGCGTACAGCGGTGCCCAGCTTGCCTTCTTGGCCTTCCAGCAGTTGTTCGATCGTGCTGACGCAATCGTCGATCTGCCCCTTAATCTGTTTGGAGGAGTCGATTTCGTAGACGAGTATCACGCCGCCCTTCAAGTCGATGCCAAGCCGTGGTGGCCAACCCATGGCAACAATCACGGCACCGGCGGTGAGCGACACAAGCACTGCCGATAGCCGTCCCCACATGTCAGAGGCCCGCAGTTGCTTGGCCAGCAGCCATGCCACCAGCGTCGGCACGGCTACCGTGAGCAACGTGATCATCCACAGCGCCCAAGCCTCGCGCCACCACGGTGAAACTGCCGCTGAGGCCGCAGTGGGCACGGCTTGGGTGATCGATTGCGTTACCTGAGCGAAGAGCGGGGGGACGGCTGTGAAAATGTTCATTCAGATCTCTTTTAAAACTGCAAAAACTAGAATTTCTTTAACGCTAAAAAATAGGAATCGCCAGCGGGATTGGTGCGCGCATCCCTAGCCGCGAGTGGGGTCTTCAGCTGGGGCTCGAAGTTGCTACCTCTGAAGAATCGTTCAAAACCTTGGCGATACTCGAAAGCGTGACGGTGATCTTCATGGTGCCGGCGTCGTCTACTTTGAGCGTCACTCTGTCGGTGTCCCGCTCCACATTGGCCACAATGCCGTAGATACCTGAACCGGTTACGACCCGATCGTTTTTCTTGAGCGACAGCAGCAGTTCTTTTTGCAACCGCATGCGCTCCCGCTCCGGCCGATAGAGCAGCACCCAAGCCACAATCACGATCAGCACCATCGGCAGATACGTAATGAGCAACTCCAGCGGGCCGGGCTGAGGTTTTTCGGCGAAGGACAGCAACGGCTGCATGGCCACGAGCATTGCACCGGTAGCATCGGCCAAACAGGTTGGAAAAACAGTTAAAGAGTTGGCTGAAAACATCGGGGCTCTGACGGCTAAAGAGTGGCGGACTTTCGGGGAAGTTGCAGCATGGCTGATCCGCAAATGTAGTGGCCCGCGCGCAAGACGGACAAGCCCGGCATGCCATTGCCTGCACCGTCACTCCAAGCTGCTTCCAAATTCCGTGGCTGCCGCTGGCGATCGACTCCCGTCGGCAGCGGAATAACTCGCGAGGATCTGTTGGCAAATGGCCGCGAATTGCCCCGCTACAAGAGCCTCTCGCAAACGTGCCACCAGCCGTTGATAAAATGTCAGATTGTGAATCGAAGCCAGAATGGGTCCCAGCATTTCGTCGGCCAAGAAGAGATGCCGGAGGTAGCTGCGGCTGTGGAGGCAGGCCCGACAGGGGCAGCCTTCCTCCAGGGGGCGCTGGTCGCTGGCGTGGCAGGCGTTGCGCAATCGAACCGGGCCTGCAAACGTGTAGACGAGTGAGTTCCGACCGCAGCGCGTGGGTAACACGCAATCGAACATGTCGATGCCAGCTGCCACTGCCGCCACAATATCCGTCGGCTGGCCAACGCCCATCAGATAGCGCGGTTTATCGACGGGCATGTGCGGCACCGTCGCCTGCAGCGTTGCCAGCATCGAATCCGCTCCCTCGCCGACAGAAAGACCGCCGATGGCGTAACCGGCGAACGGCAGGCACCGCAGCCGCTCCATGCTCTCCTGCCGCAGATCGGGCTCCAGCCCACCTTGCACAATGCCAAACAGGGCCTGATCTTCACGGCGGTGAGCAGCCAGGCAACGCTCTCCCCAATGCAACGATCGCTGCATTGCGTCGCTGACACTGCTGCGTTCGGCAGGCAACGCAACAACGTGGTCCAGCTGCATCGCAATGTCGGCACCGAGCTGTTCTTGAATGCGCACGGCCGACTCGGGCGTCAGCTCAACTGCACTGCCATCCAGATGCGAACGAAAAAAAGCCCCCTGATCCGTCACCCGCACTTGCCGAGCCAAACTAAAGATCTGAAAGCCGCCGCTGTCTGTCAGTGTTGGACCGGGCCAACCCATAAATCGCGCCACGCCGCCCGCCTGCTCGACCACGGCCGCACCGGGCCGCAGATGAAGGTGGTAGGTGTTGGCAAGCACCATGCCCGCGCCGGTTTCAGCCAAGCGGCCGCAATCGACTCCCTTGACCGTGGCCGCCGTGCCGACCGGCATAAAAAGCGGGGTTGGCACGCTGCCGTGCGGCGTTGTGAGCACACCCGCCCGCGCTCCGCTGGGGCTCGTTGCCGCAACAACGAAAGCAAACCCTGCGCTCAAAAGATGCCCAGCGCCTCGAGGCTGTAGCGAACGACCAAGCCAGCGACGACAACGCTCACCATGCTCATCAGCTTGACGAGAATATTGAGGCTTGGACCGCTGGTGTCTTTGAAGGGATCACCCACCGTGTCGCCGACAACAGCCGCCCGATGGGCATCGGTGCCCTTGCCGCCGTGCACGCCCGACTCAATGTGCTTTTTGGCATTGTCCCAAGCACCACCGGCATTGGCCATGAACACAGCTACGCAAAAGCCAGTAGTCAGGCCGCCGACGAGAAGCCCCATCACGCCACCAACGCCCAGCAGCAACCCAACCACAAGCGGCACAAGCAACGCCAAGAGCGATGGCAAAATCATCTCCTTCTGCGCTGCCTTCGTGCTAATAGCCACCGGTGCCGCATAGTCTGGCATTTCAGTGCCCTGCATGATGCCCGGCTTCTCGCGGAACTGCCGACGCACCTCCTCCACCATCCCCTTGGCAGCCCGGCCGACCGCCTTCATGGTGAGTGCACAAAAAACAAACACGCTCATGGCTCCAATAAAGAGGCCCACGAGCACCTTTGGATTCATAAGCGTCACGTCGTAAAATCGCATGTAGTCGGCCATCCGCGCCTGCTTGACAGCCACAATACGGTTGCTTTTTTCCAATTCTTTAATGGCGTCTGCATCGGGCATGTTGTCGACCACGCTACGATTTTGAAGCTTTTTAAAACCGTCAATCGCCTTGTTGTCGAGGATCATCCAGGTGGCATTTTTCTCCGGCTCTGCGCCGATCTTTACGGCGAGATCGCTGGAGAGCTTGACCCACTCCCCTTCCTTGAGGTCACGTTTTTCGCCTTTCGCATAGAGACGTTGCGAAGGCTCACCGGGGATATTCTCCGCCACAACTTGGCCCCAGCGGTCAAATCCGATTCGCACTTCCTCGATGTAGGCTGCCATCAACGCCAAGGCCGTCAATGCTGCGGAGCCGATTGCAAATCCCTTGCCGGTGGCGGCCGTCGTGTTGCCCAGCGCATCGAGCGCGTCTGTACGTTCGCGCACCACTTCGTCCAGTCCGGCCATCTGAGCATTGCCACCGGCGTTGTCGGCAATCGGGCCGTAGGCATCCGTTGCCAGCGTGATGCCCAGCGTCGAGAGCATGCCGACTGCGGCAATCCCCACGCCGTACAAGCCCAAGGCAAAGTTATTGGGATCATCAAAATTAAAACCATTGGCAAAGCCGAACGACAGCAGCGTAGCGGCACCTGTGATCAGCACCGGCGCCCACGTGCTCAGCATGCCTTCGGCAATGCCGCCGATGATGATGGTCGCCGGGCCAGTCAGTGCCTGGTCGGCCAGTTCCTTGGTCGGTGCATATTCATTGCTCGTTGAATATTCGGTCCATTTGCCAATCAGCCAACCGGCCACGAGGCCCACGATCACGCTGACAGCAATGCCGATGTGCGCCCAACCGACGAGAAGATAGGTGAGCACAAACGACGCTCCGATGATGGCAACCGTCGACATGTTGATCCCTTTTGCCAACGCGGCAAGCAGAGCTTTTTGCGAGGAATCTTCGTTGGTGCGCACCTGCCAGATGCCCCAAATCGAGAGGAGCGTGCCGATGGCAGCAATCACCATCGGTAGAAACAGGGCCGCCATTTGCAGCTTGTATTCGTTTTCTCCCTGAAAAGCTGCGACACCCAGCGCCGCTGTGGCCAAGATGCTGCCGCAGTAACTCTCGTAAAGATCGGCGCCCATGCCGGCCACGTCACCGACGTTGTCGCCAACGTTATCGGCGATTGTGGCTGGGTTGCGGGCATCGTCCTCGGGAATGCTGTGCTCAACCTTGCCAACGAGGTCGGCACCGACGTCGGCCGCCTTCGTAAAGATGCCGCCACCCACACGGGCAAAGAGCGCCTGACAACTCGCTCCCATGCCAAAGCAGAGCATTGTGACGGTGATCTCTTCGAGCGAAAGCGCCTTAAAACCGAATGCCGGCACCAGCCAGTAGAGAATGAAAAACCAGAGCATGATGTCCAGCAGCCCCAGCCCGACAACCGTCAGCCCCATCACAGCGCCCGAACGAAACGCCACCTGCAGGCCTTCATTGAGGGATCGCTCGGCGCCAGCAGCTGTTCGGTTACTGGCAAGCGTTGCCGTCTTCATGCCAAACCAACCGGCTAGCCCCGAGAAAAATCCTCCCGAAAGAAAGGCAAACGGCACCCACGGGCTCTGCACCTTGAGCACAAAGGCCAGGATCAGTAGCAGTAAAAAAATTACCAAAAAGAAACCGGCAACAACTTTATATTGCTGCTTGAGATAGGCATCGGCACCGGTGCGCACGTAACCGGCGATTTCAATCATCCGCGGCGTACCGGCCGGTTGTTCCTGCATCCAGAGGAAAAATTTCCAAGCTTGAAAGAGCGCGCCAAACGCGCATGCTGTACTCACAATCCACCAGAATCCAAACGGGCCAAACAGCCACATGCTCGGAAGCGATTCACCGATCGCCGGTGCGACTACTGGATCCGCAGCCTGGAGAATGATCGGGGAAAATGCAGCGGCCAGAATAATCAAGGCACTTAGCATGGTCTGAAACTTCACGGTCAGATAACTCCAAAAAAAAGGAAACGGCTGTTGGCAATGGAGCAGGAGCCTGCTCAACCTCGGCGGCGCAGATAGTGGAATCTACTCGCCGGCAATTTCACGTGTCAAACTGCGTTGCAGCAGCACGGGCTTTTACGACCGCCGGTGACCGGCAGTCGGCTGAGAGAAATCTTCCAGCGGAGTGACGGGTGTTTTGCCGATTGAGTGGTAAATAAAGCCGCGGGCACGCATGTCGACCGGTGCGTAGAGGTTGCGGCCGTCAAAGATCGTCGGCGACTGCATGCGGCGAGCCATTGCGTCGAAATCTGGGCGGCGGAAGTCGCCCCACTCCGTCACGATCGCCAAGCACTCAGCATCGTCGAGGGCTGCCATCGGCCCGTCGGCATAGCCGATGCGGTCAGCGTAGATCGCGCGGACGTTTGCCATCGCCTCGGGATCGTACACCGTCACCTGCGCGCCGCCCGCTAGCAAGTGCTCGATGAGATCGAGGGCCGGAGCATCCCGGATGTCATCCGTGCGAGGCTTGAAGGCCAGCCCCCAGATGGCAATCTTTCGCCCGGCAAGAGCGCCGGAAAAGTGGGCCGTGATCTTCGCCCCCAACACCTGTTTCTGTGCTTGGTTGGTCTCGTGGACGGCCATCAGCACCCGCGGCACAACCCCCTTGTCGCGCGCCATCGCGGCCAACGCCTGCACGTCTTTTGGAAAGCAACTGCCGCCATACCCGGCCCCCGGAAAGAGAAAAGCAAAACCGATTCGACTGTCGTGGCCAATGCCGCGACGCACATCATCAATATCGGCATCGATCCGTTCGCAGAGGTTGGCCACCTCATTGATGAAGCTGATCTTTGTCGACAGCAACGCATTGGCCACATACTTAGTCATCTCGGAACTTTCCGGTGACATCACAAGAAAGGGGTTCTCCGTGCGCAAAAAAGGCGCGTAGAGGTTGCGTAGTGTGTCGGCCACCTCGGCCGAACGCACGCCCACAACCACGCGGTCGGGCTTCTGAAAATCCTCGATGGCAGCCCCCTCCTTGAGAAACTCCGGGTTGCTGGCCACGCGGCAGCCTTTGCCAGTCTGCTGCAGTAAGCGTTGCTCAATGCTCGCACACGTTCCCACCGGCACGGTGCTCTTGGTGACGACCACCGCGTCGCTTTCCAAATAGGGTGCTATTGAATCGATCACCTGCCACAGCGCAGAAAGATCGGCAGCGCCATCCGCAGCCGGCGGCGTGCCGACAGCCAAGAAGACAACCTCCGCACCCCTGATTGCTGCGGCAGTGTCTGTTGTAAAAAGCAATCTTCCGGCGGCAGCATTCCGCCCGACGAGTTCCTCTAATCCTGGCTCATAAATCGGGATTTCCGCATTTTTCAGCCGCGCCACCTTGGCCACATCGATGTCGAGGCACGTGACTGTGTTGCCGCTATCGGCAAAGCAGGTGCCCGTGACAAGACCGACATACCCTGTGCCCACAACTGCAATCCGCATCTGCGCCTTTCTGGTGTTTCAAGAGACGGCGTCGCTTTGGGCGTCGCCTGTCTCCTCAAACTCACTCGCTGGCACGGGCACGACAGCGGCCAGCGTGTCGGCCTCGTCGAGCCGCATGATTCGCACACCCTGCGTGTTGCGGCCGATCGACTTGATTTCACGCACGTTCACGCGCTGGATCTTACCCCGTGCCGTCATCATCAACACTTGATCGTCGTCACGCACTGAAACAATCGACACCACTTCGCCGTTGCGCGCGGTGGTTTTGATGTCACGCACCCCCTTGCCGCCACGGCGCTGGGTGCGATACCGCGCCGTGCTGGCGTTGCCATCGGAGCCTTCTGGGGCGTCCTCGTCGGCAATGGATTCCGCACTCGACTCCGACCCAGCAGATTCGATTGCTTCTGGCTCATCGTCGCCACCGAGCGCGTCTGCAGGCAGTGGATCTGAGACTGCTGTTCCCAGACCAAACGCCGTGCGCTTTCCATAGCCCTGCGCGCAAACAGTGAGCAGGGTGGCGTCAGGCTCAGCGACCACCATGCCCACGAGCCGGTCGCCACTGGAAAGCTTGATGCCGCGCACGCCACTGGTATCGCGGCCCATCGTCCGCGCATCTGACTCACAAAATCGAATGGCCATGCCCTTGGCGGTTGCAAGCACAAGCTCATCGCCGGGCCGAGTGATGACGGCATCAACGAGTTCGTCTCCTTCGAGCAACTTAACGGCGATCAGCCCCTTGGTGCGGCGGCGGCGGTATTGCTCGAGGGCCGTTTTCTTTACCTTACCGCTGCGAGTGGCCAACATCAGGCACTGGTTGGGATCTTCAAAGCCCGAAACGGCCCGGCAATCGGCCACCTTTTCGCCAGCTTCAAACTCGAGCAGGTTGACCAGCGCCCGCCCTCTGGAGTCGCGTGCCAATTCTGGCAATTCGAAAACGCGCATCGAAAACACCTTGCCGAGGGTCGTGAACACCAGCAGCCAGTCGTGCGTGCTGGCCACAAACAAATGCTCGATCGGATCCTCTTCATCGGTGCGTGCGCCGGTGAGACCCTTGCCTCCGCGACGCTGTGCCCGATAGGTGTCGGCGGGCGTGCGTTTGACGTAGCCGGCGCGGCTGATCGTCACCACCATCGTGGCTTCTGTAATCAGCTCTGCCATTTCACGAATGTCGCCGGCCTCACCGCTGATCTCCGTGCGTCGTTCATCGGCATGCTTGCCGCCCAGTTCCAGAATCTCCTGCCGGATGAGCGCGCGGATGTTGGCTTCGCTGGAGAGAATGCGGAGAAATTCCACAATTTTTACAAGCAACTCGCTATGCTCGCCGGTCAGTTTTTCCTGTTCGAGGTTGACGAGTTGGCCGAGCGTCAGCCGCAAGATGGCATCGGCCTGAACCGGCGACAGGCCGTACGTTTCGGCGACGCCGCGCTCCGCCTGCATGATCGCAAAGCCCTCGGCACCCAACGCCCGCTCCAACAGAGCGGCTGCCGTTTGGATCTGCGTCAGGCGTTCCTTGGCCTCGAGCTGCGACTTCGAACTGCGAATGATCTTGATCACTTCGTCGATGTTGGCCAGTGCCACCAGCAAGCCTTCCAGCGTGTGCTTGCGGCTCTTGGCCTTGGCAAGCAAAAATTGCGTGCGTCGGCGAATGACAGACGTGCGGTGTCGGAGAAACTCCTCCAACAGATTCTTGAACGAAAGAATCCGGGGCTTGCCATCGACGAGTGCCAAAAAGATCAGAGAAAACGTCGTCTGCAGCGACGAAAACTGATAGAGCTGATTGAGCACAACATCGGGATCGGCATCCCGCTTGAGTTCCAGCACCAGCCGCACAGGCTCCTTCAGATCGCTTTCGTTGCGGATTGCTGAAATGCCCTTGATACGGTCGTCTGTGACCAGTTCTGCGATCTTTTCTTCGATCGCATCGCGGGTCTGTTGGTAGGGCACTTCTGTGATGATAATGCGCTGCCTATTTTTACCGAATTCCTCGACCGTGGCCCGCGCCCGCAGTGTGATCGTGCTGCGTCCGGTGAGGTAGCCTCGCGCCAGTGATTCGCGTCCCATGACAATGCCACCGGTAGGAAAGTCGGGGCCGGGCACGATTTCTAAAAGCTCCGCCATCGATACATTCGGTGAGTCGATCAGCTTGATCAGTGCCTGACAAACTTCGCCGAGGTTATGAGGGGGAATGCTTGTGGCCATACCAACGGCAATGCCGCCAGCACCGTTGACAACCAGATTTGGAAATCGGCTCGGCAGCACGACTGGCTCGGTGTTGCGTTCGTCGTAGGTGGGAATGTAATCGACCGTGTCTAGATTGAGATCGTCGAGTAACAGCGCCGCAATTGGCGAAAGCCTTGCTTCGGTGTATCGCATGGCGGCAGCGGGCAAGCCAGCGATCGAGCCGAAGTTGCCTTGCTTGTCGACAAGCACGTGCCGCATGTTCCATTCTTGGGCCATGCGCACCAGCGTCGGGTAGATCACGCTCTCACCATGCGGGTGGTAATTGCCGCTGGTGTCTCCAGAAATTTTCGCGCATTTCACACGGGCAGCACCCGGCGACAAGTTGAGATCGTTCATGGCCACGAGAATGCGTCGCTGCGAAGGCTTGAGGCCGTCGCGCACATCGGGCAGCGCTCGGCTGACGATGACGCTCATCGCGTAGGTCAGATAGCTGGTTTTCAGCTCCTGCTCAATCGGCATCTCAATGAGCCGACCGCCAGCGTTGTCGCGCAGAAAACCATCTGTTGGTGCAGGGTCATTTTCGCCCGAAAATTGGGTCGCATCGGCGGGCGGATCTATCTCTTCTGCCAAGGGGCACTCTCCCAGCTAAAAGCCCCGGCTTTTAGCACGGGGCGAAAGCCTGAACATACCTGCCCGGCGAAAGCGGTCAACCGGGCGTAAACCCGTGGGAAACAACGATTTCCATGGCTTGACCCACGCGATCGTGCCCCCTACTCTCCCCCGCCATTTTAGAGTTGTTGCCCTCTAGGACCATTTGAACCGTGCTTTTTGCTCCGTTATCCCCGCGCTTTTCTGGCTGGTGCGTTGCCGCTGCAGCAGCCTTTGTCCTCTTTGTGCAGCTGGGTACGCCAGCCCTTTGGGATGACGACGAACCGAAAAACGCCGCCTGCTCGCTGGCCATGCTCGACGCCAACGATTGGGTCGTGCCCACATTCAATGGTGGGCTGCGCATCGAAAAGCCACCGTTGGTCAACTGGTTGCAGATCGCGGGCTTTACGCTTTGCGGTAGAAACGAAACCGGCGCCCGCATCGGCTCGGCTCTGCTGACGCTGGGCACTTGCTTACTGACATGGCGGATCGGTCGTGAACTGTTGGGGCCCATGGTTGGGCTGTGGAGTGGGCTGGCGATGGCCACTTGCGTCTGGACGGCTGTCGGCGGGCGCGCGGCCACTCCCGATGCACCGCTGGTTTTTTTCACGACCCTTGCGCTCTATCTCTTTGCCCGCGGCGCACTCTCCTCTGCAGCTGCCGCCCAAAATCCCGACCTCTCAACTGGCAAGATTTTTGAGTTGCCGCTGGCATCCTCGCTGGGTATCGGCATTGCCTGCGGGGCTGCCGTTCTCACCAAAGGGCCTGTTGGCATTGTCCTACCGTTAGCGGCCTTTGGTTTATTTGCCTGCTGGCGCTGGTGCGCAACCGTCACTCCCTGGCCAACTGCCCTCCAAAGATTACCGGGGCAACTCTATCGATTGTTCATACCAGCGGGAATCATTCTGGCAACTGTCTTACTGGTTGCCGGGCCGTGGTATGCGTGGGTCGGACTGCGCACCGACGGCATGTGGCTGCACGGTTTTTTCTTTGTTCACAACGTCGGCCGCTTTGCGGGCACGATGGAGGGACACTCGGGGTCGCTCTTCTACTATCCGACGGTCATTGGCGTTGGCCTCTTTCCTTGGTCGATTGTCTTGGCCGCGATGCTCGGTCATGGCGTTTTGATTCTCTGCGGCAACCGGCAAAGTAGCGGCACACAATCCAGCGCAAGCGACGGCCGAAAGGTACCGCTGCAACTCATGGCCTGCTGGGCAATCGCGTGGGTGGGAGCCTTCTCCTGCGCGGGCACAAAGCTGCCGGGCTACGTGTGGCCAGCGTATCCGGCGCTTGCCGTCGGCATCGGATTATTTCTTGACGATTGGGCCAGTGGCACCCTTTACAGTGGGCGTTTTGGCAGCGTGGCTACCCGCGTTGCGGGGGTCGTGATGCGCATCGCTTGGTCGATCCTCGCGCTGACGGGTCTTGCGATAGCCATCGGCCTGCCTGTGGCTGCTAGCTGCGTTGCAGCA
Organism: Planctomicrobium piriforme; assembly: GCA_945871035.1. Classification (GTDB taxonomy): domain Bacteria; phylum Planctomycetota; class Planctomycetia; order Pirellulales; family UBA1268; genus BAIKAL-G1-2R. The sequence continues at coordinate 83,100 of CAMBUD010000001.1, read as the reverse complement.
GACGCTCAGTGGCTGGGCCTCTGTGGCCTGATTCCGATCGGGGCTGCGATTGTGGCCTGGCGATTTCAATCGACGGGCCACCCCACCCGTGCGCTTGGCACGCTTGCCGGCTGTGCATGCTTGCTTGTCACTCTATTAGCCGCCGTGGGTGCAGAACGTTTCAGCCGCTCGACCGGCGCACGCGCGCTCTTGGTGGGCCTAGGGCAACCGGCGAAAGATTGTCACTGGGGCTGCTTCTGGAACATTCCGCCGAGCCTTGTTTTTTATGCCGGCTCAGGCATTACAAAAATCGATACCCCCGCAGGCATCGCGCAGCACCTAACCGCTTCTCCACAGGCACGCGTCGTCATCGACAGCCGACACGAAACGCTGGTCGAACCGGGGATTCCCGCCGGGTACGGTGTGCTGTCTCGAACCAAAACGCTCGGCACACAGCAACTGGTCTTGATCGGTCCTCTGCCCGGCCGGCCGCTGCGAACCCCACTGGTTTGGAACACGCCACCCCATTGATCATTCTTTCGGAGCACCCCACATGACTATCCGTCATCCTCTTGCCGTTGTACTCGTAGCAGCAACCGCCTGCTTGGCGCTGGGCTTTGCGGCCACGCCATTCTGGGACGAGGACGAGCCCCGCTTTGCAGCCATCGCACAGACGATGGTGGCCACAGGTGATTGGGTTGTGCCGATGTACAACGACTCGCTGGCCGTTGATAAACCGGTCCTCATGCACTGGTGCATGGCAGCCTGCTTCATGCTCTTTGGTACGAGCGAATCTGCGGCCCGATTGCCATCCGCATTGGCTACACTCCTCACGGCACTTGCGCTTTTGCGAGCCGGCACACGCTTTTTTAATCCCACCACTGGTGTGGTGGCCGCTTTGGCATTCGTCGGCTGTTTGCTCGTTGGCATTGAGTCGCACGCGGCCACTCCCGATGCCATTCTTGTGGCGCTCACCACCTGGATCACCGTGCTGGCAGCCGAGGTGTATCTGCCCCACAGCAGCAGTCGCAGCAGCACCGTCCTCGCGCCGCAACTCACAATCATCCGCGCCACTAGCATCGGTGCGCTGGCCGGACTGGCCGTGCTCTGCAAGGGGCCCATTGGATTTATCGGACCGCTTGCGGTGGTTGTGCCGTGGGTCTGGTGGATCGCGATGCAGCGGCGCTGCCTCAGCGATAACCGCTTGCAGCTGACCCTGTCGCGACTGGCAAGAGAATCGCTGCCTGCCACACTCGACACCCTCCGCAGCCTGCGATTGGGTGTGGTGAGCGTGGCCATGCTGGCCGTGGCAGCTCCTTGGTACACGGCTGTGTCGCTGGCGACGGATGGCGAATGGACGACCGGATTTTTTCTCGTTCACAACGTGGGACGGTTTGTCGCACCGATGGAAAAGCATAGTGGTGGCTTTCTCTTTCATCCGCTGGCGATGCTGGTTGGCTTCTATCCGTGGTCGTGCTTTCTGCCATTGTCAATGGTCGTAGCGGGATGGCGCATCTGGAAACGGAGCGATTCCCCCGCAGTGTCGCAAACACTGCTTTTGCTTCTGCTCTGGATCACGATTTGGGTTGGGGCCTTTTCTGCAGCGGCCACAAAGCTGCCGAATTATGTTTTGCCGGCCTATCCGGCGGCCGCTCTGCTGGTTGCTGCTCTCGGCGTGGAGGCAGCCCGCCGCACGCAGTGGGACCACCCGCGTTGGATGGGCAGCGGCACCGTATCGTTGGGATTGGGCGGCGTGGCATTTGGAGCCACGGTGCTAACGGCTACGGCCTACGGACTCACCGACGCCGAACCGGCTGCCCTCGTGGGAGCGGTGCCCATCGTCGGCGCGGTGGCCTGCTGGTGGTACGCCCAGCGCAGTTTTTCTGCAGCCCTAGCCGCCATGACCTTGACGGGGTTGGTGTTCACGGCCCTCGCCGTCGGGCCGGCCGCGCAGCAGATTGGGAAAGCCAATGCCCTACCGGCACTCGTCCAGCAGGCCCACAGCCATGCCGGTGGCCATGCTCGGCTGGGCACTTACACGCACAACACGCCCAACATCGTCTACTACTCGGCAGGCCATGTGAGTGAATGGGTGCCCGGCCAGACGGCTGAGGCGCTGGCCTTCCTCAATTCCGGTGCCGATGCCGTCGTAATCGTACCGGAGAACTGCTTCCCAGATCTCGCCGCCGCACTCCCGCCGCAGAGTGGCATTATTGGCCGGGCCCGTCCGCTGTTTCAGCAGCACGACTTTCTTTTGCTGGGCACAAAAAAGAACGCTGCCAATCGCAGCGCTGCCCACCACAGCACCACGGACAACACGAACCGATGAGCGCACTCAACACCCGACAACCGCTGGCCACTCACGGCTTGCTTTCGCTGGTGATTCCTTGTCACAACGAGGAGTCTGTGATCGAGTCGACGCACGATCGCCTGCTGCAGGTGCTGACCAAAATTGGCATGCGCTTTGAGATCATCTACATCGACGACGGCAGCCGCGATGACACGCTTGCGCGTCTGGAACACATCGCTGCTCATGACGATCGCGCACATGTCATTGCGTTGGCCCGAAATTTTGGGCAGCAATCTGCCATGTCGGCTGGCTTGGCCCACTCGCATGGCGATGCTGTTGTGATCATTGATGCCGATCTACAAGATCCGCCCGAGGTCATCGAAGAGATGGTGCGCCTGTGGCGCAGCGGCATCGATGTGGCCTACGGTCGCCGCCGATCACGCGACGGCGAAACCCGGTTCAAATTGATCACAGCCAGCCTGTTTCACCGACTCTTTGCCAGGCTGGTGCCCCATCCAATACCGATCGATACCGGTGATTTTAAACTCATCGATCGTGCCGTTGTGGACGCTGTCTGTGCGCTGCCGGAGAAACGCCGCTACCTGCGGAGCCTCGTGTCGTGGACAGGGTTTCGCCACGAGCCTGTTTGGTACGACCGGCAGGCCCGCACCGCAGGGGTGACCAAGTACAACGTGCGCCGGCTGTTGATGCTGGCTGCTGATGCGCTGCTGATTTCCTCCGATGCGCCGGTGCGATTAACGTGGGTGGCGAGCTTGACACTGGGCGTAATCGGGTTGATCGCGGCCGGTAAAGCGTGTCTCTTTCCCGTGGACAGCGCTAGCATCTCCCTGGCTGCGCTCGTGGCAGTGGTTGGGTTACTGGGCAGCATGCAAACGGCTGCGGTTGCCATCGTGGGCGAATATGTGGTGCGCACCTACCGCGAGGCGCAGGGACGCCCTGCGTGGGTTGTGCGACGTGCCATGAACGGCTCCCGCCGACAGGGCTCTGCTGGCGATGCGCGTGCCGCCTGAGAGACCACTGGCGGTTCAGTCTGGCACTGGATCACGGCCTGCTAACCCGCCTTGCCAAGTTCCGCTTCAATCGCCGTTATCAGCTTAGCGTCTTCTGGGGCCACTCCCGACTTGTAGCGGCCGACTATTCCACCCTCGCGGCCGATCAAAAACTTCTCAAAGTTCCACGCAACTTCGCCCGGTGGAGTGGCCGATTCGGTGAGCGTCTTATAGAGCGGCGCTTTCTGGGGACCCTTGACGATGATCTTAGAAAACATATCGAAAGTCACGCCATACTTTGTCGAACAAAACGTGGCGATATCGGCATCACTGCCCGGTTCTTGACCGCCGAATTCATTGGCCGGAAAACCGAGCACGACGAGGCCTTTATCTTTGTAGGTGTCGTAGAGTTTTTGGAGCCCTGTGTACTGCGGTGTGTAGCCACACCGGCTGGCCACGTTGACGATGAGCACGACTTTGCCTTTGTACTTTGCCAGATCGACGGGCGTGCCATCGAGTTTTTTTACCTCGCCCGACAGCGGCTGAGGCTGATCGGCGTGGGCCAGCACCATGCCACACATGCCACACATGCCACACAGAGACCAGAGCAGAAGCATTGCAGCTATTTTTTCAACAAGCATAAAGAAACTCCTTCGAGACACTATTTCTGTGACGCACATAATACTAGCACTGCGACCAAGGCTGTCAAAAAAATGCGCCGACGGCTTGGGCCAGCGTGCGGCGTGGAATGGTCAGCCTCAGCAGGCTGTTTTGGCCGCCTGCGGTCCGGCAGCCACAACCTCAGGGCCCGCTTGCTGAGCATACGTCTTGAAGTTTTCCTGAAACTTCGCGGCCAGCTTTCGTGCCGCCCGTTCCCAAGCAGCCTCATCGGGCCACGCGCTTTGCGGCAGCAACACGCGCTGCTCTACGCCCGGCACGCTTGTCACCGCGTGGAGTCCAAACACACAATCTCGGACCACCGGGGCGGTATCAAGGGCGTGCGAGTGAATGGCGTCGATGATGCGCCGAGTAACGGCCAACTCAATCCGCGTTCCCTGCCCGTATGCGCCGCCAGTCCAGCCGGTATTGACTAACCACGCCTGCGTCTGATGCCGGTCGATCTTTTCCGCCAGCAACCGGGCGTACACGGCCGGATGTCGCACCAAAAAGGCAGCGCTGAAGCAGGCCGAAAACGCCACCTGCGGCTCGACGATTCCCATCTCGGTGCCAGCCACTCGCGCCGTGTAGCCGGAGAGGAAGTGGTACATCGCTTGCTCACGCGAAAGACGGCTCACCGGCGGCAGCACTCCCGAAGCATCGCAGGTGAGAAAGATCAGATGCCGCGGGTGCCCCGCCACGCAGGGCACCCGCGCGTTTGGTATGCACTCGATTGGATAGGCCGCACGGGTATTTTCTGTAATCGCGCTGGATTGAAAATCGACGACACGACTCACCGGGTCGTAGACAACGTTTTCCAGCACGGTTCCAAAGCGAATCGCCGCATGGATTTCCGGCTCCTTGTTCGGCGAGAGATGAATGCACTTGGCATAGCAGCCGCCTTCGATATTGAACACGCCAGCATCTCCCCAGCCATGCTCATCATCGCCGATCAACCGACGCAAGGGATCGGCCGAAAGCGTTGTCTTGCCGGTGCCGGACAGACCAAAAAACAGCGAGACATCTCCCGCCTGCCCGCCGCGGGCAATGCCTTCGTTCGCGGAGCAATGCATCGATAAAATTCCGCGGGCGGGGAGCAACCAATGCATGATCGTAAACACGCCTTTTTTCATCTCACCGGCATATTCACTGCCCAGGATCACCTGTTCGCGCCGCTCCAGCGAAAGATCAATGCTCGTGCTACTGTTCATTTGAGCGGTCAGAGCATTGGCCGGAAACTGCCCGGCGTTGTAGATCACGTAGTCGGGCGTGCCAAAGTGCTCAAGCTCAGCAGGAGTCGGTACGATCAACATGTTTTGCATGAACAGGGCGTGATACGCCCGCGCACAAAGCACACGGATCTTGAGTCGCGAGGACGGGTCCCAGCCCGCAAACCCATCGCAGACATACAACTGATCGCGGGTGTTGAGGTAGTCGATGGCACGCTGCCGATTGAGCAGAAAGGTGTGCTCGTCAATGGGATGGTTGACAGGCCCCCACCAAACTTCCTGTTCTGAATCAGGATGCCGCACCACATGCTTATCGTTGGGGCTGCGACCCGTCTTAGCGCCCGAGCAAATCGCGATCGCTCCGCTGGACACGATGCCGGCGTGCTCCCGCGTAACGGCATCCTCATAGAGCCGCGCCGGGGAAGCATTGCGAATCACAACCGGCACGCTGATTTCATGCGCCAACAGATCGATGCGAGCCAGCATCAGAAGCTCCTGGGGTGGTGGCCGCAGGCGGTAGGCTGTCGCGGGCATTGCTGTCAGACTGTACCGCCAACCAAACAGCAACGGCAATGACCGCTCCACCGGCCAAAGCAAACACCGGGCCCCAAGGGCTGCGACGCACACGCAAAGCCCCGATTGAGTGCCGCAAACGGCGGCAAAATTCACTCCAACCCTCTGGTGACATGCGCTCGCCAGCGGCGACAATGTTCACGTTACGCATGGAACCATTGCCATCGATTTGCACCTGAAAACCACAGGTCGGTAGGGCCGCAGTTTCGCCAGCCCAACGCGTGGCCGGATCGAGTGAAGAAACAATCTCCACCACGAGGGGCCGCATCTGCTCGACAGTGATGTTGTAGACGATCAGTCGCGGCCGCGAAACGAGCACGCAGATCGCTACAAACAAACTAAAAAGCACCAGCAGCATTGGCCAACTCCAGAGCGAACGGCCGGCCGCCGGTTGCACCAGTGCCAACGGGCCTACGATGGCCAATCCCGCCAAGCTTGCACCCAGCAGCACGCCATCCCAGACACCTGAAATCGCTAGCGGTCGTTGGCGCAGGTGCACCCATGCTAACGCGAGCAGATAGATTCCCAGTGGCAGCAGTGCAGACCACAGCGGAAGGGTGTCTAAAAAGAGAGTCATAAATCCCGCCTGTCGATACAAACACTATCCGCGACATGCCAGCCACGCCATCCATGCCAGCAGCAACAGCCAGACCGCTTGTGCGATGGCCGCACCCAACAACTGCGTTTTACGAGGGGCTGTTGCCTGTGAATCCATCGCGACGCTCCAGCGTGATCCGGTCGGTCATGCAACCACAAACATCCGTGCGGGCTGATGCGCGATCCCTTAAGCACTATCAGGCACAACGAATGCTAGATCGCGTAAAAAAGCTTCTGCAAAATCATAGACGTTGTGAAAGTCTTCACGCTTATCCTTGCGGGTCTTTCGCATCTGTCCAATTTTAATCATATTGAAAACAATCTCACCCAAATCGGCCGTCGTGCGGATACCCCATGTGCCCAGCACGGTGCGGGCGAGATAGCCATACTGCTGCTGGGCATACTGCCGCGCTGCTTCACAGAGTTGCTGGCCGCTGACGTGCCGTTCAACTTGTTTTCGCCGTGACTTTCCCGGCCGAGCCCGTGGCTTGCTCGTCAACTCGCTCTGCCCACCGCTGCTCGGCTCGAGTTCCTCAGGGGCCGGCGACTCACCGAGCCCCAGCGTGTTGTGAGCAAACGTCAGCGATTCAAGCACAAAGAGGTAGGCGTCGAGTTTGTAGCGGACATCTTGCTGCAACAGTTGCGCAAGTGGGTGAGCGGGGTCGACAAGAGCCATCGTGTCCTCTGGAAAAGGTCGGGAAGAGATGTCTAGTATAACTGGCACAGGTCGATTGACGAGCGGGGCCAATGAACCGCTAAGCGCAAGGCTGTCTGCACCGCCTGCTTGGCATTCACCCGGTCCGATTTGCGTTCTTGCCCGCCACAACTTTTGGCTGCCAGCGGCCCAAAACAGCGTGGGTCCGGGCAGCAACTGACGCCTGTCATCCCGCGCGAGGCAACGCTGGTGGGCCGGCCGGTCGCTGCTGCGGTTCCGGTGGCGGGGCCTGGGTGTCTTCGAGGATAAAGGTGTAGCCCAGCGGCGTAATGGGACGGGAAAAATCCCGAATCAGATCGAGACCTTTATCGATCAGGCTTGTCTTCACATCAAACTGGTAGACGTCCCGATCCTGCCCGCCGGGCTTGTAAATCTGCATGGCAAACGGCATGAGTTCTCGCGCTTGAAGAATGAGTTCGACCTTGGAAAAATTGGCCGCATCGCCTTGCATTCGCGGCAGGGCCTCCAGCCAGATTTGGTCGCTCACGCCTGGCGGCGTGACGATCCGCATCCGGTAGCGTTTTTTGAGCGTGTCGGCCTTGGCACCAAAGACAAACGGCAAGGGGCCGTCGCTGATTGCCTTGCCGCGCATCTCAGGCGGTAGCTTCGTCTCGCGGAGTTGCCGTTCGCTGTGACGAAATTCGTAAATGCTTGTGCCGTTGCAGACCCAATGTTCGCCAGCCTCGCCGACGCGTTGTTCGTAGCGCTTGGTCTCACCGTTCCACTGTTTCGATTCCTTGACACGAAACATTCCCTTGTCAGGAGAGGCGTACTTAATTTCACCCGAGCTTTCGGAGAATGCCAGCCGTTCGCCACCAGTATCGGCAGGGCTCCAGGCGTTGTACTCCCATTTATAAAATCCACACGACCAAGTCGTAACGGATGCGTTACGCGTTTCCCAAGCGGCGAGCAGTCGTTCCAGCGCCGCGGCTGCCTCGATTGAGAGCGGCGGCGGGGTCGCTGCTGCCTGTGGCGCTGCTGCTGCCTGTGGCGCTGCTGCTGCCGGCGGCTGGGCGGCGGCAGGCGAAAACAGGATCGCTGAACACAAAAGTGCAACGCCCAGAATCGCACCACACGGCAATACTTTTGGGCGGCAGTTGCTGGCAGGCACGTCAAAAACTCCAAGGGAAGGCAGCGGGAGTGCAACGACTCCCAGGTGCGGACTCTAGCAACGAGCCGCGGCATGGGCGAGAGCGTTTCGGCCGCTCACAAGCAAGAAAAAATGAGGAAATTGACGGCCGAGGCTGGTTTTTATGGTGTGCGATTATTCGCAACCGTTCCGGCGGCTATGCAAAGTTCGGTGAGCTCTCGCGCAAAGCCGCCGGAAAGGATCGGGAATCGACACCAGGTTTTGGGATCAAGGTTTTCATCGTCCAGATGAAACGACGGTGCGTAGCGTTCTCGCTTCCATTGGTTGCGACACCAAAGCGTGAAAAACCGCTCTGTCCACAGGGCCAGTTGCTGGGGTGCGTGCTGCGGAAAGTCGACGGACAGCCGCCGCCAGACCTCGAGCGGCATCTGTTTATCGCGAATCGCACAGCGCTCGGCAGCGTTGAGCACATCGTAGGGCATCAGATCGCTCTCGTCGGTCTGGCATTCGCTGCGGGGCCGCAACTCAGCCGTCGGTGCTTGTACGTTTACCGCAGCCAGCGCAGGCACAGATCCAATCCCCTCCGGGCCAACCGTCTCCAGCCAGCGCAGCCAGTGCTGCAGATAGGCTTTGTCGATTCCCGCAATCGGCGCAATCCCACCAGATGTATCGCCGTCCATCGTGGCATAGCCTACGGCCGCTTCGGAGCGATTGCTCGTTGAGACGAGTAACGCGCCTAAAATATTGGCAAGCATCCATGCACCAGGGGCACGCACGCGGGCCTGAATATTTTGCATGGCGACATCGTCTTGCTGCCAACTGAGTGGCCTGCCTAACGCCTGAGAAACGATCTCTTCGTAGCGACGAACGATGGCATCCACATCGAATTCATGAAACGTTGCGCCAATGGCTTCCGCCAAGCCACTGGCAGCGCGGCGTGTTGTGTCGCCTGAATTGACTGTCGATTGATACACGCAGGTCAACACGGAGTGGATCAATTGCCGTTGGGCAGTCCCCTGATCCGGTTCGCGCCCAGAGACCGCCTCTTGGAGTGGCACGCCCAGTCGCTCGGCAACTTTGGCAATGGGCATTTCTTTCGCAGCCAACTGCACAGCTATCGCAATCAGGCACGCCACTGCCGATGAATCGGCTCCGCCGCTCGCCGACACGACAAACCCACGCGCGCGGCTCTTTCGCATGGAGTCGAACAACCCCAGCGCCACCGTCCGCGTAAACTCCTCTTCTTTTAGTCGGCTGCCACTTTCCCAAGCATCGCGACCTTCACCACCTTCTATCTCCAACTGGGGCAAAAGCCGAGGCGGCGCAAAGGCGACAGCGACACGATCGCGGCTCTCTTCGGCTGCGATTGGCTGAAGTGAAAGTCGCGACTGAGCCAATCGAATCGTGTCGAGATCAATGACGGCGCTGGTGCAAATCTGGTCAGCAAAGGCAAACCGTCGCCCAGCAGCTACCAGCTTACCAGCCGCTGCGATCATGACACCGCCGTCGTAGATGGCGCGGCCCGCCTCGTTCCCGAGCAGATTGGTGTAAACGTAACCGACGCCAAAAGCGCGCGAGCCTTCCAAGACAAATCGCTGCCTAATCTCATCCTTGGCAAATGCAAAATGACTGGCCGACGGATTGAGAATGATATCGATGCCACGTCCGGCAAGACTGGCACCAGGCCGATCCGCCACCCACGCATCCTCACAAATTTCAAACCCAATCCGTACGCCACCACAATCAAAACGCAGATCGCCAATCGGCACGCTTTGGCCAGCGATTACAAGCTGCGCACACCGGCCTTTGGGCCACGGTCGAAACCAGCGCGGTTCGTAGTGAATGCCTTCTCCTGCCAGATGCTGCTTGGCCACTAAACCTGCCAGCCGTCCGTCGACGACCAGCGCAGCAGCATCGTACAGGCTACTTTCAAAGCGGACTGGCAAGCCCATCGCGACAATGAGGCCCGCCGTCTGTGGCACGATTTCCTCAAGGACCTGCCATGCCGTCTCCTGCACGCCCGGCGACTGAAAGGCGTCCTCGCAGCCGTACCCGGAAATGCACAACTCCGGCAGGCACACGATCGATATTGCACGCTGTTTGGCGGTGGCCAGCGCCGCCAGAATGCGATCCCGGTTGCCGTTCCAATCGAGTGGCGTTTGGTTGATGGCGATGCCGCCGACGCGAATCAGGTGCATGGAGAAGGGTCCGCCCGTCAGTCCTGCGACGGCTCCTCAAGGTAGGTGTAACCACCGAGCCCTTCCTCGTAAAACTTGAGAAACTTACCTGCCTGAACATCACAGATCCGCCCCTCACGAACGGCCTGCTCAATGGAATCGCGCAGCCGGTGCACGAGTTGGTTGGCATCAAACTCAACATAGCCGAGCACTTCGCGGACGGTATCTCCCTTGATAACGGCATCGAGCACGACTTCTCCACGATCATCTGTGCTGACGTGCACTGCATTGGTGTCACCGAATAGATTATGGAGATCGCCAAGGATTTCCTGATAGGCACCGATTAAAAATGCGCCCAAGTAGTAGGGCTCCTTCAGCCATGCGTGCAACGGCAGCGTGCGCTTGACGTCACGGCGGTCGATGAACTGATCGATCTTACCGTCGGAATCGCAGGTCACGTCGCCAAGCACAGCAGCCCGCGTTGGACGCTCGTTGAGTCGGTGGATCGGCATGACGGGAAAGAGCTGTTTGATTGCCCAGCTATCGGGAATCGATTGGAAGAGGGAGAAGTTGCAGAAGTAGGTATCGGAGAGCAACGCCTCAAGGCCCTCCAATTCTTCCGGTATAAACTCCAACTGCTTGGTGAGCTTGTAGATCTTGCGACAAATCGACCAATAGAGATTCTCGACTGTGGATCGCTGGTCGAGTGGCAGGTAGCCACTGGCAAAAAGATTCATGGCGGTGTCAAGGGATTGCTGGGCATCGTGAAAGCTCTCCAGCAGATTGCGCGCATTGATATTTTGGTAGGTTTCTAGAAGATCGTGCAGCGGTTGCTCTGCATCCGGCAGCGGATCGGTGAGGTCGCTGTTGCCTCCCTGCTCCGACACCCCCAGCACGCCAAAAATCAGCATGCTGTGATACGCCACCACCGCCCGTCCGCTCTCCGAAATAATGATCGGGTGCGGCACGCCCCTCTGGTCGCAGGCGTTTTGCACATGGTAAACCACGTCGTTGGCATATTCCTGCAGCGTGTAATTCACACTCGATTCGAAATTCGTCTGCGAACCGTCGTAATCCACGCCCAACCCACCGCCCACGTCGAGATACTTGAGCCCCGCCCCGCGCTTGGCTAATTCGGCATAAATCCGCGAGGCCTCGTTGAGGGCTCCTTTAATGTGGCGGATGTTGGTGATCTGGCTGCCCTGATGGAAGTGGAGCAGTTGCAAGCAGTCTTCCATCCCCTTCGAGGCGAGCAGTTCGAGGCCTTTGAGCAACTCGCTAGCGGTCAGGCCAAACTTACTGCGAAAGCCCCCCGACGCCTGCCAACGGCCGCTGCCGCGCGTTGCGAGTTTGATGCGCATGCCGATGCGCGGGCGCACCCCCAACTTCTCCGCATACTCAAGCACCATGTGCAATTCGGAAAAACGTTCTACGACCGGAATGATGTGTCGCCCAATTTTTTGTGCGAGCATCGCTGTCTCAATAAATTCTGCATCCTTGAAACCATTGCAAATAATCGGGGTGTCGTTGTCGGCTAACGCAATCACAGCCAGTAACTCCGGCTTGCTGCCTGCTTCAAGCCCAAAGTGGTAGGGCTTGCCAAACTGCAGCACTTCTTCGACGACCTGCCGTTGCTGGTTCACTTTTACCGGATAGACGCAGCAGTAGTCGCCACGGTAATTATTCTCTTTCATGGCACTGCCGAAGGCGCTGTTTATTTCGCCAAGCCGATGCTGCAAAATCCCACCAAATCGCAAGAGGATCGGCAGATCGATGCCTCGCAGTTGCAGCCTGTCAACAAGTTGCTTGAGGTCGATGCTCTTTGTTGGATTCTTATCCGGGTGCACCAGCAGATGCCCGCCTGGGCCGACTGAAAAATAACCGTTGCCCCAACGGGCTACCTCGTAGAGATCCGCAGAGTCGGCGCTGCTCCACTTTTCAACATCCAGATCAACTGCCATCAACGGACCTCGCAGAGAGAGTAAATCAGCAACGGGTGTTTATCTGTCGCCAGCCTTTAGAGTTGAGTGTAGCGTTGCCGGGCGGCAAGGCTATGGCAATCAAGCTGTTTGCCGCTGCCGGCATCCATTCGCCGCACAGATTAAACCGAGACCCGCGACCAGCTTTTGTGTTTGAAAATAATGAGCATCGCCACGCTGCGCACTGTCAGATCGGCCGCCATCGCATACCACGCCCCGGCCGCACCCAACCCCAAGCCTGTCAGCAGGATTCCCCCGGGTAATTCGATCTCCGGCCAGGCCAGCAGCATCGCTAGTGGCAGCCGAATCACCAGCAAACCAAGAAAATTGACCAGCAGCGGCGGACGGGTGGCGCCGCCGCCCCGCAACCCACCCGACAGCACCATCAACAGGGCCAGTGGGGGCTGAGCAAAGGCCACAATCCGTACGAGCGTAGCCGTCAACGCCGCCACCTCCGGCTGCCGTCCTGCCCCCCCCACAAACCATGCTGCCAACCCATCGGCTGTTAGCAGAAACACAATGCCGGCCACTGTCATCAATCCCGTACAGCCCAGCGCTGCCAGCCAAACGCTTTCCCGCGCGCGTCGTTCATCACCAGCACCCAGAAATTGTCCTGCGAGCGTTGCGGCGGCGACCGCAAAAGCGCTGCCTGGCAGAAAGGCCAGCGACTCGATCGTAATGGCCAAACCATGGGCGGCGGCATCGGTGTTGCCCAAACGGTTCACGATTGAAAGAAATCCTAGGTGACAGGCGGCGTTGGCAACCGCATCAACTCCTGCTGGAATACCTACGTGTAAAATCCGTTGTAGCCGCCGATAATCGGGCCGCCAATCGCTCGCTTGAGGCCGGAGATGAAAGGCAGAACGTGTCAGCAAAAACAAAACGCAGACGGCTCCACAGCAATAGCCTGCCAGCGTACCCCAAGCCAGACCCTCCCAGCCCAATCGCGGCAGTCCAAAGCATCCCGTCGCCAGCGCGTAGCTAGCCCCTGCATTCACGAGATTCACGACCGACATCGAAAAGAGACCCGCCACCATGTTGCCGGCCCCCCTCAGCACCGCAACGCCCACGTGAATGATCATCATCGCCGGCAGCGCCGGCACCACGATGCTGAGATAACGCCAGGCCAATGCTGTGCTTTCCGCTGGCAGTCCCATCCAGTGCACAAATGCCTCGCCGGCCACGCTTGCAAGGCCCAACAGAATTGCTACTAGCACAGCCCCCACCAGCAGCGATTGCGTGGCCGCCCGTCGCGCAGCTGTCAGATCACCGGCGCCAACGCTCCGGGCCACAAGACACGTGGCCGCCACAGCCGGTATGGCAAAGAGTCCTGGTAGCAGGGCTAAACAATAGGCCACAAGCCCCACTGCTGCCAGATATTCAGCGCCGTCGAGAAGATTGCCGGCCAGCCATTTGTCGGTGAAACCGACCGACAAAGCCAAGATCTGCTCAACCAGCACCGGCACCACGAGCCAGATCACCGGCCGTAGCGTCCCCGGCAAGTTGGTAACGCCGCCCAACGGGAGCTTATTTTTTTCGACCGTTCCGATCGCAGAATTCTGCATGGCCCGTGAGGCCCGGTTCAGGCGAACAATTCCTTGATCACTTTGCCTGCATTGGCAATCTTCATCGGTCGGCCATTCTTCGCCGTGAAAGCAGTCTCCAGCGAAATACCCAACGACTTCAGCACGCTGGCCATCACGTCCTGCGATGTGTAGGCCTCGCTCACAACCTCTTTGCCATCAGAACTTGTTTCGCCAACCACAACACCGCGCTTGAAACCAGCACCGCCGACAACCACACTCCAGCTTCGAGCCCAGTGATCGCGACCGCCGCCGCCATTGATGTTTGGTGTGCGGCTAAATTCACCCATCCAAATGATGGCCGTGTCATCGAGCAAACCACGCTCGGACAGATCGCTTACCAAGGCGCTCATCGCCTTGTCGAGTTCGGGCAGCTTTTGGTTGGACAGTGTCGGAAAGATTCCGCCATGATTATCCCAACCACCCAAATCGACTTCTACGAACGGCACACCGATTTCCACAAGCCTTCTGGCCATCAAGCAGCCGCGACCGAAACCAGTGGCACCGTATTTATCCTGCACTTCCTTCGGTTCCTTGGAAACCTTGAAGGCCTCCATCTGCTTGCTTGTCATGAGCTTGACGGTCTTATCAAGCACCTTGGCATGATCGTCTGAAGAGCCTCCCCGCTTCTCAGCAATAAACTTTTTCTCGATTGTCGCCAGCATCTCCATGCGCTGCGCCAAACGTGTGGGATCGATGCCCATGTCGAGGTTGCGAACGTTGCCGTTGGAGTCGACCACAAACGGCGCCCAAGTCATTCCCAGAAAGCCCGGACCAACGCTGCCGCTGCCGACTGAGACAAACGGTGGGATTTCAAGTTCCGGAACCTGCTCAGCAAGCTCATGAGCGATCACAGAACCGTAGCTTGGATATTCGACGTTGGGATTAGGCACATATCCCGTGTGCATGTAATAGCGACCACGCATGTGGTCGGCCTCGCGAGTGCTCATGGAACGCACGATCGACATGTGATGCATTTGCTTCGCCATCTCGGGCATGTGCTCGCAGATCGCAATGCCGTCGGCGCTTGTCGATATCTGCTTAAACGGACCGCCGGTTGCCGCACCGGGCTTGAGATCCCAAATGTCCATTGTGCTTGGGCCGCCTCCCATCCAGAGCAGAATGGCCGACTTGTGTCGCTTGCGCAGATCGGTCGCATTGGCCAGAATGGAGTTCGTAAACGCCGTAGCCGGTGCAGCCAAGGCAGCGGCCCCGGCGAGGTGACTCATGAAATGGCGTCGGTTCATACCCTCAGGAATGCCGTACGATCCAGCGGAAAACCGGTTTAGGCCGGCCATGCCATCAGAGAAGGAACTCATGTGAAAACTCCTGGGTAGCGAGAAACCATCCGGTCCTAAGCAAATTTTTGTACTGGCTCTTCAATCGTTCGTTGGTAACAGTCTGCGTTATTCCCAAACAGAAGCGAAACTCCGTGCGAAAATCAGTGTGAAAATCAGTGTTTCTTACTTAAAAAGGCAGGTTTGGTAATTTTTTAATGATTGATGATGAACTCGTTGGAATTGAGCACGGCCCACCAAACATCCTGCAGGGCCCCAACCGCATCGCCCTTGCGGGCCACCATGAGTTGGTTGGCCACGTCCAGTTCTTTTGGTGACGGCTTTCTGGCAAAGGCCGCCATGTAGAGCATGTCGATCTTGGCCGGGTTCCTGAGTGGACCTGAAGCGATTTTATCAAGGAAGCCACCTTTTCCTGTACCGGTGGCATTTTTGACGAGATCTCCATTGAACATCATCAACACCTGCGGGATCGAACCGTTAAATGTGGTAGAGTCGTCGCCCTCGTCGGTTCCAAATGCAATGATGAACTGCTTTAACCAGTCATCTTTCTTTTTTGCAGCTGCCTCTCCTTGAGATTTGTCTGCTTCAGTGGCCGTGAGCAGCGACTCATACAGTTGCTCGGCCTGCATCTGCCGCAGATAAAAGTGTGAGAACTTTGGTTTTTCACCGAGGGCTGGATCGTCGCGGACATTTCCTTTTGTTGCTTTGCTCGAAAGAGAATAGGGCTTTGAAAGCACAATCCAGCGCACGAGCTCTTTGAGATCGTAGCTTTGCTCGCGAAATTGATCGGCCAGCCCATCGAGTAACTCGGGATGCGACGGTGGGTTGTGCTCCCCTAAATCATCGACCGGCTTCGTAAAGCCATACCCTAAAAAGTGACCCCACATCCGATTGACAATCGCCTTGGATAAAAGCGGGCTGGCCTTGATCAACTGCGAGATCTCCTGGCGACGATTCACGCCATACTTGGTGCCATCGTCCAAGCTGCCTGGCAGATAACCATTTTTTGAAATTTCTGTGCCATCTATAAAAACTGGATAGGCCACCTTCATGAGGCCGTTGCGCAACTCGTAGTAGAGTTCTGCTTCCTCCGGATTGCCCCCTTCGCCCGCAAAATCTTCGTCAACCATCTCAACCCATCGCTGATCGCCTTCCGACTTTCGCAGCGCGCGTGACTGTCGAAAGAATGCGTTGAATTCCCAAAACTGATTTTGCTTTCCCTTGTTGAACGGATGATTATGGCACTGCGTGCACTGCACCTGCAGGCCCAGAAAAACCTGCGCTGTTTTGGCCGTAGCCTGTGCGCCATTTTCCTCCATCTTGCCGCTCAAAAAATTCGTTGCACCGTTGAAGCCCTCGACGCCTTTTGAGTTTGTATTCAGGCCGGTTGCCGTTACCAACTCCTCCATGAACTGATCGTAGGGGATATTTTTCGAAAAGGCCCGCCGCAGATACTGTCGCATGCCGGGGCGACTGACCATTTGATTGGCAACATCTCGACCAATCAGGATCGTTGTCCAAACGTCTGTCCAATTTCGCGCATACTCATCTTCGTAGTAGTCGTCGCCAAGCAGACGAGACACAAGCTCCGGTCGCTTTGTCGGCGAAGATTCTGTGACAAACTTTTGCAACTCTACGACCGACGGCACGCGGCCGATGATGTCGAGATACACGCGGCGGCACCATTCGCCGTCGGTGGCCGCGGCAGAAGGCTGCACGCTGGAACCAGTCCAGCCAGCCGCCACTTGCTCATTGATAAACTTCACCTGCGGAAGACCGAAATGGTCGTCTGCCGCTGGTAGTTTTGCACTGCCGATCGTCACAGAAAAAACAACTGCCGCCACGCCCCCGATGGCTGCCACCCGAATACGATTTTTCCGATCCACTGTGATGATCCTCTCTCTATGAAAGCGCTCTGTTAATGAGCGGCCAATGTAATGAGCGGTAATGAGCGGTAACGAGCGGTAATCAGCGGCCAAGTAATGAGCGGCCAAACGGAATGCACACCGGCAAGCGGCCTGCATTGGCTAACCGCATTCTATTCGTTGTGATCCAGAAAGCCTATTCCCGCCGCGATGAAAACGCGTTGGCAGCCGAATCCACCGTCTCCATTACAGACGGAATGACAAAAACAGGCCGTGAACGGCAGGCAGCTAGGGCTCGCAGGGCTCCGCTCACCAGACAGAAGCTCTCTGGCCGGTAACGTGCCTAGCAAGACACACCTCCAGCGGGTCTTTGAACCAACCCTGTGACAAAAGCCTGCCGACCAAGAAGCCCTCATTCGGCGACATGCCAACAGGCTTTATTTAGGTGCCGGCTTTTTTCTTTCGCGGCGGGCGAGCGGAGTCAACCTTCGGAGCAACGGCACGTTCGGTACGTGATTCGTTGCCGACAAATTCAAGCAACGCTCGGGGGCCAGCATCTCCCAGTCGTGGTGTTGCCATCTTCAGAATCCGCGTGTATCCACCCGGACGATCAACGAACCGAGGGGCTATCGTTGAAAATAGAATTCGAGTCGCCTGCTTGTCGCCTAGTAGCTGCACAACACGACGGCGGGCTGCAACAGCTGGAGCCGATGCCACCGCCCACTTGTGCCACTGCTCACCAGTCCGCCACTGCTTCCACTCGACTGTATTTCTACCGGCCGCTGTGCTGAATTGATTTGCACGGTCAATGGCAATCAGCCCACGCTTGGCGATCGTGATGCACTTTTCCACCAATGGCCGTACTTCTTTGGCCTTGGCAACGGTGGTAATGATTCGGCCAGCTACTTTGGGAGCTCCCACTTCGTCAATCTCTACTTCACGCTCTGTCAGCATCAAGGCTGAGGCCAAATTGCGCAGCAGCGCTCTTTGGTGAGAGGGGCTTCTGCCGAGTACACGACCTTTGCGACGGTGGCGCATGTAGTGAGTCCTTTGATCCGAATGTGTTTAACGAGTGTGTTTACCGAATGTGCTAAAGAGAGCAGCCGCCGTCAAACCTCGGTTGCAACCGGCAACTGCATACCAATCTGCAGACCGATCTCGCTGAGCTTTTCTTCGATCTCCTGCATTGTTGTTTCACCAAAATTTCGTACTTCAAGCAACTCCTCTCGCGAACGGCTGACCAGATCTCGGATAAGGCTAATGCCTGCCGTATCCAAACAGTTGTTGGCTCGCAATGACAGCTTGAGATCCGAAACCAGCATGCTGAGGCGGCTTTCGAGCGGAGCCTCTACCGCAAACAGACTGCCGGCAGCGGGAAGATTCACACTCGGACCAGGTCGGGTGTAACCCACAAACGGACTCAAGTGCTTCCGCAGGATCTTTGCCGCCTCGACCAACGCCATCTCCGGCGTCACCGTCCCATTGGTCCAAATCTCCATCGTGAGCCTGTCGTAGTTCGTCTTCTGACCAACGCGGGTTTCTTCAACCTCATAACGCACCCGAGTCACCGGGCTAAAAATGGCGTCCACTGGAATGATGCCGATCTCTTGGGTTTCCTGGCTGTGCTCGCTGGCTGGCACGTAGCCACGGCCATTCTCCACGACCATTTCAAGCTCAAAAGGGACATCGTCGGTGAGCGTGGCAATCACAAGATCCTTGTTGAACACCTCAACGGCTTCATCCGTTTGCACATCGGCTCCCGTCACAGGACCGCGCGTATTTTTTTCCACGCGAATGACGCGGGTCGAATCGCTGTGATTTTTAACCACAAGGCTCTTGACGTTGAGCACAATGTCGGAAATATCTTCCAGCACTCCCTTGATGGTGGTGAATTCGTGCAATGCACCACCCACCTTGATCTGCGTAATGGCACTGCCTTCGAGGCTCGAAAGCAACAAGCGGCGCAGGCTATTACCCACGGTTGTGCCAAAGCCGCGCTCGAATGGCTCGGCAGTGAACTTGCCGTATGTTCCAGAGATTGTCTTGAGGTCGGGTACAACCGAGCCGGGCAATTCAAGGCCCCGCCAGCGAATGTGCATCTAAATACTCCTTCGATTGTCACGTGTCATTTGGAACACAACTCAATGATCAGATTGGCCTGCACTGGGATGGAAACGTCTTCGGCCGATGGCAAACGATCGACACGCCCCTCGGGCACGCCTTCATCGCTACGCGTGAGAAAATCAGGAACTTCCCGACGCGATTCCGCCAACGCCGCATGCACAAGCTGCAAGCTCTTTACTCGATTTTTAACCCGCAGCAAATCCCCGGCCTTCACCTGATAGCTCGGGACGTCAACACGACGGCCATTGATGGTGATGTGACCGTGCATCACCATCTGCCGCGCTGCCGAACGGGAGGCCGCAAAGCCAATCCGGTGAACGATGTTGTCGAGACGACGCTCCAAGAGCGACATGAGGATTTCACCTGTATTGCCGGAGCCGCGCTCAGCACGCGCAAAGTAGGTGCGAAACTGCCTTTCAAGCACTCCGTAATAATGCTTGACCTTCTGTTTTTCGCGCAGATGAAGACCGTATTCGGTCGGCTTGCTACGACGCTTTTGCACCATGCCCGGTGGCGTTGGTCGCCGCTCAAACGCGCACTTTGGCGTGTCGCAGCGATTGCCCTTCAGAAATAGCTTGAGTCCGTCGCGACGGCACAGTCGGCAAACAGGCCCAGTGATGCGTCCCATTATTCGTTTCGCTTGTCAGTTGAGGGGGATGAAGGAGAATCTCATTAAAATGATCGCAACAATCGAACGAGCAACGTTGCTCTCTTGTGATTGATTTATTCTTTTGCTTACACGCGCCGCTTTTTCGGTGGTCGGCAACCGTTGTGGGGCAAGGGCGTGATGTCCTCGATACTCTTGACGTTCATGCCGGCAGCCTGCAAGGCCGTAATGGCACTTTCGCGACCACTGCCTGGACCACGAACTCGCACTTCGAGTTCCTTGACGCCAAACTTGGCCGCCTTTTCGGCCGCCTGCTGGGCAGCGCACTGTCCGGCAAACGGAGTTCCCTTTCGGCTTCCCTTAAAGCCACACGTACCGCCACTGGCCCAGCACAGCGTATCGCCCTTGGCGTCGGTGATGGTGACGGTTGTGTTGTTAAAGCTCGCCGTAATAAAGGCAATCCCCGACGTCACGCTCTTCTTTTTTGTCTTTGCAACTTTTGACATTGATGTGGGCTCGATTACGCGCCTCAGGCCTGTGTGGATCGAATGGGTTTCGTTTTAAATGGGTGTGCTGTGTGTGTTTGTGATTTCTGGTTACAAACGAGTGCAACCGTGGGTATCGGTTGCTTCAAATCTTGGGCTTCTACTTCAAATCCGTTACTTCAAATCCTTGACGCCCTTCTTGCCGGCAACAGTTTTCTTTGGACCCTTCCGGGTGCGGGCATTGGTGCGGGTGCGCTGACCACGCACGGGCAGGCCGCGGCGATGCCGCAGACCGCGGTAGCTACCAATATCCTTAAGACGTGAAATATTTTGTGCAACCTGCCGACGCAACTGTCCCTCGACCACGTAGTCTTTGTCGAGCAGCGACGCAAAGCGAGCGAGTTCGTCTTCGTGAAGATTGCGGGCAATCCCCTCTGGATCAACGCCCGCTTTGTGGCACAACTCGCGAGCCACCCTCTGGCCAACACCATAAAGATACTGCAGCGAGTAAACCGTCTTTTTTTCAGACGGAATGTCAACACCGAGGAGTCGTGGCATGGGTAGAAAATCTCAGGGACTGTTCAGGGGTGAGTATTGAGCGAAAGGATTTTGAGCAAAAAAGACACTGGCGGATTCATCGAGCAGGCCACACCGCATGTGGCACTGGCGGCTGAAAACACAGTTTCAACCACATCACCCCTGCCGTTGTTTGTGGCGGGGATCAGCACAGACGACGAACACAACGCCTCTGCGACGGACAATCTTACATTTCTCACAGATGCGACGGACGCTGGCGCGAACCTTCATACTCGAGTTCGTGGCGACGGCCGACCACGCCTTTAACAGACCAAGGGATACTGGCAGGAAACGCGGAGTATAGAAAGCGGCGGGGTGGATTCACAAGGGGGGGCTGTATCGAGCGTCAAATTTCACTATTCCACCAACCAGCATTGGTCCAGTCGTGGCTCTATCCAACTCTCAAACTGCGGTTTTGATTGTTTCATCGGGAGTGGAGGGTGCAGCAGTCAGCACCACAGGACCGTTTTCCGTGATGGCCACCGTGTGCTCAAAATGTGCGCTGGGACGGCCGTCGACTGTGGTCTGCGTCCAGTGGTCGGGCATGCTACGGACCTTCTTTGAACCCATATTCACCATCGGCTCAACGGCGATCACAATTCCTGGTTTTAAATCAAAATCGTGATTGCGGCGAAAAGCTGGGGTACAAAAGTTTGGCACCTGAGGATCTTCGTGCATCTTGCGACCGATACCGTGCCCCACAAAATTTTCCACCACGGAAAATCCGTAATCCCGAACATATTTGGCCATTTCGCTGGCCACATCGCTCCAGCGGTTTCGCACGGCCATTAATTCAATCGCCAGAGCCAGCACACCCGATGTGCAGTCGAGTAGTTTCTGCACTTCCGAATCGACGGCTCCCACTGCATGAGTGATGGCGGAATCCCCGCACCAACCCTCGACGCTGCAGCCGGTATCGATGCTGACAACATCACCTGCCAGCAACACACGCGGCCCTGGAATGCCATGCACGACCTCATCGTTAACCGATATGCAACAGACGGCCGGAAACGGCACCTTCCCCGGCACGCCCCTAAAGAGAGCCACCGCTTCTTTGGCGATGAAAAAGTTTTCGACCTCGCGATCAATTTCAATCGTTGTGACGCCAGGACGCACCATGGCTCGCGCTGCTTGATGCGCGCCCCAAACCACGAGACCAGCACGACGCATTGCCGCAATCTCACGCATTGAACGAAGATTCACCACAGACGAGTCACCTCAAAAAAGAACCGAGAAAAATTGCCCCTGACCAAGAACCATAACGAAATGGCTTACAGGCCTTCAGTATACAAGAGATCGCTGCCTTCCTCATCTTCGCCCACCACTCGGTGGACGCTTAAACCGCTTGAGAGCTTGCTTGATACGCTCAAAAATAGCGTCGGCTGACCCGAGGCCGTCGATACTGGCAAGCTTTCCCTGTCCGCGGTAGTAGTCGAGCAAGGGGGCCGTCTGAGCCTCAAAACTTGCAATCCGCTTGGAGAATATCGTGGGGTCATCGTCAGCCCGTTTGCGGGCTAACATTCGACTGACCAGTTCGTCGCGCGGAACAAAGAGTTCGATCACGCCGTCAACGCTCATGGCACGACGCTCGAGGAGATCGTCGAGCGTTTCAGCCTGCAGCCGCGTGCGGGGAAATCCGTCCAGTAGACAGCCCTTGCGACAATCCTGAGCTTCCAGTCGCTTTGTCACCATGCCCACGATGATCTGGTCGGGGACGAGCAACCCTTGTTCCATGCATTGTGCCGCTAGCAGGCTGTCGGGGGCAGCAGAACGAACGGCCGCCCGCAGCATTTCACCTGTTGACAGATGCGGCACTCGCAGGTGTTCGACAAGTTTTTGGCACTGCGTGCCCTTGCCTGCCCCCGGAGGCCCGATGAGGATTATCCGCATGGCGTGTCCGCCTGGCATTGTCGGAAGACGACACTTGTAAAGGTTTTAAAAACGGGAGGGGAACTATTCAGTTGCTCTCAGGGCAGACAGAAGATGAGGCTCTAGCACCTGTCAATATTTGGCACTCACGATTTTTCTAAGAGGCCTGTGTAGTTGCGCATCACGAGATGGCTATCGATTTTTTGTACTAAATCAAAGGCCACGCTCACGGCAATCAACAGGCCGGTGCCACCGTAAAAACTTGCGATTTGTGCAGGAATCCCGAGTGCTCCGCCCACAATGGTGGGAATGACCGCCACGAGGGCCAGAAAGGCGGCACCGACGTACGTGATGCGTTCCATGACGCGTTCAAGGTGATCGGCTGTTCGCTTACCAGGGCGATAGCCCGGGATGAACGCACCAAAATTCTTGAGATTGTCGGCCATCTCTTTGGGATTGAAGGTGATGGCGGTCCAAAAGTAGCAAAAAAAGTAGATGAGGACGACATAAAACACGTTGTAGAGATAGGACTGCCCGCGCGTAAAGGAATCGTGCAGCGACCCCAGCACAGCACTGCCTGGATAGGCGTTGTGCAAATACTGAAAAAGCATCTGCGGAAAGAGCAGCAGCGAACTGGCAAAAATGATCGGCATCACGCCGGCCTGATTGACTCGCAGTGGGAGATACTGCCGCGTACCGCCATACACCCGCCGCCCACGCACGTGCTTTTGGCTCTGTGTAGGAATGCGTCGTTGCCCTTGAGTCATAAAGACAACGCCCGCAACGACACCGACAAAAAGAGCTGCCAGCACGAGCAGTGTTTCGATGCCCATCTTGCCGCCACCGCCACCGAGTTCCCAATTGGTATCGCTCGTCAGTTCCACCAAGGCGCTGGGCATGGCGGCAAGAATGCCTGCCATGATGAGGAGGCTGATGCCATTACCGATACCGAACTCATCGATCTGCTCACCAAGCCACATCAAAAAAATCGTACCGGCCGTCATCGTCATCACAGCCACGAGTTGCCACGCCAGCGGCAATCTGCCGTCCACCAGAAAGCTCGGTTGGATGAGCGGCATATCGCCTACTCTCGTTGACGACAAAAACGCTACGTAGGCCCAGCTCTGCACCAAACAGATCACCACAGTCGCATAGCGCGTGTATTCGTTGATCTTTTTTCGACCGGCCTCGCCCTCTTTCTGCAATCGCTCCAAGGGCGACCAGACGGTGGCCAATAATTGAAAAATGATTGATGCCGAGATGTAGGGCATGATTCCCAGACCAAAAATCGTAGCCTGAGACAGCTGGCTCGCAGAGAACACCGCCACCGTTTTGAGTAGGTCGCTGATTCCACCGGCTTCCTCAGCGAATGCGGTCATTGCCTGAGGATCGACAATGGGCAGCGGCACCTGCCAGCCCACCCGATAAATTGCCAACAGACCAAGCGTCAGCAGAATCTTCTGCCGCAACTCTGGTATCGTAAAAATTATACGGAGTTTTTCGAACACGCTAACGACTCCTTTGCTCGTTCGTGAGGCACCGGAGCCATACCCTAACCGGCAACCGGCTTTTTCCGCGATGCCTTTTTCTTGTTTCGTACAACAGGAGCAGGACCGGGGAGTTCTGTCACGGATCCCCCGGCTGCCAGAATTTTTTCGCGGGCTTGGGCACTGAAGTGGTGCGCAGAGACCTGCAGCGATTTACTGAGCGTTCCATCTCCAAGGATTTTCAGCTCATTCCAAATGCCCTTTGCAAGCCCGACGTTTCGCAGGCTTTCTGGAGTAACCTCGCTGCCAGCGGCAAAACCGGTTTCCAATTGGCAAATATTAATGCTCTTGACGATGAGGCCGTGACGGTTGTGAAAGCCCCGCTTAGGAATCTGCCTAATGAGTGGCATCCGAGCACCTTCAAAGACTGCTGGCGCACTCCAGCCCGCCAACTGACCCTGCCCCTTGTGCCCACGGCCAGACGTCTTGCCGCGGCCTGATCCTGGACCGCGCCCAATGCGCAGACGCTTGCGGTTTTTGTGAATTCCGCGGTTAACGTCGCTGATCTTCATAACGAGTTCCTGATTGCCTCTACGAATCGTACCGACTCTACTCCGACAACACCGACCTTAGGACAGCGATACCCCACGCAACCGTTCCACATCGCTGCGCGTCCGCAATTGCTTCAGCCCATCGAGCGCGGCTTTGACGAGATTAACAGGATTGGTTGAGCCATGCGCCTTTGTTAAGACATCGCGAATGCCAGCCGACTCGCAGACGGCACGCACAGCAGCACCGGCAATGATGCCCGTTCCTGGACTTGCCGGCAGCAGGATCACCTTGGACGTTCCGCTCTTGCCTTCGACACGGTGCGGGATTGTGCCCGATCCAGTCGGTACTTCGATCAAATTTTTCATGCCGTCCTTAATCGCTTTTTCAACGGCTGGCGGCACTTCGTTGGCTTTACCATACCCACATCCCACCTTGCCACGGCCATTGCCTATCACCACAAGCCCGGCAAAGCTAAAGCGACGACCACCCTTCACCACAGTGGCGCAGCGTCTAACTTTGACAACTTTTTCGGTGAACTCTCCACCGCGGGACTCTTTGCTGCTTGACACTTCTGCATACCTCCTCAGGAACCGTTGACTTAAAACTCTAGGCCAGCAGCCCGTGCCGCATCGGCCAATGCGGCCACCCGACCGTGGTAATGACATTCGCCACGGTCAAAACATATTTGCTTGACGCCAGCCGCTTGGGCACGTTCGGCAACCGCCCGACCGATGAGTTCGGCCGCTTGTTTGTTGCCACCAAAAGCCACTGCATCGCGGATCTGCTTATCCCTGGAGCTCGCTGAAACCAGCGTGCAACCGGTGGAGTCATCGATGACCTGCGCGTAGATGTGCTTGTGAGTTCGAAAGACAGACAGACGCGGTCGCTCAGTTGTACCGCGGATGGCTCGTCGCACGCGGTGGCGACGGCGGATGCGCTGTCTCAGAATCGTTTTAGAGTGGTCCATGGCAACTGTGGGGTCTGTAAAAAATGGGGTTTGTGGCTAAAGATCTATCGGGGACGGTTTTGTGCGGAAGAGAAAAAGGTTGGTCGAGAGAAAACTGCAAGGGGTGTGTTTTTAATGCTGGGGTAACAATGCTTGGTTAACAATTCATGAGTAACAATGCTCGAGTAACAATACTGGTGTAACTTAGTTGGTAACGGCCTATTTGGTAACGGCCTTGCCGGCCTTGCGACGAATCTGTTCATTTTCGTAGCGAATGCCCTTACCTTTATAGGGTTCGGGTTTACGCAGTGCCCGCACCTCGGCCGCAAACTGCCCAACGAGTTGCTTGTCGATGCCTTTGATCGTGATGTGCGTCTGATCGGGACAGGTGACGGTTAGGCCTGGGGGAATCGGCACCTGCAGTTCATTGGCAAATCCCACTCGCAATTGAAGCGTATCTTTCTGCAGGGCTGCCAAATAGCCAACGCCCACAATTTCCAGCTTCTTCTCGAATCCCTTGGAAACACCCTCCACCATGTTGGCAATCAAAGCCCTCGTAAGACCGTGCAAGGAACGCGACTTGCGACCGTCATCGATGCGAGTCACTTTGACAACACCCGCAGCTTGGTCGACTTCAACAGCGACAAACTCATGGGGCCGCTGCTGGAGTTTTCCAAGCGGTCCCTCCACCAAGAGCGCGCCAGACTGAACGGCAACCTTAACGCCCTTGGGAATCTGCACAGGGGATTTACCGATACGAGACATTGGCTTAAACGCTTTCCTAGATGATTTTTTTGACTATTCTTCTTATGCATTTCTCTGCGGACAGCGCCCTGAAGTGGTGCAGCGCTTTGCCAGCTGATTTACCACAACTCGCAGAGCACCTCGCCGCCGAGCTTGCGCTGTCGCGCCTCACGATCGCTGACTACCCCGCTGGATGTGGAGAGAATTGAGATACCCAACCCGCCAAGCACCGGACGCAGCCGCACCGATCGGCTGTAAACCCTGCGGCCCGGAGAACTAACGCGACGGATATGCCGAATCAAACGCTCACCGTTGGGGCCATACTTGAGTTCGATGCGGATCTGTGGCACTGGCTCTGATTCAACTTCTTTCCAATCCCAAATGAAACCCTCGCGTTTGAGAACTTCGGCAAGGCCTCGCTTGACCTTTGAGCTCGGTAGATCCACGGTGGCGCGTTCAATGCGCACAGCATTACGAATGCGAGTGAGCATGTCGGCGATGGGGTCGGTCATCATATCAACTGAACCTTTGTTTGAACCTTTGTTTAAACGCCTGAATCCCTATCGTTGAATCCCTATCCGTTGACCTTTCAGAGCAAGGCGAGAGGGCCAACTGCTTGCACTACCAACTCGCTTTACGAACACCCGGAATGAGTCCTTGATCGGCCAAGTTCCGGAAACAGATACGGCAGATGCCAAACTTGCGGTAGACAGCCCGAGGCCTGCCGCACAACATGCAGCGGTGCACAGTGCGCGTGGAGAACTTTGGCGGCCTTTTGGCGGCTGCGATTTTCGACTTGCTTGCCATACGTGTTTCCAGATGCCGGCCCCACCACGGGGCCGCTTTTGTATTCAAATGCCACTACGCTGCGGCATCACTCGTGATCTGCTGTTCATCAATCCTGGTCAGTTTCAGTCTCTTTTTTGAGCGGCATACCCATTGCTCTGAGAAAGTCCCTCGCCTCATCATCCGTGCGGGCCGTTGTCACAAACGTGATATTCATACCCTGCGGCCGCGTGTATTTGTCGGGGTTGATCTCAGGAAATACCATCTGCTCCGAAAGACCGAGGCTGTAGTTGCCGTGCCCATCAAACGCTGTGCTTGACAGACCACGAAAGTCGCGCACACGCGGCAGTGCCAGCGACACCAGCCTGTCAAAAAATTCATACATGCGACGGCCTCGCAGCGTCACCTTGCAACCAATCGGCAGATTTTCCCGCAACTTGAAGCCCGAAACAGCGATCTTGGACAACGTGGCAATTGGTTTTTGGCCAGTCACCTGCGCCATCGCACCGATCGCTTCCTCAAGGTATTTCTTTTCCGTAACGGCCACGCCCACACCCATGTTCACCACAATCTTCGTGAGTTTGGGTATGGCGTGCGGATTGCTACGCGAAAGGACAGTGCCGAGCGTTGGCCGCACCTCTTTGAGATAGTGCTCCAACATGCGCGGTATGCCAGTGGGGGGCGTTGCTGCCCCAACGGATTCGGTTGCCTTAGACTTCTTTGCCATCGAAACGGTCCTTGATATTTTTCAAACGGTCGGCTTACTCGCTACACAACACTCGCCTACCGCTACTGACTAGCCACTGCCTTTGCCGCCCGGGGCGATCGCAGCACGCCCAGTTCCGCAGAGCACTTTTTACAAATTCGAACCTTGCCGCCGTCGGCAGAAATACGAACGCCGATTCGCGTCGGTTTGCTGCACGAACCGCAAACCAACAAAACATTTGAAGCATCGATCGCAAGCTCTTTGCTCAACCGGCCACCCTGCGGGTTTTTTTGGCTGCGCTTCATGTGGCGATAGACTCGGTTCACGCCCTCGACCAAGATTTTTCCATTCTCGGGCTGGACAGAAACAACCTTTGCCCGTGTTCCACGGGAGTTGCCTGAGCGCACTTCAACGAGATCACCGGAACGAATCAACATCACACCACCTCATTCGCTAAACTGACGATTTTCATGAAATTTTTGTCGCGAAGTTCGCGGGCCACAGCCCCAAAGATACGAGTGCCTTTGGGGTTTTTTTCGTTGTCAATAATGACGCAGGCATTCGTATCAAACTGCACATAACTGCCATCGTCACGGCGCGTTGGCCGCTTGCAACGCACAATAACCGCTTTGACAACAGCCTTTTTCTTGACCTCACTGCCCGCAATCACGGTTTTTACGCTACAGACAATGATGTCGCCCAAGCCAGCCGTGCGCTTCTTACTCCCGCCAAGCACCTTGAAGCACATGACTTCTTTAGCACCGGTGTTATCTGCGACAACCAGTCGCGTCTGCATTTGAATCATTGTTTGTTATTCCGTTGCGAAGCAGTTATGCCTTTGCAGGACTTGTCTCCTTGGACTGCCCGGCTGCGGCAGCGTTCTCACTCTTGACCGCAGTTTCTCGCAGCTGAGTGGCTCGGGCACCGCTGCGCAGTGACGCCACATCCACGGCCGTACTCTTAGACACCACTCGCACCAACTCCCAACGCTTGAGCCGACTGCGCGGCCGGCACTCAACGATCTCAACGGTGTCGCCAATCTGGGACACTTCCAACTCATCATGCATGTGACAGACGGTGCGGCGATGAAGGATTCGGCCGTATTTTGCATGGCGCACAACGCGCGGAATTTCCACTCGGCGCGTCTTGCTCGAGGCGGCGCTGGTGACCGTTCCTGTTTCCATTCGCTTAGGCATGGCTTAAATTCCTGATGATCTTTCGGATCGATGCTCCACGGATTGTCGCTCCGTGGAGGCTGTGACTTGGCTGGTTGAAATTTTCTGTAAGAGCCTGTGCTCGATGATTTTTTGAAAACGAAAGGAAACGCAACGCAAGGGAACTGTTGGGGATACTTGTATTTAGAATCTTTTTACTTACCGCCGGAGACCTGCTTACGAAGTTTTTTCTTTGCCGAAACCTCTGCCCGAAAGGCGATCTTTTCCAGGTTTTTAACGGCGCGACGCTTTTTCTTGGCATGAATGCCGTGCACTCGGGGCCGACTTGCGGGCGCAGCGGCCACACTGGACGTTGGCACCACAGCCACACCACGCTGCGTTAAAATGGTCTGGCAACGGGCAATTGTTTGCCGCTGCTTTCGCACGTCCGAGGGCGCTGCAAGCTTCTCCGTCTGGGCCTGCATGCGCAGACGAAACAGGGTTTCGGCAGCGTCTTTCCAGACCAGCCGAATCTGCTCCTCGCTCATGTCTCGAATTTCACTTACTTTTGTCATTGGTGCCACTGCTCGAAAGTTGTCCAGAAACTGATTCCGCCACGATTCAAAACTCGCTGCCTACATCAACCGCCGCTTTACAAACCGCACGCGCACCGGCATTTTGTGCGCTAATCTCGCTAAACAAACCCGAGCCGCTTCCTCTGAAACCCCGCCGATTTCATAGAGAATAGTGCCTGGTTTGATAACGGCTGCCCAATATTCCGGCTCGCCTTTACCTTTGCCCATTCGCGTTTCCAGCGGGATGGACGTAATTGATTTATGAGGAAATACGCGCACGAATAACCGGCCCTCCTCGCGGAGGTATTGCTGAGCCGCTATGCGCCCAGCTTCGATCGTTGCGGCTGCGAGCCATCCCGGCTGCTCGGCCTGAAGGCCAAAGTCGCCGAAGACAACGCGGTTGCCGCGCGAGGCATCACCTCTTATACGACCTCTTTGGTTTTTTCGGTGCTTGACCCTCTTGGGCATCAGCGCCATTGCCACCCTCCTCGTACATACCTTGATTCACCCAAACCTGAACTCCAATATTACCTTGTGCTGTGGCCGCTTCGCAGAAGCCGTAGTCGATCTTGGCTCGCAGCGTCGACAACGGCACCGAACCAGCGATGCTTTTTTCGCAGCGCGACATTTCCGCACCGCCCAGACGACCGGCCAGTTGAATTTTGACACCCTTGGCACCGGCATCCATTGTCGTATCGATGGACCGCTTGAGAGTGCGGCGAAACGCTGCCCGCTTGACCAATTGATCGGCAATGTCTTCGGCAATGAGTTGGGCCTGGATCTCGGGCCGCGAAACCTCCTCGACCTTCAAATTCACACGCCGACCGAGCAGGTCCTGCAACTCGCCCTGCAGCCTATCGACTTCCTGTCCCTTGCGACCAATGATGACGCCCGGCCGCGCTGAATGCAGAATGACACGCACTTCATCGCGTGTGCGCTCGATCTCAATCTTGGGAATAGCAGCCGCACGGTATTTTGTCTTCAAAAACTTCCGCACCTTGAAATCTTCGAGGAGAAGATCGCGAAACTCCTTTTTTGTAGCGTACCAACGGCTCTTCCACGGCTCAGTGATGCCCGTACGAAAACCGACTGGATGAACTTTTTGACCCATGTGACACTCGCCCTTTTGAATGCTGGTTACTGCACCGCGTCGAGCGCGACTTTTATGTGCGCCATCCGCCGCTTGATACCAAAGGCCATGCCCCTGGCTCGCGGACGAATTCTTTTAAACATCGGCCCTTCGTCGATGCGCGCATCGACCACCACTAAATCATCCACGCCAGAAGCCTGCTGATGCTCGGCATTTCCCAACGCGCTCTTGATGACCTTCTCAAGCATTCGCGCCCCACGGTGCGGCTGAAATTTTAAGATATCAAGGGCGTCGTCAGCAAATTTTCCGCGCACCAGATTCGCCAATGCGCGCACCTTGCGGGCACTGATCCGGGCGTATTTGTGTGTGGCTGTGTAGGGCATGGATTTTCTCGCTGCTGAATCTTACTTCTTGCCTGCCGGCGCCGGTGCGGTCGATTCTTTGACTTTGCCGCCGTGACCACGGAATGTCCGCGTGGGTGAAAATTCGCCCAACTTGTGACCAACCATGTCCTCAGTAACAAACACTTTTAGATGCTGCTTGCCGTTATGAACCATGAACGTAAGGCCGATGAATTCGGGAACTATCGTGCAAGAACGAGCCCATGTTTTGATCGGATCTCGCTTGCCTGAAGCAAGCTGAACCTCGACCTTTTCAAAGAGGCGTGGATCAATAAACGGACCTTTTTTAGAACTGCGTCCCATGATGTTTGACGGGCAGAAACACCCGCTTTATTGGTTACCTTATTTTTAACTGGCCATAGCGGCGGCTCTTACGGCGTCGCAGAATGGATGTGCTCGAAGCTTTTCGTGGCTTGCGTGTGCCGCCGCCCTTGGCGCTCTTTCCCGTGGGGCTCACCGGATGGCGGCCACCCTTCGTGCGACCTTCACCACCACCGTGCGGATGATCAATCGGATTCATGGCTGTACCACGGACCGTTGGGCGAATACCCATCCAGCGCTTGCGACCAGCTTTTCCTAAGACCACATTCATGTGTTCGGAATTGCCGATGGCACCAATGGTTGCTCGGCATGCTGCCGGCACGCGGCGAATTTCACCAGACGGCAACGTGATCTGCGCCCACTGAGCCTCGCGGGCCACCAATACAGCCGACGAGCCAGCCGACCGACAGAGCCGACCGCCGCGTCCGGCCTGCAACTCAATGTTGTGAATCTGCATGCCCAGAGGAATGGCCGACATCGGCAGGCAGTTGCCCACCTCCGGCACAGCGGTTTCTCCACTTTGTACCGTGGTCCCGACCAGGAGCCCCTCCGGTGCGAGAATGAATCGCTTCTCACCATCGGCATAATGCACCAACGCAACCCGGCAGGTGCGGTTGGGATCGTATTGAATTGAATCCACTCGTCCCGCAACGCCATCTTTATTGCGCCGAAAATCGATCAATCTGTAATGCTGTTTGTGTCCGCCGCCGCGATGACGGGACGTGATCTTGCCTTGATTGTTGCGACCGCCAGTTTTTAACTTGCGAAAACGCAGATGCTTAGGCACCTCGGCGCCAGGCGTGAGTTCGGCAAAATCACAAACGCTTGAATTGCGTCTGCCGGGACTGGTCGGATTGTATGTACGAATGCCCATAACGGTGAATTTTCTCTTAGAACAGATTAATCTTGAAATCAGGCTTGAGCGTTACGATCGCCTTCTTCCATGCCTTGGTGCTGGTGCGCCGCATCCGACTGCGACGCATTTTTCCGACTCGATTCTGCACAGCAACTTTTTCAACCTGAACGCTAAACAGCTCTTCGACAGCCCGGCGGATGTCGGCCTTGTTGGCCGCCACAACAACCTCAAACGAATAGGCATTGTGCCTGTTGGCACGGTGCATGCCCTTTTCAGTCACCAAGGGACGCACAATCACCTGATGAGGCGTTAAGCGGGGCGAAAAACTCGGTGCCGGAGGAGTGGGGACAGCCATGCTTAGAGCTTTCCTTTCTCAGCCACTTCGGCCAAAGGCTTGGCCGCGGCCCGGGCAGGCTTGGTCAATTTGTCGACAACTATCCTGGCCTTTGCTTTTGGCTTTGGCTTTGTCACTTTTTTGCCTCTGGGCTTTGTGGTCAGGCTGCCATCGGCCACCAGCGGCTTGGCTCGCTCAGCGACCGTGGCCCTAAACGCATCGATTGCCGCGGTTGTCATGAGGATTTTACGCGGTCTCAAAATCGAATAGGCATTCAACTCACCCACCGGAGCAACCGAAACGCCCTCGATGTTGCGTGCACTTTTCCAAAGATTGTCGTCGTGCTTTTCTGGCGACACAAGCACCGTATGCTCATCCAAACCAAGCACATTGAGCAGGCGAGCCATAGCCGCCGTCTTGGGCTCGGTGAATGGCAATGTATCGATGAGCTTGACCTCGTCGTCTGCGAATTTGGCGGCCAACGCCATGCGAGTAGCGGTCCTGAGAGCCTTCTTAGGCATGCGCCAGCCAAAGTCACGGGGACGCTTGGCAAAGATATGACCGCCGCCCCGCCGCGTACCACTGCGACGACCACCGGCGCGGGCGTTTCCCGTGCCCTTCTGGCGATAGAGTTTCTTCGTGGAACCGCGCACCTCGCCTCGAGTTTTAGTGCGCATCGTGCCCTGCCGCAAATTAGCCTGATACATCACCACTGCATCGTGCAGCAACTGCTTGCTGATGGACGGCGCCAACTCAGCCGGATCAATGTCGTAGGTGCCAACCTGCTTCCCAGAAATGTCGTAGACGGCAAGATTCACTTGGCACCCGCCTTCTTCTTGGCTGCGGTAGCCGGCGCAGTGCCGACCCTACGGAGCATATTTGTTTGTCGGACCGTCACATAACTGCCGTTAGGACCTGGGATTGCCCCGCGCACCAGCAGCAAATTTTTCTCGCGGTCGATGCGCACAAGCGCCAGGTTTCGCATGGTTGAACGTTCGTTACCAAAACGACCTGCCATTCGTTTCCCCTTAAAAACTCGACCCGGGGAAGTATTCATGCCAGTGCCGCCTTGATGACGGTGCACCTTTTTGACGCCGTGGGAAGCACGCTGACCGTGAAAGCCATGACGCTTCATCACGCCCGCTGTGCCGCGGCCCTTACTCGTGCCGGTGACGTCAACCGACACCACGCCCTCAAAGAGATCAACAGTCAGCACCTGCCCGACCGCTGCCCCTTCAAACACTCCACGCAGCTCGCCGACAAGCCGCTGCGGTTCGCAAGCGGGCTTGGGAAGAAGCGTCACACCACCGGCCGAAAGACGCTTGCTGCGCTTGCTGTCGAGCTTGGCAACCTGGCCTCGAATCGAGCGACTGGCCAGCCGGCGGGGCTTGTCGAGAAAACCGATCTGAACGGCGGAATATCCGTCCCGCTCAACCGACCGCACCATCGTGACCGGGCAGGGACCAGCCTCGATCACCGTCACTGGAATCGCGGTGCCATCAGCGGCAAAGACCTGCGTCATTCCGATTTTTCGGCCCAGCAAGCCCTTGCGTCCAGGAAGCTCGCGAGCAGTCACTTTTTGTACACCCATCGCTACCGCAATTGAGACAATTTTTAGCGGCCGACTGTCAGCAGACAGCCGTCCGGAAATAGCTCGCGATCACGCTCGAAGCCTTTGGCTGCAGGAGCACCTAGGCGAAAGCCGCCCAAGCCTTACCCACACCACCTTCCAAGCATGCCGTTTTCTGCGCTCCTATTCCTAAAAGTGAAAATATCTAAACTTGAAAAACTTTTTTTCTGCCTCGAAGAACTACCGCGAGGAAGCTTTGATTTTAATATCGACACCGGCGGGCAGGCTCAGCTTATTGAGAGCCTCGATTGTCTTGGCAGTTGCCTGCACGATATCAATCACCCGCTTGTGCGTTCGAATTTCGTACTGTTGACGGGCTTTTTTATCGACGTGAGGGCCGGAGAGCACGGTGTAGCGCTCAATCCTAGTCGGCAATGGAATCGGGCCATGAACTTCAGAGTTTGTACGTTTGGCAGTATCCACAATCTCCGCAGCACTTTGATCAAGCACGGCGTGATCGTAGGCCTCCATACGGATGCGAATAATTTCCTGCGTTGGACCAGCCACGGCAAAACTCCGAAGAAAAAATCGATGCAGACTCTCAAACCACTCGGTTTCCACATGTGCGTCCAATCCACTGGTCCTGTGCCTGTGAAGCACAGTCCTCTGGAATCGACGAAGAAAGCCTCCGAAAAGGCTTCCTTTTGCGACTTTCCCGGCGGCGCATGCGCCACGGGCCTCGCTGCAGGTGGAAAGGAGAATCTAAGAATCACCACGCCCCATGTCAACACACTGCAATTTCTCGGCATTCATCCGACCAAAGCCACTGGAAATCGTCCCAGGCATCCTCATTTTTCAGACAAAAGCCTCTGCGGCCTCTGTGGATGCGGGGCCATATTTAAGCGGTGCCATCGTGAAACTTGCACGCCCCTGGCTCACGCTGCGCACGGCGGCAGAATAGCCAAACATGCTGGAAAGAGGGGCCTCGGCATCGAGCACCGTGACACCCCCTCGAATGGAAGAACTCGTAATGATTGCCCGACGCTGCTGCAGGTCATTGATCACATCGCCTAGATACTCCTCCGGCACGCTGACTTCCACCTTCATGATCGGCTCCAATAGCACCGTGCCCGCTGCGGTGAGCATGTTCTCGATCGCATCGGCAGCAGCAATACGGATTGCCACGTCGGAAGGAGGCGGGTCGGGCAAGAGGCTCTCTAGCAGAACAATTCGCAACGCCCAGAGGGGACAACTCTTGAGACCGCCGCGCTCGGCCGATTCCCGAACGGCAGTTGTCATGGTGGCGGCGATTGCGGCAGACACTTCGGACTCCGGAAACCAACCCTGCTCCACCTGCACACTGGCCTGATCATCGATTGGTTCAGCGCGCAGAGTGACGGTGGCAACAAGCGTTTGTCCTGCCACCTGTCGATTGGCATGGCCCGTGACCTGCACGCATTTTTTCAGCGTTTCCTTGTAACTTACGCGCGGTTTGTGCACACGGCAGTGGAGGTTAAATTCACGTTCGAGCCGGTGACGAATCACCTCCAGATGCAGTTCTCCCATGCCAGAGATCAACGTCTGCCCAGTGTCCTCGCTCTCACTGGCGCGAAAAGTAGGATCCTGACGCTTCATCATCTCAAGCGCTTCCGAGAGTTTTTTTCGCTCTAAACTTGTTTCCGGCTCGATGGCCATTGAGATCACGGTTTCCGGAAACTGAATCGTCTCCAACAGAATCGGTGCGGCAAAATCGCAGAGCGTGTCACCAGTCATGCTCGCCCGAGGACCAATAACACCGATGATATCGCCCGCTTCACCGGAGTCGACCTGCTCGCGCCGGTCTGCCTGCAAGTGCCAGAGCTGCGCGATGTTTTCTTTTTTTTGTCGCAGAGGATTCCACGCCCGACTGCCCGCCCTCAGCGTGCCTGAATAGATGCGAACGTAGTGTAAATCTCCGTGTTTATCGGCCACAATCTTGAAAACGAGTCCACAAAACGCGGCCTTTGGATCGGGCTTGCGCGCGATGGTAGTCGGGTTTTTCTCAGACACGTCCAAGCCCTCCACCGGCGGCACATCGGCTGGGCTCGGTAGGTACCACGCTACGGCATCCAGCACCGCTTGCATCCCGATGCAAGCCAATGCCGAACCAGCCAGCACAGGCACGACCTGCCGGGCAATGGTTGCCTGTCGAATCACTTTCCGCATCAACTCAACGGGAATCGGCAACTCCGCCAGCACCAGTTCCGCCACCTCATCAGAGAAATCAAAGAGTGCTGCAATCAGATGCTCTCGCCATTGGGTAGCAACAGCGACCATCTCCGCTGGGATCTCTGAATGCATCACAGTGGTAAGGGCTGCTCCGCCAGAGAGTGTCTCCTCCTTCGGCGGAAATGTTACTAACCGCATCTCCACCAGATCGATTAGCCCACGAAAGGGCTCCTTAACGTGCGCCGGCCCAAGGCCCAGCGGCACATGCAGCACCAGCGGTCGTGCGGCGAGCCTGTTTGTGATCTGGTTGACAGTGCCAAAAAAATCGGCTCCTTCTCGATCGAGTTTGTTGATCAGTGCGATCCTGGGCACATGGTATTTATCGGCCTGCCGCCAGACCGTTTCGCTCTGCGCCTCGACTCCTTCTCGTGCTGAAAAAACGACTACTGCGCCGTCCAGCACTCGCAGGCTGCGCTCCACTTCAGCCGTAAAATCGACGTGGCCAGGCGTGTCGATCAGATTCACCGTTACATCCTGCCAACGAAAGGTCACCGCAGCAGAATAGATCGTGATGCCCCGTTCCTGCTCCTCGGGGTCGAAGTCGGTAATCGTTGTACCGCGATCCACCTCGCCCAGCCGATGACTGGTCTTGGTGTAAAAGAGCATGCGCTCTGTGAGCGTAGTCTTACCGGCATCAATGTGAGCAACGATCCCGATGTTGCGGATATTTTCTAGCCGGTGGCTCATGGTGACTATCTTGATCCCTACTTATTACATTTTCTCAACAGTGCCAATGCCGAGGAGTTCGAGTCCTTTGCGCAGAATACGGCCCGTCAGATCGCAGAGCATCAACCTGTTGTTGCGGTCATCACCTGCGGCCTTGAGCACCGGTAGTGCATCGTAAAACGTTGAGTAAAAACCGGCCAAATCGTAAAGCCAGGCCGTGAGCAGGTTCGGCCGGTAGTCAGCCTCAACATCCTCCAGAACCTCGCCAAATCGTAGCAACTCTAACGCTAACGTGCGCTCGCGACGATCGGCCAACCGCACCGCTTGTGTCGCCGTGCGCAGTTGTTGGCGGTCGATACCTGCCTTGGCAAAAATCCCTTCCACTCGCGCCACCGCATACTGCATGTAGGCGGCTGTGTTGCCGGTCAGTTGCAGCATTTTATCAAAACTAAAGACCGAGTCTGTTGTGCGGTTCTGCGCGAGATCGGCATATTTGATTGCACCGATGCCCACCGTCTCGGCAATGTGGCGGCGGTCGTCATCGCCCATCCCGGTGCCGCCACGCCCTTCATCGCTGTTGCCCAAGATCTGTCTCGCACGCATCACCCCCTCATCCAGCAAGGATTCCAGCCCCACCGTGTCGCCGGCCCGCGTCTTGAACGGCTTTCCATCCTCCCCGAGCACCGTGCCAAAGGCCACATGCACCAACTCAACGCCGCCAAGCCCCCAGAGCTTGGCGGTGGCAAACAACTGACTGAAGTGCTGCCCTTGCCGATGATCGACCACGTAAAGAATTCGCGCAGGATGCCAGTGCTCAACTCGCCACTTGATGGCCGCCAGATCCGTAGTGGCGTAGAGAAATGCACCGTCGGCTTTGCGGATTAAAAGCGGCGTTTCATAACCGTCGAGAAATACGGCCGTTGCACCGCGACTCTCCTGCGCAAGCCCCTGAGCGAGAAGTTCCGCTACCACGCCTGCCAAGAAGGGCTGATAAAAACTCTCCCCAAGCGTGTGATCGAATGCCACGCCTAAGCGACTGTAGATGCGGTCAATTTCAGCCCGGCAGACCGGCATGAACTGCTCCCAAAGGGCAAGGTTTTCAGCGTCCCCCTCGTGCAGCTTTAACGTTTCGGCAAGCACGGCTCGGCCAACATCCGGATGGTGCGCAACCAGCGCAGCCACCTCGGCATCGCACGCCATCTCTTCCGGCTTGGCGTCGATTAGCTTGCGCACGAGCCGATAGAGCCGGCTCAATTCGGCGGTCGGATCAGCAGTAAAATGGTCTTCTTGGCGCAGGTGCTTCCAGCCCCAAACAATCATGCCAAATTGGGTTCCCCAATCGCCGAGGTGGTTGTCAGTGATCGTGTTATGACCGCGAAACCTTAAAATTTTTGCCAGTGAATCACCGATCACAGTCGAACGAATGTGTCCTACGTGCATCGGTTTAGCGACGTTGGGCGAACTGTAATCGATCACGATTGTTTCGGGCCGTTCCACCGGAACGACCCCCACACGCGGATCGTGCACGGCGGCAACGATTGCGCAGGCCAAGGCGTCGTCCCGCACGCAGATATTGATGAAACCGGGGCCAACGGGCTCGTTCGGTTTTTCAAAACGCTCTAAGAAACCCGGTACGCTTTCGATTCGGGCAATGATTTCCATCGCCACTGCACGCGGTTGAAGGCCCGCCCGCTTGGCCAGCGCCATCGCCATTGTGGCTGAATAATCGCCAAACTTTGCATCGGCCGTCTTGCGCACCTCGGCGGCAAGACCTGCGAGTTCTTCGGGCTTTATCGAAACCACGCCATCCGCAGATAGCCGCTCCAAAGCCGAGCGGAACATGCGACGCAGGTCACTGCGAAAGGATGGCAGACAGACTGGCGCACGGTTAGAATCGCCGTCTGTCCCGCTCATCGCACAGCCACCCCGTCCGCAGGCAGGGCAATCCGCCGCGCATCGCTCCAGAGTTGTTCGAGATCCCAGTATTCTCGCGCATCGCTATCGAAGAGATGAACGACCACGTCACCAAAATCGATCACAATCCAGCGGCCCTCGTCGTAGCCTTCCATCCCGCGGCGCACATCTTGCAGATCCTTCTTGAGAACCTGCGAAATCTCGTCAGCCATTGCGTGCAACTGCCGACGACTCGTGCCGGTGGCGATGACAAAATAATCGAAGACCTGCGTCAACGCGCTGAGATCGAGCACCTGCACATTGGTGCCGCGTGTCTCTTGGGCCACTTGGGCAGCGGCGATGGCCCGTTCGCGAGCATTTCCCAATGCGCGCATGCTCGGTTGGTCGGATGAGTTTGTGTTGGGGGATATTTCGACAATGCTCACTGGGCTTTTTCGTTCTGTTGGATGCGGCGTGGGTTAGACAATCTGTAGCAGTCTAACCGCCGAACGTCGCTCTGCTCAAAAGGCCAACGCAGACCGGCCGCAGGCCTGCCAATGGGGCTCCTGTTCTCGCCTGTTATCGGCAAACCGCCTGGGATAGCAGACTGTAGCTTAGCGGGCGCATGCTCGACTGGCAGCCAGTGCAATACCGGTCAGAACAAGATCTGGAATCTCGATCGCGTTAGGCAGCACATCTCGTACGGCTCCGCACCAGCCTCCGGTGAGAATCACAACCGCATCCTTGCCCAGCGATCGGCGGGCCTCCTCCACAAGCTTGGCAATTGCTCCCCGTATGCCCCAGCCAATTCCAGCCGCGATCGCTTCCTGCGTTGAGCGGCCCGGCATGGCTGGCGGCAGCGCGCGTTCGAGGGCTGCCACCGCTGGCAACCGGCTTGTGCCCTCTGCCAGCGACTGTGCCCAAAGCGTTGGCCCCGGCAGGATCGCTCCACCTAAAAATTCACCCTCATTCGATACCATGTCCACCGTCGTCGCCGTGCCGCAATCGACGATGATTGCCCCGCATCCAGAGGCGGCCAGCAAGTGCGCTGCTGCAGCGGCTGCCAAGCGATCGATCCCAACCTTGTGCGGTTCGGCAAGCTGGATGCGCAGCGGTAGATCGGCGTACCCAATGCGGCGCTGCCGCAGCGAACGGTGCCGCGTAGCCGACACCTCCGCCAGTGCCGCCTCAAGCCGCACCGCAGCTGCCTCGTGCACGCTGGCGACGAGCACAACGGCCGAACCGCCAGCCACCGTATTGAGCCAGTTTTCCAAATGTGCAGGACGAAATCCGCAGCTTGTCAGATCGTGCCGCTTGGAAACACTGGGCAGACGCTGCGCAGTCGACCCGCCATTTTTTTCGGCGGCGCTCGGATCATCGACACTGCTATTTACAAGCAAGGCGAGCTTAATGCGTGTGTTGCCCACATCAGCAAGCAGCACCGTATCCGTTGGGCAAATGGGGGGGATTGTCGTCGCCATGCTCTGCCTGCAGCCTCATTCCAAGCTGTATGCAACCGGTTTTTTCGGCTGGTCCTTTTGGCGGTCCATCTCTACGAGCACTGCCCTGAGTAGCTTGTCGAGTCCTTGGCCAGTCACGGCACTGACCGCAATCACTTCTCGACCGACCTCGAGGGCAAGCGTTGCCAGTAATTCCTCCGCGCCAGGCAGTTCACACTTACTGACAACCAGGATTTCCGGTCGCTTTCCTAACTGTTCATTGTACAGCACCAGTTCATCGCGAATGGAGCGATAGTTTGCGAGCGGATCGGTGCCGTCCACCGGGAGTGGTTCGACCACGTGCACAATGATTCCCGCTCGCTCCACGTGGCGTAAAAATTCGTGGCCCAAGCCGATGCCCGCGTGGGCCCCTTCGATAAGGCCCGGTAAATCGGCGAGCACGAAACTCCTGTCCCGCGACACCGACACGATTCCGAGCATCGGTGTCTTGGTGGTAAAGGCATAGTCGGCGATCTCCGGACGGGCCCGCGACAGTCGCGATAGCAGCGTGCTTTTCCCAGCATTCGGCTTGCCTACGAGCCCAACATCGGCGATCACTTTAAGCTCCAAAATGAGTCGCCGGACCTCGCCCTTTTCACCGAGAGTGGTCTCGCGCGGGGCGCGGTTGGTCGATGTTTTAAAGTGAACGTTGCCCTTCCCGCCTGCCCCCCCCTTCACGGCAATAATAGACTCGCTAGCAACAGCAAGATCCTTGAGCGCAAGCCCGGTCGACTCGTCGATGACAATCGTACCCGGTGGCACAAGCAGCACGATGTCTGCAGCCGATCGTCCATGACAATTACAGGGGCCGCCCGATTGCCCATGCTCGGCTCGCCACTGCCGTCGGTGCGCCAGCGCTGCCAGTGAATCCACACCGGCCTGCGCGCGGAGAATGACGCTGCCGCCGTCGCCGCCGTCGCCGCCGTCAGGCCCGCCACGTGGTATGTATTTTTCACGACGGAAGCTGGAACTCCCACGCCCCCCATTGCCGGCAGCGACTTCGATATGCACTCGATCAACGAACACGCTCGTGCCTCACCGTTTCATAGGGGGAATCTGTCGCCGAAAATTGTGGAGACAGTTTCAAAATTGCGCAGACAATTTCAGTCGGACAATGAATCCCAGCAGAAACAACCTACCAACGCTGGGGTCTCGAGTGTATGGCGGCGAAAAATCTTCCGCAGATGGCCGGGCATGCTTGGGCCAAGGTCCTTAGACCCCGGTAAACACATTGATGCGACGCCCCTCGCGGTCGAACGTCACCACCCCGTCAATGAGTGCAAATAACGTGTAGTCGGTGCCCATCCCGACATTTTTGCCCGGATGAAACTTGGTGCCAACTTGACGGACAAGAATGTTGCCCGCCCGGACTTCTTCGCCACCAAACTTTTTGACGCCGCGTCGCTGCGCATTGGAGTCCCGACCGTTGCGGCTGGATCCCTGACCTTTTTTATGTGCCATAGCAATCTTCCCTTAAGAATTTTAGCTGATCTGTAGTTTGGTGTGGTGCTTTGCCGGTCGCATAATCAGTTGCCTAATAAGGAGGCCAGCAGGAGGCCAGTTCGGGGCTTCGGGGCGACGAACGAACGTTCTTATCAATCAGTTTCGTAGCGAAAAACCCAGGAATGGTCAATGCCCTCGTGCTCGAGCGTGGCTGCCGCGTACAGAGCCGGACCTTTTGTGCCAAACATTCCCTCTAACATGCGCTTGCGCGTTTTGGCATCGGGCTCTGCATCGATCAGCGTTTGCAGCGAGGTAAAAGCGGATCGGGCTGTGCCGCTGGTGATCGCCTTCCAGTCAGCATCAATCGTCTCAAGCACCGCCAGCGTCCGGGCCATCTCAAGGTCTCTGGCCAACGCAAGGATGTGCCGCTGTGCCGGGCCAAATAGTTGCTCTGCCAAACGACTCCGATCAGAGGGCCGCTGAATTGCATCGAGTGCCTTGAGCACTTCGGCAAGCGACTTCAACGGCGCTGATTCCACCACTTCACGCGAGAGACCGACCTTTGTCAAAGCCGCTGCGCGGGCCGCCTCGCGCTCAGCCACCACCGTCGCCGTTAGAGCCCGCGAGAGTTCCGCAAAGTGCTCGACGCCAATGTCGCCAAACAGGTTGCGGACAGCCGGACCACGTCCGGCGGGGTCTTTCATGGCCAGTAATTTTCGAACGACTTTTTCGAGCGGTGCGAGATTGGAACCGGGCCCCTCCAGCAGATCACTCCACTCCAGCCCCAGTTGACCAAGCCCTTCAACGGGACTCGATTGTATCAGCGGCGGCCTGCCCACTGCCTCTATGAGTCGCGTGCCGAGCGTCATGCGTTCAAAGAAGCCTGCATAGCCCACGCTCATTTCCTGGTCGCGGTTGCGGCCATCGTCGCCCGGCCGCCAAAAGTCGAGTCGCAGGCATTCAAGCGTCTGCTCCATACTGGCCCCCATCGGCTCATTTTTAGCAAACGTTGCTCTTGCTTTTTCACGCCAGCGAATTGAATTAGTCAGGCCTCGCACAAAGATCGAAAAGAAGTCGATGCGCGAGTCAACGTCCTCCCAAACGGCCACTCCCCAGCGTTCCTCGCCAGGGGCAATCGGCTGGCTGGCCATCTGGGCGCTATCAAATAATTCACGGGCCTGATCTTCGCGCATCCGGATCGGTGCCATTGCACTGGGTACCACGCGATCGAGATAGCCGCGATAAGATGTTGTGCCTTCGGCATCGCTGAGCGCCTCCAAACCTTCCAGCACAAAGTGCGGCAGGAAGAGCACAGGGCCTTCTAACTTCTTGGTCGTGCGTTTGGAGGGATCTATTTTATCGACTACCGTGCGTCGCCCCCCAGTATTCTTCACGCGATAAACCAAATACCAAAGCCGTTTTCGCTGCATGCGTTGATTCAACGTTGGCACATCAACATCGATCGTACGCGGCGGCTTGAAGGCAAATTCGAGGTACCAAATATCTCGTTGGAATTCGAGATTTTTAGCGCGTTCAATCAACGTTGTGTTGGAAGGAGCCTCGTTGGGTTTCCACTTGCTGTCGGCACGACCACGCGTGATCTCGAGGAGGTCGCCGTGCTGCTCCGTGTCATCGGCTGAGGTATCAGGCGGAATCACCGTCAGCACTCCGGCGGCAAGTTTGCGAAACCCCTTGTCAGCCGCAACAGCCCGGTCGTGGCAGGCGGACATGCCCATCACCCCAGCAGCCGTCAGCACAGTCGGCACAATCATTCCCAACACACACTGCCGACAAGCAGAGACCCAAAAGGGTGCCCAGCCTTTGCAAAGAACGAGAGCGCATTCGGCCGATGTGTAGCGTCGTTGTGGCAAACCAGAGCGGGTAGACGCAGGGGGTCGGCGAACGCTCAAGGAGCGTTGAGCCACTGCGGCCCACAGCAACGAGACTGTTGCCACCCCCGAGCAGGCGGCACACGTAAACCGAATGCGCTCTAGCCAAAACATGGGTGCAAATGTCCTCTCCTGCCGAAATGATACAAAAAAAACGTTTTTTACGGGAAAAAGCAGAGCTAAAATAAATTGCCCAGCCCCACTTGATTACCTAAACTACCTGAAGCATTATTTCGTCATTGTCGTTGTTGGACAGGAATATTGGTCTTCGCTCATTTCGTCTGACGAAAGACACTCCTGCCCCTATAGGACGCACTGAGTTGGTTGCTTTATCGGTTTTTTAAACCCCCACCGTCACCGTCATGCTGCAAAAGAACCGCCTTCAACCGCCGCGAGACTATGCACCGGATGCCATGAGCATGCCGGGCAGGCTGGCGGGTTTTGAATCCCAAGGCAATCAACTCTTTGTCTCCGCGGAAGATTTTGACTGCACGGGTATCCTCGCCGGTGTGGATCCTTGCGAATCAAATTACTGGTGGATCCCGGAAATGTATAGCTCTACGGTTGTGAGGGCGGAATCTTTTTCTCCGCTGCATGGCATCTCCGCAGGCATTCTCGAGGCCATGCTGCAGAATCCCCCTCATGCCGTGCGCCGCACCGCTTCACGCACTACGGCAGCAGCCTGATCGACTTCAAGCGCGAGGGCC
This sequence comes from Planctomicrobium piriforme, assembly GCA_945871035.1. Classification (GTDB taxonomy): domain Bacteria; phylum Planctomycetota; class Planctomycetia; order Pirellulales; family UBA1268; genus BAIKAL-G1-2R. The sequence goes on along the minus strand of CAMBUD010000001.1, from coordinate 38,510 downwards.
GCATAATCTTCTGCACCGTTGGAATCAGGTGCGTAGTCGAAAATGGATTGGCCAAAGCTTGGTGCTTCAGCCAAGCGAATGTTGCGGCGAATCTTGGTGGCAAACACTTTTGCATTGCCCCAAGCCGGATGCTGAACCGCACCCGAGGAGAAAAAGTCTTGCACATCGCGCCCCACTTCGCCGGCTAACCGAGTGCCACTCTCGTACATGCACAGCGCGACTCCCAGCAAACGGAGTCGTGGATTCACATGCTCGGCAACCATTTCAATAGTTTCTAAAAGCTTGCTGAGGCCGTGCAGAGCCAGAAAATGTGGCTGCAGTGGCAACAGCACCTCGTCCACCGCAGCCATCGCGTTAAGCGACAAAAGCCCCAGCGAAGGCGGACAGTCGATAACCATATAGTCGAAGGCGGAGCCGTCGCTAACAGTGCCGCAACACCGTGGATCGGCCTCCATTCGCCGTTTGAAAATCGACTCACGACCTTTTTTTGCGGTGAGCGCCACTTCCACAGCCGATAAATCGATGTGCGATGGCACTACGCACAGATTTTCGCTGACCTGTATGTAGGCCGCAGCCAATGGCTGATCCGCCACGAGCACGTCATAGGCCGAGATTGCTTGGGCTCCCAGCATCGCGCCGGCGTGCAGCGTGGCATGGGCCTGCGGATCCAGATCGACCAAGCACACCTTCCTTCCGGACCGCGCCAGCGCCACCGCTAGGTTGACCGATGTGGTCGTCTTACCGACCCCACCCTTCTGATTAGCGACGGCAATGGATCGCATGGAGCCAGACGGCATGGAAGTAAGCCTCGGTGCACTAGGAACAGGAGTCAGAGGAAACAACCAGAAGAATAGGCTGCGCAGCTCACACTCAAAAGCCCGATTTTCTAGGGAAAACGATCGTTTTTACAGTCCCACTCCTGCCTTGGTTACCCCAATCCACTTTTCTAAGCCGCGTCCAATCCGTCCCAGTCCAATCCGGCCCGGCCGCCCGACGACCGTCAGCGATCCCCGCTCGTCGAAGTCAATCGCCAGAATTGTCGGTTCCACAGATTCGGCCCCCTGTTTTTCCGTTGTAAAAAATACGAGTGCCACATTCCACGCCTCGGCCGGCAGCGGCTGATGGGGGGCAACGCTTTCGCTCCCGTTTGAAAGGCGATCAGGCCAGCTAAAGTTATCGTCTTCCACGAGTCCACGGCGCAGATGCACCAACCCACTCGCAGCCGAGATGTCCCGTCGCTCTGCGGCCACTAAGCGGCCGACACCGCTGCCCGGCTTGAGCAACCACAGTTCCACTCGCGGGGCCGAGGAAATCTGTCTCGCAGTGGCCGGCCCGTAAAACGACAAGCACCGCCGCGTTTGTCCCCACTGAAACCAAATGCCCGTGACGGCCGCGAAGAGGCCCAGAAAAATGAGGCCGACGACCAGCCACGTGCCGCGGTTTTGCGGCGGCACGAAAGCCGGTGAATGTTCCTGTTGCATATCTCGATTCTCCAGTGCCCTGCCGCCGTCGTTCGCCGCCTCGAATGCCATCGGCCTCACACAGCGGCGGTCCGTAGGGCAATGTATACTCTTGTCAGACCCGTTTTGAATTTTTCTGACTACCCATTTTTTTGTTCCTCGCAGCATCACTGATCGGCTCTTGTTGATCGTGGTAGCGAGAATTCTCCACATGCTTGCAGGAGCCCTGCGAATGCCCAACGTATTCGATTCCTACCGCGAAGCGCTTGTCGTTGAAAATCACACCCTCTGGCCGGAAGACTACGAAGACTGGTCGCGGGCTGACAAAATGCGAGTCGAGGCCCTCCTCCACGCCACGCCACGCGAGGCCGCCGAACTCGACTACCTCCGTCAGCACACTGGCTTCGCGAGAATCATCACCGTGACAGCAGGTGATGTGGATCGCCTCAGCGTTTCCTGACGGCCAGCCGCCTCCCTTTATTCCGTTCTTGTATTGCACCCTTGCTTGGACTCGTCTCGTGTCTGCCTTCACTCGCACCATTGGGATCCATCTCTCCGACGACGCCGATCGCTCCTACAGCGTTGTCATCGGCTCGGGAGTGCTGGCCTCGATCGGCGCTCTGCTGCATCCACCCAGCAACGAGGCCTGCGGAGATCGCCGCGCCATTATCGTGGCCGACTCTGCGGTGCTCACCTCCCACGCCGCCCGCGTGGAAGCTTCGCTGCAGGCCGCTGGCATCGGCGTGACGGTGCTGCCGGTCGTGGCGGGTGAAGCCTCCAAATCAGTGACAGAGGCCACGCGACTGTGGAATGAACTGGCTCGCTTGGCCGTCGATCGCCAGACGCAGATCGTTGCCGTGGGCGGTGGAGTGATCGGGGATTTGGCGGCCTTTGTGGCGGCAACATTTGCCCGGGGCTTGCCGGTCTGGCACGTGCCGACCACGCTGGTTGCCCAAGTCGACAGTGCCATCGGTGGAAAAACTGGCGTCAATCTTGCGGCTGGAAAAAATTTAGTCGGGGCGTTTTGGCAGCCGCGTGGCGTTGTCGCAGACATCAGTACGCTCGACACTCTCCCTGATCGCGAGTTTCATAGCGGTCTGGCTGAGGTCATCAAGTACGGCATGATCCTCGACGCTGATTTTTTTAGCTGGCTGGAGGCCAACACTCAGCCTATTCTTGCCCGGGATGCCACCGCGATAGTGCACCTGGTCGATCGCTGTGTCAGCTTGAAAGCGCACGTTGTCCAGCGCGACGAGCAGGAGCGATACGGATTGCGGGTCGTCCTGAATTACGGTCACACATTTGCCCATGCGTTGGAAACAGCGGCTGGCTACGGGGTGCTGCTGCACGGCGAGGCCGTGGCCATCGGCATGGCGTGCGCGTTGCGGCTGGCAGAAAAAATGGGCCGTGTCGACGCCGTGCTCGTGGCCCGACAGGATCGTCTGCTCGCAGCATTCAACCTGCCGAGCCATGGGCGTGCTCTTGCCCCCGCAGCACTCAAGGCGTTTGCCAGCAATGACTTGCTCGCCATCATGGCGCGGGACAAAAAGACCCGTGCCGGTCGACTGCAATTCGTGTTGCCGAGCGGACTGGGCCGAGCGGAACTTGTGGAAAACGTCGAAACTGCATGGGTTCATGACGTTTTAGAAGCCACTTGCAGGCCCTGCTAACCCACGCCGTGCCTTTCGGCCACCGCCGGGCTATAATCCGCCACTGGGTTCGTGCGGGCACACGCACCTCATGGGGAATGTTTGTGCAGATCAATTTGTCGACCGGTATTGCAATGGATCGCCTCGTGGGTGGTTTGAATCGCCGTGTTTCTGGCATGTATGGCTGCACCCGGCACGATCGATTTTCCTTGCCAAGCAATCGTCAACGGCTTATCCGTGTGGCGAGCATGTTGGCGACCGTATTGCTATTTTCCCCCTGCGCGTGGGCGGTTGTAGGCAGTACCTCGGGTTCGAGCATTTTTAATGGCGTCTATGTCAACCAAACAGTGGGCGCTACCGCCTTCTATACCATGGGCTTTAGCGGCAGTCGGGCAATTGTGGCTAACATCGAAGCGGGGGCCATCTGGAACGGACACGAATCCCTCAGCGGTCGTGTTTCACAGTTTATCGCTGGCCCAACTACGGCCAACACAAAGCTCGGCCAGTACGATTGGCACGCCACAATGGTGGGCCAGACCATCGGTGGCAATGGTCCTTATCAGCACGAGGTCGGGATTGCCCCGACAGCTCAACTTTGGTCGGGATCGATTGCCACGCAGTGGAATGCAACTGCTGGTCAAGACTATTCCGGTTCATTTGAAAACACAGAGGACAGTTTTTTCTACGCCTACTCAAAGGCCATGCGAACGGGCATTTCTACCACGAGCGGCAGCACCACTACCACGCTAAAGGCCAACATCATCAACAGCAGTTGGGGCTTCAGTGACTCGGCCGGAAGGGTTACCGAAACGATCGCCATTGATGCACTGCTGAAGGAAAATAACGTGGTGGGTGTTTTTGCCGCCGGTAATGAAGGCCCAACAACCAACTCTGTCGGCGGCCCTTCCTCCGGCTACAACGGCATTGCCGTGGCAGCCATGACGGGCGACTCACTCACGCCACCATTTTCACAACTGGCTAGTTTTTCCAGCCGTGGTCCTGGCGATTTTTTCAATCCCGCCACACAACAAACTTTCAGCAGCGTACGGCCAGTTGTGGACATTGCTGCACCGGGCGACAATTTAACGCTTGCATTTTACGGCGGTGTCACTGGTGGCCACGTTGCCGGCACCGATCCAACGGCTGGCAACGATGGGGCGTACCAAGATCAGTATTACATCCCCGAAATGGCCGGAACGAGCTTTGCCGCCCCGATCGTAGCCGGGGCAGCTGCCCTGTTGGTCGATGCTGGCACGTTATTTGTCAACGGGAATGCCGCCTCCAGCGAGATGCTCGATGCGCGCGTGATCAAGGCCACGCTCATGGCCAGCAGCACGGCAACCACCGGTTGGAACAACGGTCAGACACTCGTGAACGGTGTGATGACCACCACGCAGGCTCTGGACAACTCCGTCGGGGCCGGCATGCTCAACCTCAATCAAGCATACGGGGTGTACATTGGCGATCCATCGAGCCTGCAAATCGATTCGACAAACTACGTCTTTGCCGGCGAGCACACCACGCTTGGAATTGCTGGCAACGGCGGCGGCAGTAACCTTGCCTTGCGTGGCTGGGATCTGGGCAGCGTTATCAGCCTGACAAACGCGACGGGAAATACAAATAGCTATGCGTTTGGACAAGAACTGTCGGCGGGCTCCACGCTCACAGCAGCCCTGACGTGGTTTGCCGATCGTACGCTGGGCAACACGCTCTTGAGCGCCGCCGATATCGGCCTCAGCAATTTGTCGCTCGAACTGCTACGCACGGATATATTCGGCGGCGAATCGCTTGTTGCACAGTCTATTGCCACCTATAGCAGCAGCGAGTTCCTGCGACTTTCGGTGCCGGCAACCGGCTCCTATTCGCTCCGCATTGTGGGTCAGAATCAAAATTATAATCTCGCCTCCTCACCAACGCTTGCCACGGACTACGGTCTCGCCTGGTCGGTGAGTGAGGCTGTTATCGTTCCAGAGCCGTCGCAGTGGGCACTGCTCGTAGGTGCCGGTCTGATGCTCGTGGGTCGCCGCAAAGCTTTAGGAAGCCTCTGCTTCACGCCGTTGCATGTGAGCCGGTAGCCGTTCACCACTTCATCTCGACGGCCATGCCACCCATGTCGGCGATCGGCAGTGGCACAACGCTCACCTCCATCCCGCTGTAGTGAATCTCCGTGCGATTGACAGCCATCGAACTGGCCCACGCCAAGTACCAGCCCAGAAAGACCTGTGAGGGATAGTGGGAGTCGGTGGTCATGCGCGAGAAGCCAACAAATGTCGAACAGACGTAAAGCCCGCCTTTGGCCCACGGATTCTCCACCATCTCTGCCGCCGCCAGAAAAGGAATCGCGCCTACAAACGCATGGCCGCTGACGCCATTGTCGTCCTGAAAGAATTTCCAGCCGCTGCCTACAGAACTGTTTTCACTCGGTCGCGAGCCACCGGTTGCCAACTGCAAGACGTAGACCGGCGGGGCACCAACCGCAAACATCCGCAGCGAACGCGAGCCCCATTCGCCAATGATGTCGCCCGAGGGCCGCCCCTCCAAGAGCAAACCCGTGACAGCTGCCGCCCCAAAGATAGAGAGCGCGTACCGGCCTTCTCCGATCGGCTTACAGTCGGAAAAAAACGTGCCCACGCTTGTGGGTGCAACGCTTTGTTGCCAAGCGTTTTGCATGGTTGTGTCGAAGCCGGTGTTCGCCATAACCGCACCGGCACCAAAGGCGGCTGTCACGCAGACGAGGCTCTCGCAGGAGTAAAAATTACGGTAGTCCTGCAGCACCTTGTGGCCAACCCGGGAGAGTCGTGGGTATTGGCTATGGGCCCACGGAGGCTCGTTTTGTCTTGACGCAAACATGCCGTCGCTCTCCGGCGGTGGCAGGGAGTAGATGGGGTCTGTGGACGGCGCCATGCGCGCAGCAAGAGTGGTGGTGATGTTGGTGGAATCGCCTCCGACGCTCTCGCTCGGCCAACCACCGGCCAACTCAATGCGTCCCGGGCCAGCCGTCGCATGGGATTCGGCGATCGACTGCGTTTCCACAATCGCGTCGATCCACGCCCCGTTTGCTGCCGGTACAACGCGCACCACCACTCGCTGCCGCCGTGGAGGCCATGCCTGTGCGAGCGGCAAAGCACCGGGCGCAGGCCGATCACTTTTGGGCTCTACCCACGCCGATTCAATCATGCCTTCGCGCGGTGGCAGGGATTGAAAATCTGGTTCCAATGTCCGTACGATTGGCCAGTCTTCCGAAACGGTGGCCAGCGTCTGCCGCCAGAGCAGCGCTCCACTTTCGCTGGGCAGAAACATGCCGCTGGGTGCCGACGACGCTGCTGCCGGTTCTCCAGCCGGTAGGCAGGGCGAGAGCAGGAGCACCATCGCAAGTGCGGGCACAAACCTGCGCATGCTCTTGCAACGCTGCACCGCAACGGAAATGAATCGGCATTTTGTGAACATGGGTCGGGTGCAGAATGTCCCAGCCACACCGCTTCAGAGCAAGGCATGTTTACCCCTGAAAACAAGCGTTTTAATCAGACGATTGCCTGCGGGGGCACGGCTGCTTTGCGCACGCTGGCAGAAGACGGCGTGGGCCCGTCCAGTTGTGAGCTGGATTTCTGAGCAGCACTTTTTCCACAAATCGATCGCTCTGGTCATGTCGCGCAGCGATCACCGGCGCGAAACACTCCGAAAACAGCGCTCGGGCGACATCCAACTCCGGGCCACATCCAACTGGCTCTGCACGTTATGGCAGCAACTCTTGCTTTGCCTGCTGCAGGGCTGTGGGTTCCGCTTCGATAAAAACCTCCACCTGCTGGCCAACAAAGAGTGGCAATCGGTCGGTGGGATCGAGTTCGTAAATCACCTGCAGCACGCGCGTGTCCACGCGTTCGCTGTTACTGCCGCTGAGTGATTTTTTGGGTACGACAAAGGGCTCGATGCGCACAAACTCCAGCAGATACTTTTCCTGCAGATTCCCGCGGGGCACAGCATATGCCCCCGCCGTACTATCGAAGCGGGCAATGTCGAATTCATCGATGTCTACCCGCACGTGCAGAGTGTTGATGTTGCCGAGAATCACGAGCGGTTGACCCGGCGGCGCGCCCACGAATTCACCCGGATGCACACTCACCTGCAACACACGCCCCACCACAAGAGACCGCACCGTCAGGCGGTCAATCTCGATCTCGATCTTTGTGAGTTCCGCCTCGGCACGGGTCACCCCCGCCCGCGACACATCGCGATCGTACTCCCACGAACCGGCCTGCAAAAGGTCGAGGTTGGCCTGCGACATGTCGAGAACGGCTCGCGCGGCCGCCAGCGACTCACGCCTCGCAACCAACTCCTGCTCGGAAGTGACCTTGCGTAAGAAGGTGTCTTCCGATCGCCGCAGCGCATCGGTTTCACGGGCAACGACAGCCCGTGCCTCGTTGACCTGCGCCAAGAGGACAGGAATTTTTTCCTTGCGGGGTTCCGCTTCGAGCCGCACCAATTCACTTTTCGACTGCGAAATGACAGCGCGTTGCACTTCCATCGCTGCTTGCAGCTGTCGATCATCAAGCCGAAACAGTGGCGTGCCCTGCTGCACTTCATCCCCAACGCGTACGAGCACCTGCACGACAACGCCCGGTGTTGCCGATCCAACGGCGATATTTTCTGTCTGCGCTTCCACCACACCGGAGGCCGCTAGCGTGTCGGCGTACGGGCTCCGTGCAGGCTCGATCGGCGGTAGTGGCTGCCGATCGATGGGCTGAGTTGTCATCACGTACCAAACGGCAAATCCCAACAGAGCCAAACCCGAAACGGGCAGAGCAAACTGTGTGAGAAAGTCGGCAAACGTGCGGGGGCGATGGGTGCGTGTGTTGGGCATGAATGTATCGTAGCAATTAAGCTGGGTTAGCCGGGTGGGCCTGATGCATTCCGGCCTCGACCGATTCGATTCGACCATCCTCCATCAAAGCGATGCGGTCCGCAAAGGAATACACTCGCGAATCGTGAGTGACAACAATCACCGCTCGATCTGGCTGCACAGCAATCCGCGCAATGAGTTCCATTGTGATGCGACCATTTTTTGCATCCAAAGCGCTCGTTGGCTCGTCGCAAACAAGCAGGCGTGGTTGGTGCACAATGGCTCGCGCAATGGCCACCCGCTGCTGCTGCCCACCTGAGAGCTCCGTTGGCAGCCTCGTCAGCCGGTCTCCCAGTCCCAATGTATCGAGAACTTCACTGGCAGCTTCTACCGCCCGCGCCCGACGCCAGCCTGCAATCAAAAGCGGCACGGCTGCATTTTCGGCGGCTGTCAATGCCGGCAGCAGGTTGTAGCTCTGAAAGACAAACCCCACGTTGTCGCGGCGAAATCGAACCTTGAGCCTGTTGGGCATCGCGATTAAATTCTTGCCCAACACAACCACATCCCCATCGGTCGGCGCAAGCGTGCCGGCCACGATGGAGACAAGTGTTGTTTTTCCGCAGCCGCTAGGGCCGGCCAGGATGAGCATCTCCCCGTAGGGCACATCCAAGTCGACGCCCCGCAGGGCCTTTGTCAGCGACCCTCCGGTGCCAAAATCTTTTGTCACACCGCGAACGTGGACAGCGACATCGCTAGGCAATGCGTTGTTGGGTCTGGGCTGATCTGTTGTCATCATTTTTCAAATACCATCAGCCCCTAAATACAATCGCTGGATCGACCACAAGCACGCGACGGATCGAAAGGAGGCTCGCCAAGACCACGATAAAGAATACGGCGACCGCTGTGATCGCAAGCACCTGCCAGGGCATGAAAAAGGCAAGCTTTGTGAAACCGCGGCTGCCCCATCCAAAGAGGGCCGCTAGCCCAACCCCCAACCCGTAGCCGATCGCGCCAACCTGCATTGCCTGCGCGAGCACCATCACCAGAATCGTCCAGTTGCTCGTGCCCATCGCCTTGAGCGCGCCAAATTGCTTGATGTTTTCCACCGTAAAAAGATAGAAAGTTTGTCCTGCGATCGCCGTGCCGACGATGAATCCGAGCAAGACGGTTATGGCAAAGTTTACAGGAATGCCAGTCTTGGCGAGGAAGTGCCGGATGGTCTTCTGCATAAAAGCTTCGCGAGTGAGGGCCTGCAGACCCGTCTGCGCTGTAATCTCTTGGCAGACGGCTGTTGCGTTGAGGCCTGGCCGCGGCTGGGCGAGTACGAAGGAGAGCACTTTACGTTCAGGCGGTGCAAAGAGCACCGCCCGGCTGTAGAGCGTGTAGACAATGGGGAACGTCTGGAACGTACGACTGGCCTTGGTGATGCCAACGACCACCGCGCGGCGATCGTTCATCTCAAACACACGACCCAAAATGTAGGGCTCCCCTGGCCAGATTTGCTTATAGCCGGCGTCGTCTAAGAGCACAGCGTGCGGTTTGCGCAGGTCGGCAAGCGATCCCATAAAGATTCCTTCAGGTGCGCCGACGAGCGTGGCATCATCGATGCCCAGCAGGATCATTTGATGAAACTCTCCTTGTTCCATCCGCGCGCGAGCCAGTCCCTTATAAAATCGCACCGCCCATTCCACGCCCGACACTCCCTTCACGCGAAACAGATCCGTGTCGGGCAGCGGCTTGATGTCATCGATGAACTGGACGTTTGGATCCATGACCCAAATGCCCGGGCCTTCAACGTCGCGAATTTGGCTCACCGTGAGAAACATCAGGCCACAAAAGATCGACGACTGCTGCGCGATGAGCAACGCCGCAAAGACCACCCCGAACACAATGCCGAGATACTTCACGCGGTTGCCAATCAGCATTTTCCAAGCGATCCAGAGCATGCTGCGAGTCTATCCGCAGATCAGTTGTTGTGGCAGATCGATCGCTGCACTAGCGTGATAGAATTGCCCCTCGCCGGTCGCAGGCAGACGGCAAACTGAAGCGACTCCCTGTTAAAATGGCTGCCCGCCAGAGCTTTGCCGATCAAAAAAGTCTTCTTTAATCAGGTCTGGTATTGTGTGACCAGTTCCCCACGCTTCCGCAGGTTCACCCGTGCCCGGGCCGACTATTTCGTCGCTCACACCACCACCGATACAACCGCCAGCATCGGACGGTACCGCTACCGATCGGCGCGTGGAGAAACTTCTCTCGCGCTGGTGGGGATTCGAACATTTGCGTCCCTTACAAGCCGAGGCCATTAACGCTGCGTTAGATGGTCGCGACTCGCTGGTGGTGATGCCGACGGGCGGTGGCAAGAGCCTCTGCTACCAACTGCCACCGCTGGTGGGTGATTCGACCGATGTTGTCATCTCGCCGCTGGTGGCACTGATGAAGGATCAAGTCGACTCGCTGGAGGCGATTGGCTACCCAGCAGCTGCTCTCCACTCTGGACTCTCAACAGAGCAACGCCGAGAGATCTTCGACCGTTTGGCTGCTGGCGAACTACGACTCCTATTCACTGCACCAGAGCGGCTAGTGAATACGGGCCTGCTCGACACACTCGCACGCGTGGGCGTGAAACGCTTTGCCATCGATGAGGCCCATTGCATCAGTCACTGGGGGCACGATTTCCGGCCTGAGTACCGGCAAATGTCGCTGCTGCGGGAGCGTTTTCCAATGGCCAGCCTGCATGCCTTTACCGCTACCGCAACTCCCCGCGTGCGCGATGACATCATCGCACAACTCCACCTGCGCGATCCGGCTGTGTTGTTAGGGACATTTGATCGACCCAACCTCGTCTACCGTGTTGTCCCCCGCACCGACCGCATCCTGCAGACACTCCAGATTCTCGGTCGGCACGCCAGCGAGGCGTCGATTGTCTACTGCATCTCACGGAAGGAAACCGAGCGATTAGCGGCCCGACTGGCTGCCGAGGGAATTCTAGCCCGTCCCTATCACGCCGGGCTGAGCCCCGAGGAACGCCGACAAACGCAAGACGCATTTGCGCGCGAAACAATCGATGTGGTTGTGGCGACCGTTGCCTTTGGCATGGGAATCGACCGTTCCAATGTGCGGCTTGTTCTGCACACGGCTCTTCCCAAGAGCCTCGAAGCCTATCAGCAGGAAACCGGACGGGCCGGTCGCGATGGACTCGCGGCAGAATGCGTGTTGCTGTATTCGTCGGCAGACGTTTTCAGCTGGGAATCATTGGTGCGTAAAAGTGCCGAAGGTTCAGAACTGGATCCCGCTGAGGCCGAAGCACTTATCGCCGGTCAGATTCAACATCTCCACTCCATGCGTCGCTACGCACAAGCCGCTCGCTGCCGCCATGCTGCGCTTTCGGAATACTTCGGGCAATCCTTTGCCGCCGCGAGTTGTACGGCCTGCGATATTTGTCTGGGCGAAGCGGACAGTCTCCCCGATTCGACTATTATTGCCCAAAAGATCATCTCCTGCGTCGCACGTGTCGGCGAGCGTTTTGGGGTGCGGCATGTTTGTGAAGTGCTACGCGGCGCAAAGACAGAGGGCATCACACGCCACAACCACGACCAACTCTCCACGTTTGGAATTCTTACCACTTTTGATCAGCGCGCCACGGAAAACCTCACGCACCAACTACTCGATCAAGGCTGTCTGCTGCGCAGCGGGAGCGATCGTCCTGTCGTGACCCTCAACGATTATTCGTGGGAAGTGCTGCGGGGCGCACGGGTGGTTTTGCTACGGGAACCACGGGTCGAAAAAACTCGCACTACGAAGGCCGATGCCGACGATTGGCACGGCGTTGATCGCGAACTCTTTGAAATCCTCCGCAAGTGGCGGCGACGCGTGGCTGAAGCCCGCGGCAAGCCGGCGTGGACAATCTTCGACGACAAATCCTTACGGGGGATCGCCCGAGAAAAGCCGCGATCGCCGGCAGCGTTGCTACGCGTAAAGGGCATCGGCGAAAAGCGGCTAGCCGATTTCGGCACTGCGATTCTCGACCTTGTGGCTGGAAAAAAGCCGGCTGAGGATACAGGTTCAGGGCCGGTATAACGCGGGGACGCGGGTTGGCATGCAATTTTGATGCGTTTTGTGCGGCTGGTGTTTAGCCCTCTCCGAGATAGGCCTCACGAACGCGATTGTCAGATGCCAACTCTTGGCCGCTACCAGAAAGCGTGATCCGGCCAGCTTCAAGAACGTAGCCGCGGGCAGCGAGCTTGAGGGCTGCGCGGGCGTTTTGTTCGACGAGCACAACAGCAATACCGCGCGCGGTGAGCCCTGCAATTACTGAAAAAAGCTTGGCCACCACCAGCGGCGCCAGGCCCAGCGATGGCTCGTCGAGAAGGAGTAGCGTTGGTCGGCCTACCAACGCACGGGCCACAGCGAGCATCTGCTGTTCACCGCCAGACAGCGTGCCGCCAAGCTGGTTCATGCGGGTGCCTAACACGGGGAACAACTCACACACTTCGGCGATGTCGCGTTTCAGTTGCCAGGCATCGCGCTGCGTGAAGCCACCGAGTTCGAGATTCTCGCGAACCGTGAGGCGCGGAAAGATTCTTCGTCCTTCCGGTGAGTGTCCGATGCCCAACCGCACGATCGCATGTGGCTTAAGCCCTGTGATCGATCTGCCGCAAAACAACACCTGTCCTCTGCGTGCCGAAATGATGCCCGAGATTGCCATCAGCAGGCTCGTTTTACCGGCACCATTAGCACCAATAATTGCAATGAGTTCACCCTCTCGAACCTCGAGCGATACGGCATTGAGCGCCTGGATCGGTCCGTAACCTGCTTCAAGTTCCTGCACCTCAAGCATCGGCATTGCGTTTTCCTTTAAGCCTCTGTGCCCAGATAGGCCTCAATCACTTTTTTATCGCGTTTCACCTCGGCCGGCGTACCCTCGGCAATCTTGACACCGTGATCGAGCACGGTCACGCGATCGCTGACTCGCATCACCACATTCATATGGTGCTCAATCAGCAGCACGGTTACGCCGCGTTCGCGGATCCGCTCTACCAGTCGGGCAAGTTCTGTGGTTTCGGATGGATTCATGCCAGCCGCCGGTTCATCGAGGAGCAACAGCGTGGCGCCGGTCGCCAATGCGCGGGCAATCTCCAGGCGCCGCTGATCACCGTAGGGAAGCTGACCCGCGATGCGATTCGCCTGAGAAACAAGGTCGACAAAATGAAGCGCGTCAATCGCACGACAGCGGGCCGCCTCTTCACCGCGCCGGTTTGCTGGGGAATGAAAGAGCATCCCCAGCACGCCACCTGGAATTGAGCGATCAAGGCCAACCAACACATTTTCTAATACCGTCATGCTGGAGAACAGACGGATGTTTTGAAATGTGCGCGAGATTCCAGCTTGCGCGACAACGTGTGCCGAGCGTCTGCCCCTCTGCCAAACGGCAATCGTACCAGCGGTGCCCAGAGCCCAACCGACGATAAGACCCAGCCAGCCGCGTTCACGAATCCGTTTTTTTCCCGCTGCCAGCCGGTTGAGCACTGCCTCTTTCACCGGTAGCACACTCATTGCAGGCGATCCTTTTCCACTCGCATCCGCCATGTCACTGGTATCGGGAACCGTGCCTGGACCGATGCGACGCGCCGTCACGGCCGCCTGCAAATCATTACGCAGTGCCTTGGCTTCTTCGAGATCGCGCTTGATCGCCAGCACATCCAAGCCGTCGGCACTCACGACACGCCACTTACCGGCCATTTGATCGATTGCCAACTCGGCGCGAAAGTAGCCCCGCAATCGGGATGCCGCACCCGACAGCGTGAATGGTGCGCCGGTGATCATGCCTCGCTTCACTACGGCTAGCCAGAGTCGATCGACGTCGACTGCAGCAGCGGCAAAGAGCAGACCGGTCAACAGGCCAATTCCCATTGCCCCCCAGAACGTAGCCGCAGTAAACGATCGTTCCAGTCGGTGTCCTTCAAAACGCACTGTTCCGGACGAGGGCGCGTAGATGCCACTGATGCAGTTGAAGACCGTTGTCTTGCCGGCGCCGTTGGGCCCAATCACCGCCGCAACACTTCCCCGAGCAACGTCGAGGTTGAGTTCTGAAACTGCAACAATTCCACCAAATCGCACGCTGAGGCGTTCAAGTTCGAGGAGCGGCGTGTCGGCTGGGCCTGCGCTAGGGATAGTCGGCCGTCTCGTTTTCATCGATTACCTCTTACCCAGCCGTGACAGTAATGAGCCATTCAGGAATGCTCCTGACGCAATTCAGCGGCCAACCGGCGGGAGGGCACAAGCCCCTCAGGACGAAACCGCATCACGAGCACAAGCGCCACGCCAAAAATCGCCAGTCGCCAACCACTAAAGGAAAGGAGGCTCGAACCGGTAGGATTGATATTCATCTGCTGGATCCAGGAGTCGGCCCACGGTGCGAGCACCGTGTCAAAGCCAACGAGAATCGTCACGCCCAGGAGCGTGCCGGGAATGCTGCCTAGGCCGCCCAAGATCACCGCGCAGAGCACCATGATCGAACGGTTGAAGTCGTAGGCATTTGGATCGGCTGTTGTCGACAGACTCGCTGCGTAGAGGCAACCTGCCAGTCCGGCCACGGCTGACGACATCGCAAATGCCGAGAGCTTGACACGCGTGGCTGAGATGCCCATCGCTGAGGCCGCCAGTTCATTCTCTCGCACGGCAACCCATGCGCGACCGAGTCGTGAATTTTCCAAACGGCGCATCGCAATCACGACCCCGATGAGCACTCCCAACGATAGATAATAGAACCAGCGCGGGTCGATCGCGAACGCCAGGCCTAGATCAATGCCGCCGATTTGCACGCCTGCTCCGGGTGGAGGCACTGGATTGAGCCCTTTCATGCCACCGGTAATCTGTTCGAGATTGCGGAGCGTCACCTTGACAACCTCTCCAAACCCGAGCGTGACGATCGCCAGATAATCGCCACGCAACCGTAAAGTAGGTGCGCCCAGGGCAAGCCCGACTCCAGCGGCAACGAGCGTGCTGAGGATGGCGGCAGCCAGGAAACCGATCTGGAAGGGATACATTGGCACCGTCAGAATCGCCATCACATACGCGCCAATACCAAAAAAAGCAGCAATCCCCAAATGCACAAGCCCCGTGTAGCCCACCATCACATTCAGGCCCAGGGCAAGGATGCAGTAAATAAACAGCGTGGTCACCTGTCCGCCCAGTGCTCCGCCCAGTGCTGGAATAAAGAGCGGCGCCAGCGCCAAGCAGGCAATTGCCACAATATCCCAGCGCTCGCGCAGCCACAGGGTGATTTGTGACCCAAAGGGCACCGCGTCGGGTAACGAGTCGCCACCAGCTTTTCTGGCGGCGTCAGTCGAAGCAACATTCTTCTGCATGTTTAACTTTATCCACTAGCTTTTTTGTTTTGGGGCAGACGTTTTGCCCTAGACCTTCTCACTGGTTCTTCTCCCCAGTAGCCCTTCTGGACGGAACACCAGAATCACGATCAGGATTGCAAACACGATGGCGCCGGTCCAGCGCTCGCCCACATACGCACTGGCCAACGCACGCACTAAACCGATGACAAGTCCACCGAAGACTGCGCCGGGGATGCTGCCGATACCGCCCAGCACGGCCGCTGTAAAAGCATAAAGGCCGTTTTGAAACCCCATCTGAAAACCGATGGTATTGATGTAGAGACCATAAATCACGCTGGCGGCACCACCCAGAAAACCACCAATAAAAAATGTAGCTGCAATCACTTGATCGACATCGATTCCCACCAGAGCTGCCGCGGTGGGATCCTGCGAAACCGCCCGCATGGCCTTGCCGAGCCTCGTGACTCGCACCAGCAGTGAAAGACCCACCATCAGCGGCGCCACCACGAGCACAACCAGAAGATCTTTCCAATTGAACTGCAGACTGTTACCCGGCAGCAGGTTGATCGACGGCAGAAGTTCGGGAAACGAGCGGTCGGCCGATCCGATCCAGAACAGACCGACGTTCATAAAGATAAACGATACGCCAATGGCCGAAACCAGCGGCGCGAGCTTTGGGGCGTTTCGCAGTGGCTTGTAAACAAATCGGTCAACGGCCACGTTCAGTGTGCCGCAAAACAGACCGCACAAGACGATCAAGAGTCCAATCCCCAGCCAGGTCGTTGCTGGGCCAGCGGCGGCCAGCCCGAGGGCAGCCACCAACGAGAGGGCCAAGCAGGCGCCGAGCATAATCAAATCACCGTGCGCAAAATTGATGAGACCAATGATGCCGTAGACCATGGTGTAGCCGAGTGCCACCAGAGCAATGAGTGCACCATTGGTTAACCCGATCAAACACTGCTGCAGGAAAAACTGTACGGACAAAAATCGCTCTTTTACTGTGAATGGATTATCGGCAAAACAAACCCGCTTGGTTCGGTCGCATAGTTTTACTCGGTGGTGTCTTCGCTGCCCGCGGTGGTGGCGTTTAAGATCTCCTCAAATTCAAAGCGGCCGTTTTTCACACCGCTCACTGTCAGGGTGCGCATCGTTGTGTCACCATTTTCATCGAAACTCCAACGGCCCAGCGCCCCGTCGAAGTCTCGCAGGGCCAAAGCTGCGTCGGTGATTGCGCGGCGATTTTTCGTGCCGGCATTGTTGATGGCAAGCAACGCCACGCAGGCGGCCTCGTAGCCATAGACGGCGTATGCCTCCGGTGTTTCCCCAAACTTTTCGCGATAACGCTCGACAAACTTGCGGCCTCTGCCGGTCAGTTTTTCCGGCGGCAGGCCGCCAAAGGTGACAAAACAGCGGCCCTCGAGATTGGCCGCGCCGGCCGAATCGATAAACACCTGTTCGCGACAGCCATCGGGCACGAGTAGCATGGCCTGAATACCGGCGCTGGTCATGTCCTTGGCGAGTTGCCCGCCCTTGCTCTGCGTCGTACCGCCAAAATAAATCAAGTCGGGCGCAAGAGCCTTGATGCTGGCCATCAATGATTTGAATTCCTGCGCCTTGGAATCGATCGAGTCGTGACCGAGCACCTCAATGCCGATCTCGCGGCATCGCTCATCAAATAAATCGGCGAGCCCTTTTCCATAGACTTCATTGTCGTCGAGGATATAGACATTTTGGATACCGCGTTTTTTTGCCCAGTCAGCCGAGAGCGGTCCTTGCAAGTCATCCGCCGGCACGACTCGCATGTAGTTGATGCGCCCGGTGGGGCGATACACACCCGGTTCTCCTGGCTCACCCAAGCCGGGCTTGGTAAGACCAACCGCTGTGTTGGCTGGCGACACCATCAGCAAATCGCCGAGGTTTAATATCGGCATCGATACTTTGGCAGCACCAGAGTTGAAGGTGCCGATGTACGCGCAGACGTCAGGATCTTGCAGGGCCCGCCGCGCATTAGCTGCCTCGGCCTCACTCGTCCACTGGCCGGCAGCCGCAGTGGAATCGTCGAGGTCGAGATATTCAATCCGAAATGGTCCGACCTTGCTCCCGACTTCCTCGATCGCCATGCGGATGCCACGCACCAGCGTATCGGACTGCTGCTTGGCGCTGCCGGTGCGCGGCAGGCTGGAAACGATCTTCACCAGCGTGGGATCTGCCGGCCGACAAGCAACTGCCCAGAGCGGCCCACAACAAAAGAGGAGTCCAATTATCCAGTTCCTTGCATTCATAGTGAACACTGTAGGTTTTTTATTTGCCGACCGTCAAACCTGTGTGGCAGCACCTGATCGAGTGTGGCGCAACCACCACGACCGTGACGGGATCAAACTCGAGCCTGTTTCAGACTGATTTGTCTCCTGACAATGACCGCCTGCAATCGATTCCTCCTCTCGCGGCGTGTATGCTGGCAGGCACAACCCATGCCTGATCTGTTCCCTCACATTCCCTCGACACCCCGCCCTCTAGCGGCCCCTACGCCGGATGAACCTCCGCGCATGACCGCGCGCACACTAGAAGGACTGGAATGGATTCTGGCACGGGAGCTCGAGCAGGTCGGAGCCTCGGATCTCCGCATTGGTCGGCGCACCATCGAGTTTGCAGGTGACCGCGAAACACTCTATCGCGCCGTCCTAGAAAGCCGGACGGCAATTCGAGTGCTGGAGCCACTTGGTCGATTTCAGGTCGACTCGACCGATTCACTCTATCGCGCGATGCTCGAAGTCGATTGGACAGAACAGTTGAAAACGTCCGACACACTCCGCGTTGATGCTGTGATCCACGACACGTTCCTCACGCACTCACTCTATGCTGCACAAATCGTCAAGGATGCCGTCGTGGATCAACTCCGCACGCCCAGCGGGAAGCGACCGAACGTGCAGTTGCGGGGTGCAACGCTACGGCTAGCGCTCCACTTAGTCGGGAAAACGGCCACCATCTTTCGCGATGCTGCCGGACGATCGCTCCACCAACGTGGCTGGCGCATGGGTGAGGTCGAGGCTCCTCTTTCCGAGGTGCTGGCGGCGGGCATTCTGGCCACAGCCGGCTGGCAACCGGGGGAGTCACTGCTCGACCCGATGTGTGGCTCCGGCACGCTCATCATCGAAGCGGCTACGATTGCCGCCGGCATTGCCCCTGGCCTGTACCGCGCGCGCAGGAAAGCACATGGGTTCTTCAAGTTTCGAGACTGTGATCGGCCGCTTGTCGAGCGATTACTGGCGGAGCTTGAATCAAACGTGCACAAGCCGGTGGGAAGCTTTACGGCAAGCGATCTCGATAGCAGAGCGGTGGAAGCAACTCGTGCCTGTGCAGTCGCGGCGGGAGTGGCCGATTCAATCGTGATCACAGAAAACCATTTCGAACGCGTGCGGCCCAGTGCCCCTGCTGGATTGGTTGTGACCAATCCACCCTACGGCGAACGCCTGCCGCTGCCCCGTGCGGCTGCACTCTTTCGTCGAATCGGTGACTGGCTGGTCGCGCAGTGTGGCGGCTGGCGCGCGGCAATTTTAGCGGCCGACACACCTGCTGCCGGGCAACTCGGCTTGCGGCCGTTGCACCGCGTGCTGCTCTTCAATGGCCCTATTCAATGCCGGCTGTTAGAAGTTGAAATCCGGCACCGCTTAGAAAATCCGACTCCAGAGCTGCGGGTTAACGCGACAGAACCCGGCGTGCAGCCCATCGATGCCGATTCGCAGACCGACCAACCTCAGACATTGTCCGCTGCGTCTTTGCTTGCATTCCAGGGCAGACGCCCCCTGCGGTCGATTGACGATCAGATTGGTGATTTTCGTCGTCGGCTGGCCAAACGGTTTAAACATCTTTCCAAGTGGGCGCGGCGACAGGGAATCGAGGCCTTTCGCATTTATGACCGCGATATCCCTGAGATTCCGCTTGTCATCGACTGCTATGCCGGGTGGCTGCATGCAGCCGAGTACGAACGGCCACACGAACGCACCGAAATCGAGCACGACGTCTGGCTCGACAAGATGATTGAGGCGGCAGCGTTGGAACTGGGGATCCCGATCGGACAAACATTTTTAAAGATGCGCAAGCGGCAGCGGGCCGGCGGACAGTACGAAAAAGTCGACCAACGCCACGCCGCTCTGTCGGTAAAAGAAGGTGGGCTGGAATTTGAAGTCAACCTTTCCGACTACCTCGACACCGGTTTATTTTTGGATCATCGACAGACCCGATCGCTGGTACGGGCAGACTCACAAGGCAAACGAATGTTGAATCTTTTCTGCTACACAGGCAGTTTCTCGGTCTACGCTGCAGCCGGAGGCGCAATCGAAACAGTCAGCGTCGATCTTTCCAACACGTATCTTGAATGGACGCGCACCAATCTCTCCAAAAATGGATTTAAGGACGCTGGTCGGCATCGCACGGTGCGGGATGAGTCGCGGGCATTCCTCGAATACCGGGCCCAACGTGGCGAACAACCCTTTGACCTAATCGTAGTCGATGCGCCCACCTTTTCCCGCTCGGCAAAAAGTGAAACACCGTGGGACATCGAGCACGACCATGCCGCGCTGCTGGAAAGGGCGGCCCAGCAACTCGTACCTGGAGGCATTGTCTATTTTTCGACAAACTTCCGCCGGTTTCATTTTGCCGAACAACAGTTAGCGGCGTGTTACACAATTCGCGAGATCACCAACCGCACAATCCCCGAAGACTTTCGCAACGACCGCATCCACCGTGCCTGGCGACTTGTGAAAAAGTAAGGCGCCAGCCCACAGTGCTGCTTGTCCTATTTCTACGAAGGCACAGCAGAGGCTTGGGTAACAAGCAGGCGATCCTGAATCGCCTGCACACCAAGCGATTCCGTGCGCAGGGCTTCCATGGCCCGCACGCAGGCTTCGGCTGCTGGCAACGTTGTGATGCACGGCACACCATAGAGCACGCTTGCCGCACGGATGCGCCCCTCGTCTGTGCGAGCGCCCTTCCCTCGCGGCGTATTGAAAATCAGCTGCACACGACCGTCGATCAAGTGGTCGAGCAGGTTGGGATGTCCCTCCTGAAGTTTCTTGACAACCTCGACTGCAATACCGGCGTCGGCCAACGACCGAGCGGTGCCAGCCGTGGCAATCAGTTCGAAACCCATATCGATGAGGCGGCGCGCCAAAACCACCATTATTTCCTTCGCCTGCGGACTGGCCACGCTTAGAAAAATCCGGCCCGTTTCAGGCAGAAGAATACCGGCGGCGATCTGACTTTTTGCGAAGGCAATACTGAAGCACTCACTGACGCCCATCACCTCGCCTGTCGATCGCATTTCCGGACCGAGCACAATGTCGACCCCAGCAAACTTAACAAACGGAAAGACACTCTCCTTAACGCTCACGTGAGACGGCACCGGATCTGCATCGATTCCCTGTTCTGCCAGGCTCATTCCCGCCATAACCTTGACTGCCACCTTGGCCACCGAAAGACCAGTCGCCTTGGAAACAAACGGAACGGTACGACTGGCACGCGGATTGACTTCGATGACGTAGAGGGTTTGCTTGCCTTCCTCGCGCTTCACTGCAAACTGCACATTCATCAAGCCGACCACTCCCAATCTCAGAGCCAGACAAGAAGTTGCGGCCTTGATTTCTGCTACGACTTCCGGCGGCAAGCTGTGCGGCGGAATGGCGCAGGCTGAGTCGCCAGAGTGCACGCCTGCCTCTTCGATGTGTTCCATCACGCCGGCAATGATCACATCTTTTCCATCGCAGATGCAGTCGACATCAACCTCAATGGCATCTTCGAGGAATCGGTCGATCAGCACCGGTTGTCCTTGTGCAACAGCAAAGGCCTCGGCAACGTACCGTTCAAACTGGACATTGTCGTAGCAAATCTCCATCGCCCGGCCACCAAGCACAAAGCTGGGACGCACCAGCGAGGGATACCCAATTCTCGCAACCTCCCGGCGGGCCTGCTCCAGTGTCCGCGCAATGCCACTGGCAGGCTGCTTGAGTTCCAAACGATCGAGGAGCTCGCGAAATTTTTCTCTATCTTCGGCCTGTTCAATCGTATCGACCGAAGTGCCGATGATCGGCAGGCCGGCCGCTGACAGCGCCCGGGCAAGATTCAACGGCGTCTGTCCACCGAGTTGTACGATCACGCCATCGGGATCGATGCGATCGGCAATGTTGAGCACGTCCTCGCAGGTGAGCGGCTCAAAGAAGAGCATGTCGCTGGTATCATAGTCTGTGCTGACGGTTTCGGGGTTTGAGTTCACCATCACGCTCTCGATGCCCATTTCGCGAAGAGCGTAGCTGGCATGGCAGCAACAGTAGTCAAACTCGATTCCCTGCCCAATCCGATTAGGGCCACCACCCAAAATCATCACACGTTTCTTGCCGGGGGGCTTGGGACGCGTTTCGTCCTCCTCCTCCCATGTTGAGTAGTAGTAGGGCGTGGTGGCCTCAAACTCGGCGGCGCACGTGTCGACTGATTTAAAAGTGGCAACAATACCGCGGCGTCTGCGCTCGAATCGCACCTCCATCTCTGAAGAGCCGAGCAGCACGGCCAATTGCCGATCACAAAAACCGGTCTGCTTTGCCTCGCGCAAGAGGGCGTCGTCGATGGCCGCCAATGACCCGACGGTGCGCAGCAAGCTTTCCATCTCCACGATCTGTTGGATTTGATCGAGGAACCAAGGGTCGATACCCGTGAGTGCGTGCAGTTCATCCAGGGGCATGCCGGCCTTGATGGCATAGCGGAGATACCAAACACGGTCGGGATCCGGCGTGGAAACGCGGACGCGAATATCGTCGAGCGACGGCTCGGCAGCCGTGCCCCACAAATCCTTGCCATCGCAGCCGAGGCCAAAGCTCCCAACCTCAAGGCCACGCAATGCTTTTTGCAGAGCCTCCTTGAATGTGCGGCCGATCGCCATCGTCTCGCCAACACTCTTCATCTGCGTTGTCAGTCGGCTGTCGGCTTCGGGAAACTTCTCGAAGGCAAACCGCGGAACCTTAACAACGATGTAATCGATGGACGGCTCGAAACAAGCCTTTGTTTTTTGAGTGATATCGTTGGACAACTCATGCAACCGCCAGCCGACAGCGAGCTTGGCGGCAATTTTTGCGATCGGAAAACCGGTCGCCTTACTGGCCAGCGCACTGGAGCGGCTCACGCGTGGATTCATCTCAATCACGATCATCCGACCGGTTTGCGGCTCGACGGCAAACTGAATGTTAGAACCACCCGTCTCGACACCAATCGCGCGGATCACCGCAAAGCTTGCGTCTCTCATGCGCTGATACTGCCTGTCGGTGAGCGTCAGCGCCGGGGCAACGGTGATCGAGTCGCCGGTGTGTACGCCACAAGGGTCAAAGTTTTCGATGGAGCAGATGACGACGGCGTTATCATCGGCATCGCGCATGACCTCCATCTCATATTCTTTCCAGCCCAGAATCGACTCCTCAACGAGCACTTCGCCAATCGGCGAGAGGTCGAGGCCGCGCTGCACCTTCTGGTCAAACTCCTCGCGGTTATAGGCCACGCCTGATCCAGAACCGCCCAGCGTGAAGCTCGGCCGAATGACAGCCGGCAATCCGATCTCAGCCAGTACATCGCGCGCATCTGGTAGCGATTTCACGATGCGGCCACGGCATGTTTCGAGGTTAATCTTCCGCATGGTTTGCTTGAACAATTCGCGGTCTTCGCCGCGACGGATCGCCTCAGCCTTCGCACCGATCATCTCAACGCCATGCTTTGCAAGCACGCCTTGCTGCTCGAGTTCCATTGCCAGATTAAGAGCTGTTTGACCACCGAGCGTAGGAAGCACGGCATCGGGCCGTTCAATCTCGATCACCTTCTCCAGCATTTGCCAAGTTAAAGGCTCAATGTAGGTGCGGTCGGCCGTGTTCGGATCGGTCATGATCGTGGCCGGATTGGAATTCACCAGAACAACTCGGTAGCCGTCCTCGCGCAGCGCCTTGCAGGCCTGGGTGCCGGAATAATCGAATTCGCAGGCCTGACCAATAACGATCGGCCCGGAACCAATCAGCAGAATCGTATGGATGTCATCGCGACGGGGCATAGCATTTTTCCAAAAATGAGAGACGCGGTGCTGAAAACTACCATCCCACCCATCCTGGCTTCAACGAATGGCTACAATTCTCGTAATCGGCCCCTGTCACCGGTCACAAAATACCTTGCATCTGAGCACACCCCATGACCATTGCAACTCCCGCTCTCGATCTGTTACGCGATACGCTGCCCGATGAACTCAAAGACATCCGCCTCAACCTGTCGAGCCTGATCGGTGGCGAACACCTGCAACCGCAGCAAACGCTCGGCATCGCCCTAGCGGCGGCCGAGTTTCTCAAGTGCCGTGTGCTGGCCGCATCGCTCCAGTCAGACATTCGTGCCGGTCTAGCTAGCATGGCACCTGCCATGATCTCCGATGCAATCGCTGCAGCCGGTCTTATGGCGATGAACACGGTGTACTACCGTTTTCGTCACATGATTGGCAAGGAGAGCTATGAGTCTCGTCCGGCCCGGTTGCGAATGTCGCGACTCGCCCAACCGGCAACCAGCAAAATCGACTTCGAATTTATGAGCCTCGGCTGCGCCGCCTTAGCGGGCTGCGAGGCTTGCATTAAAAATCATGAAGCGAGCCTTGTGCACCTTGGGGAGAGCGAAGACGCCTGTCACGACGCCGTCCGCATTGCGGCGGTGATCTCGGCCACCGCTTGCGGATTGCAGTAACAGCCACACGCAAACGGTCGAATCGGTTCAGCGATCGTGTGGTTCAAAACGTTTCCACAATCCGCTGATCGATTTCAGCACGTGCCTATTCTTACTCGCCACAGAGTTCGCGCAGGTACTCAAGCGTGTAGATTCCGCTGGAGTGGCCGTCGGAAAATTCGATCGAGTAAGCATACTGACCGACCGGCTGCATCGCGGTGATTGCCAAAGGCGCAAGCTCTTCGGGCTTCAGTATCGTCAGCAGTTGTGGAGTCGCGGGAGGCTGCACCCGCTGCTCACGGCAATTTGCACACGGACAAGAGTTGCGAAGCAAACGGGGCTTATAGGCGCAGCGTGCAGCATCTGACCACACGATTTCAATCGCGCCGTCATCCAGTCGTTTGATGGATTGGGGTATGGGCTGAGTCATATCGGATAAATGGTGCCGCCTCTTTTTTCAAATGAAAAGTTTTGATTGGTACTGTTTTGCGTACGCTGATCGATCACGCGACGCCCCTTGCCTTCGAAACGTGGCAGACTGATCGGCGGCACTGCTGTTACCTCCACTCGCAAACCCAATCGCACCTGCATTTCGCGGGCCACTCGCTGTGGGTCATTGAGCCGATCCTCGATCTCTAAGGAGATCGTATCAAGGCTCTCCCGCGTCGACACCGTGAGGCGGTATTCGACGATCTCGGGGAAGCTGCGAACAATGCCGGCGATTGCACTGGGGAAAATATTGACCCCTCGGACAACGAGCATATCGTCTGTGCGGCCCAAGATGCCGCCGACGAGACGCACCCATGGACTCTCTCCGGCTACAATCTTCTCCTCTGTTGGCCATTGCGGTCGCACAACATCTCCGGTGCGATAGCGAATCACGGGTGCACCGCTGCGACCGAGCGTTGTCAAAACCAGTTCTGACAGTTCTCCCGACTGTGCAGCGCTCCCCGTTTGCAGCGCGAGAAACTCGGCGTAAAACATCGGTTCGATCACGTTGAGGCCACGGCCTTCTCGGTCGCCGACGCCCCACGCTCCAACCTCACTGGCGCCAGCGTGGTCGAGCACATCCGCTCCCCAAGCCTCAGCAATTCTCGCGCGCAAGGTTGGAATCGATCCACCCGATTCGCCCGTCACAATCACAAGCCTCAGGGGCAGACTCGTCGTATCGATCTGGTTTTCGCGGGCGATCTCGGCCAGATGGAGCGCATAGCTGGGCGTTGTAACGAGCACGGTTGCGGCCAGTGTGCGCAGCAAGTCCAACCGGGCTAGGCTCGGCATTCCGCCAGTTCCGATCGCCATTGCACCGCGCGTGAGCACACCGTCAAAGGCACTCCAAAATCCAACGTACGGACCGAATGAAGAAGCCACGAGCACGCGATCGCCAGCACACACGTTGCCCCTGTCAAGAATCAACTGCCAACACTCCATCCACCACGCCCAGTCGTCGGCGGTATCAAGAACGGGTAATGGCCGGCCCAAAGTGCCGCTGGTTTGATGGAAACGCACGTAGCGATCGGCAGCCCACGTGAGATTGCCGGGCTTGCCTGTTGCGATCGCTGCTGCGACGAGTTCTTCTTTGCATGTGAACGGCCAGTCGGCGATGTCAGCCAGCGAGGCAATCGCATGCGATACGTGAGCCAGTTTGGCCGCATAAAATTGATTGTGCGGCAGGATTGTCTGCAGTAACTTCCGAAAACGGGCGCACTGCAGCGCCTCCAGATCGGCGCGGGATTGCGGCAGTGGGGCTGAAGGGAAAGAGGCCATGCGAATATTATGGCATGCCGAGACTGGGAAGGCCCTGTGTGGGCGCATTTTGCCCTGGTGCTTGCAGTCCCTGCATGTCCGGCAGCGCGGGTGGCGGCGGCGGTGGTAAAAACTGCGGTTCGGGTCTCGGCTGTGGTGGTGGCGCTGGAATGGGCTTGGGCCGCGGTGCCACGACGGCAGGCGGTGGTGCCGGCATGCTTCCCGCTACTAACCGGGCTTGTTCCGCACGGGCTACGACCTGCTCGGCGGGCGTGGACACAGTGGGCATCATCGCCAGATCAACCACGCGTTCATCCCGGATCTCACCGGGCCAGAAGTTTTCGGTCAGGAAGTCGAGCGGAAATATTTCGTACCACGGCATGGGAAAAGGTTGCCGCACTGTGAGCGTCTCAAAACCGTCCTTTACCAAACGGATCTTGCGCGTACCGTAGTAAACAAAATCTGTTGAGACCGGCGTTGTGCCAACTTGGTAGTCGTCAACGTAGACAAGCGCACCGGGGGGATTGCTGCGAATGGTCATGCGTCGTTGCACGCAACCGCTGGCGGTTAAAAATAAGCCGACGCAGACCGCTGCAACCGCAGACAGCCCGCTGGTTGAATGTCGCCAATGGCACGCTACTTTGGTCGTGTCTACCGTCTGGCACATGGTTGCCTGCTCGTTCACGGATGAAATGCGACGTTTCTTGGCTGTTGGAGACAAAAAGCCGAGCGGAGAGTAGATTTTTATCGATCTGATGACCAGATCAGACTCATGCTTATGCAGCCTGCCAAGCCGGATACGTATCGCTGAGCCAGCGTCTGCCCGCTAGACTCTCTTTTCTACCCGAACAGGCTCGCAGCAAGGGGCCCCGAAACTTGGGTAGTTTGATCTCTCCGAACATCTTTTTAGAGGCAGCAGACGCGTGGGAAAAGGCACGACACTCGTCCACTGCGACCGCACGGATATCGGCCGTCGTCGCTTAAAAAATCAAGACTCAAAGGCCGTCCTGCCCCCATCAAGTCCGCAGCAATACCGCACACGCGGTTGGCTGTTTCTTGTTGCCGATGGCATGGGCGCGCATGCCGCCGGTGAGATGGCCAGCGCGATTGCCGCCGAGCGAGTGCCGCTGCTCTATGAAAAAGATACGCAGCGATCGCCGCCACTCAAGCTGCGTCACAGCATTGAGCATGTCAACACTGAGATCAACGCACAGGGAGAAAGTGCGTCGGAGTGTAAGGGCATGGGCACCACCTGCACGGTGCTGGCCATCCTACCACGCGGTGCGCTCGTCGGACACATTGGTGATAGCCGCGTCTACCGCATTCGGGGTCGCACCGTTGAACAACTCTCCCGCGATCACTCCCTGGTTTGGGAATTGGAGACTGCCGGCGGCATGACGCGAGAACAGGCTGCCGGAGCTGCACCCAAAAATATTATCACGCGATCAATGGGCCCTCACCCGCGGGTGGATGTCGATATCGAAGGACCGTTTCCAATTGAGGAAAACGATGTCTTTGTGCTCTGCAGTGATGGTCTCTCCGGACAGGTGGCCGACGAGGAGATTGGCCTCTTCGCAACAGAATTGGACCCCCGCGATTCAGCGGCGGCGCTGCTGGGCCTTTCGCTGGTCCGGGGCGCTCCTGATAACGTCACCGTCATTGTGGCAAGAGCAGGGGCAGAGGAAGTATCAAAAACCCTGCCTAGCGATGAGCCATGGCCGATCAATGATGGCGAAATTATACGTCCGAAGGGACACCCCATCCCTTGGAAAATGCTGGTGGCTTGTGGGGTGAGTTTTTTCCTGTCGCTGGTATTCTTTTCGAACTGGCGCACCTCCGCTGGCCTCATGACCCCCATTCTCATGATCGCTACCGCCTGCGCTGGATTCTTGGCTTTTGCCACGCTTATGGCTGTTTTTCTTAAGTTTTTGTCGACACCTTCACCGCGAGTGCGCGTGCTGCCGGTTGGGAAGTTACTCGGCAAAGGGCCCTACCGATCGTACGACTGTTCGCCAACGGAGCCACTCCTCGAGGGCATTGTGACGAGTCTCGAAGGCGCCGTCGATACACTCGGTGAAGCCGACAGAGAACGCACCGTCGAAATCGTAACGCGCATGCGACAGCACGTTGCTGACGGACGCTTTCACGAGGCAGTTGTCGCGGCGACAGAGGGACTCGCTCTCTACACCCACTGGCTTGAAGCAAAACGCCGCAGCGAAGCCGACGTGACTCACGGCAAGGAAAATCCTTCTCTGCACCGCCCGGCCTAAAGATGCTTGTCCTCAAGAAAGTGGGCGATTCATCCGCTCCTCGGTTATGAAGATTCTTTCCCGCTATGTACTGAGCGAACTGCTGCAAGTGTTTCTTGTGGCCTTAACTGCGCTCACGATCTTCATGCTCGTTGTGGGCTTGGTAAAGGAAGCGCAGCAGCAGGGCTTGGGTTTGATGCAAATTGCGGCGCTCATTCCCTATGTGCTTCCCGAAGCGATGCGATTTGCCGTTCCGGGAACAATGCTTTTTGCCGTGGCGAGTGTCTTTGGCCGCATGTCTGCCAGCAATGAACTTACAGCCCTCAAGGCCGCTGGCATCACACCTATGGCTGCGATCTGGCCTGCCATCGTGCTGTCTGTGCTGGTGAGCTTTGTGTCGGTGTGGCTCAACGATGTGGCTGTATCGTGGGGCCGCACTGGCGTGCGCCGCGTCATTGTCGGTAGCGTTGAGGAGATCATTTATGGTCGCCTCCGGCAACAGCGTTCCTACAGCACCGCACAGATATCGATCAACGTGAAGAGTGTTGAGGGACGAAAATTGCTGCGTCCCACGCTCTCTTTTCAGCCTGGGGGATCAAGCCCTGCCGTGACGGTTTCGGCCGCTGAAGCAGAACTCCGCGCCGACGCAGCGGCAGGCACTCTCACCATTATCTGCCGCGATGGCACGCTGCAGGTCGGCGACGTCAAAGCTGTTTTCCCCGATACAATCGAGCGGGTTGTGCCGCTCGATGCTGTGAGCCGAAAAAACATCAACTCCCTGAGCCCGTCGGATATCCCCATGGCTGATTTTCAATCTGCTCGCATTGAACAGATTGAAAAGATCGATCAGATCGAGCAAGTGTCTGCTGGCCGCACGGCGCTGGCGATGCTTGCCGGCAGAATGGATCAGACCGTTCCGGCAGCCACTGACTGGGATCGCGAGATGGCCAGACATGAACGCTCCCGCCTCAACCGCATCATCATGGAGCCATGGCGACGCTGGGCTAATGGCTTCAGTTGTGTTTGCTTTGTTCTTGTCGGTGCACCGATGGCTATCCGCATGCGGAACGCCGACTTTCTCACCAGCTTCTTTCTCTGCTTTCTGCCAATTCTCGTTGTCTATTATCCAATTTTTATGCTCGGTGTTTCCCGGGTCAAGGCGGGGGGCCTGCCGCCGCCAGCGGTGTGGACGGCAAATATCCTTATCATGCTCTGGGGCCTCTGGCTCCTGCGCCGCGTGGTACGCAATTGACTGTCCTCCGCCAGCAGTCGGCTATCATGCGCTGCTCCAACATTCACAATCGCTCAACATTTACCCATTGAATTGCCCATGGCTCTCGTTCATCTCGACGACCTCACGATCGCATTTAACGGACCGCCACTCCTGGACGGTGTGACGCGACAAATTGAAGCCGGGCAGCGCATTGGCCTCTTGGGGCGAAACGGTTGCGGCAAGTCAACGCTCTTAAAAATGATCGACGGCCAGGAGCGGCCCGACCGCGGTCGCTGCGTTGTATCGCCAGGAACACGCGTAGCGTATGTGCCGCAGGAAGTGCCGCAGGATGTGGCCGGAGTGGCCTTTGCAGTGGTCCGTCAGTCCTTGGCAGCGCAAGTTGCTTCTCACGACATCGATGACTGGGATGCAGACCAACGCGCCGAACGAATTCTGGAGCGCATGGGCATCGACCCCGAGGCCACCGTCAGCACCCTATCGGCCGGGTTTCGCAGACGGACGTATCTGGCCCGGGCGATTGTTGGAGAACCACAACTGCTCCTTCTCGACGAACCGACAAACCACCTTGATCTCGCCGCTATCGAGTGGCTTGAGGGATTCCTCTCAGCGTGGCAGGGCACGCTTGTGTTCGTGACGCACGACCGGACGTTTTTACGAAAGCAGGCTACGCGAATCTGGGAAATCGATCGTGGAAAACTCTTCGACTGGTCGTGCGATTACGACACATTTCTGGCACGGAAGGTCGCTGCGCTGGCCGCCGAGGAAAAACAACAGGCTCTCTTTGACAAACGATTAGCGGAGCAGGAGGTGTGGATCCGTCAAGGCATCAAGGCCCGACGAACGCGCAATGAAGGCCGCGTTCGTGCGCTGGAGTCCATGCGGGTCGAGCGCAGCCAGCGGCGCGAGCAGGTAGGCCGAGCGCGGCTTGTGATCCAAGAAGCGGCCCGGAGTGGCACCCTTGTATGTGCGGTCGAAAAGATTTCTTTCCACTACGGAACGCAACCGATTCTGAACGACTTCTCAACAACGATTCTCCGCGGCGATAAGGTAGGGATTCTCGGACCAAACGGTGTCGGAAAAACAACGCTCTTGCGACTGCTTTTGGGTCAACTCACGCCGCAATCAGGCACTGTCAAACTGGGGACGCAGCTCGCGGTTGCCTACTTCGATCAACTGCGTGGCCAACTCGACGGCGAAAAGACGATCGTGGAAAATATCGCCGGCGGCAATGATGTTGTCACCATCGACGGCAAGTCGCGACACATCATTGGCTACCTGCAGGATTTTCTTTTTTCACCCGATCGGGCCCGAACGGCTGTGCGATTTTTGTCGGGTGGTGAACGGCATCGGGTGCTTCTGGCAAAGTTATTTACGCAACCCGCTAATGTGATCGTACTGGATGAACCAACAAACGATCTCGATGCTGAAACACTGGAGCTACTCGAACAGCGTCTTGTTGAGTTTTCTGGAACCATTCTGGTGGTGAGCCACGACCGAGAGTTTCTCAACAATGTGGTGACGAGCGTGATTGCGTACGAGTCTGACGGTGTGCGCGAATACGTGGGTGGCTACGATGACTGGGTGCGCCAAAGGGGGGTGAAAACGATTGCGGCCGAAGGCACGCAGCGTGCGGCGTCGAACGAACCCTCACGCAGCGCAACCAAGCGTCTTTCGTATAAAGATCAGCGCGACCTCGAACTTTTGCCCGCAACCATTGAAACTCTGGAAACAGAAATTGCCGCTCTTCAGGAGCGAATCGCTGCGCCAGAGTTCTACAAGCAGCCTGCCGCTACGATTGCTGCAACGCACAAGCGCGGCAAAGAACTCGCGTCCCAACTCGCAGCTACATTTCAGCGCTGGAGTGAGCTGGAGCAGGCAGCCAAGGCATCGTGCGCTCAATTGTAACCTTCAAAATACCGCGCTCTTCCTCTGACCTAGTAAAAGGCTCGCGCAAGCCATTCACCCGAGCGCAAGAGAGGACTGTTTGCCCGCACGTAAAAAATCTGGCACACTCCGGACGGCCTGATTCATCATCCCGTCGTTTGTTCATGAGGAGCAATCCATGCCGCGTCCCGTTACATTGTTCACTGGTCAATGGGCCGATCTCCAGCTTGAGGATCTCGCGCGGAAGGCCAATGAGTTTGGCTACCAAGGCCTTGAATTGGCCTGCTGGGGCGATCATTTCGACGTTGCCCGTGCACTCAATGAGAGTGGGTACTGCGCCGCCAAGCGTGATGCGCTTGAGCGTCACGAACTTTCCGTCTACGCAATTTCAAATCATCTTGTTGGACAAGCCGTCTGCGATCGCATCGACGAACGGCATAAGTTAATTCTACCGCCGCATGTCTGGGGAGACGGCGAACCGGCCGGTGTCAACAAACGCGCTGCTGAGGAAATGAAGCAAACGGCCCGCGCTGCACAAAAACTTGGTGTCTCGGTGGTCAATGGTTTCACCGGTTCGAGCATCTGGCACCTTCTCTACTCGTTCCCGCCGGTGTCCTCCCAAATGATTGATGCGGGCTTCCAAGAATTTGCCGATCGCTGGAATCCGATCCTCGATGTCTTTGCTGAGTGCGGCGTGCGATTCGGACTAGAGGTGCATCCAACGGAGATTGCCTTCGATACGATTACTGCCCAACGCGCGCTTGATGCAGTCGGTCGACGCGATGAGTTTGGCTTTAACTTCGATCCCAGCCACCTGCACTGGCAGGGTGTTGATTCTGTCGATTTTATTCGCACATTCCACGATCGAATCTATCACGTCCACGTCAAGGATGCTGTGGTCACTCTCAGCGGTCGACAAGGCATTCTTGGCAGCCACTTAAACTTTGGTGATCCGCGCCGCGGCTGGGATTTCCGCTCGCCTGGCCGCGGTGGCATCGACTTCGAAGAAATCATCCGTGCCTTAAACCAGATCGGCTACGAGGGACCACTCTCCGTTGAATGGGAAGACTGCGGCATGGATCGGGAGCACGGCGCTGTCGAAGCCTGTGAGTTTGTGCGCAATCTCGATTTTGCCCCGAGCAACCGGCAGTTTGACTCAGCGTTTGCAGAAGAAGAATCCTGAGAGTGAGCCGTTGCATCGGCTGGAGTCATTCATGGGGGATCTGACGCGTCGTGCCGCGCTGGTGTCGGGAGCGACGGCGCTCTGGTGCTGGCCGCGTCAGGATCGCTCCGCTCTGCCCGGCTCACAGGCTACTTTTCGGTTGCCATTCCAAGCACCGAGTGGCCAGACACCATTTCGAGCGGATGCATTCATCGACCATGAACCGCCGCTGCCCTACGCACACTGCCCATCCATTTGTGAACTATCCAACGGGCGGATGGTTTGTGTCTGGTATGCCGGCTCACGAGAGGGCGTCCGCGATGTGTCGATCTGGCTGGCCGAGTCGCAAGCACTCCGGCAACCTGCCGACGACGGGCAAGAGATTTCGTGGGGCAAGCCGCGAATTGCAATCGATCGACGCACGGCGATGAACGATCTGGATCGTTTTGTCAACAAAGTGGGTAACTCTGTGATCTTCACAGCTGCGGATGGTCGGCTGTGGCTGGTCTACGTAACGATTGCCGTCGGCGGTTGGTCGGGCAGTTCACTCAACGCCTGTTCTTCGATTGACAATGGAAAAACATGGAGCCGCAGCCAGCGGCTCACGCTCAGTCCCTTTTTTAATATCAGTGAATTAGTACGGTCTGCACCGGTGATCCTGGAGTCGGGTGAGGTGGGGTTGCCCATCTACCATGAATGCGTCGGCAAGTTTCCCGAAATGCTCTGGCTGCGTCCCGAGGGAGACAAGGGGGAACGGCTGGTTGCGTCTAAGTCGCGCATGGCTGGTGGACGGTCGCTTCTGCAACCGGCTGTTGTGCCCATAGACGGCCGACATGCTCTGGCATTTTTGCGCAACCATTCGGATCGCCGTCGCATCGGCCTCCAGCACTCAGCCAATGGCGGACAATCCTGGTCGACCCCTGTCGAAACACCGTTGGCTAACGCTGATGCCAGCATTGCAGTGGTGCGACTCTCAGGCGGTCAGTTGTTGCTGGCGTTTAACAACGCTAGTCATACTCGCGACAATCTCTGTCTCGCTCTAGCGCCCGATGGAATTGGCGATTGGCAATTAATTGCCACGCTTGAAAATGCGCCCGGAGGCTGCTTTGCTTATCCTTATATGGTTCAGGATTCTCAAGGGATCGTGCAACTTGTTTACGCTTGGCAGATGAAACGGATTCGACACGTGGCTGTAAACGAGGCTTGGATTCTCGCGCAACCGAGAAAACCACTGGCATGATCGACTTATTTGGCTCGAGCACTCCTGAGACCTTGCTGGCAGCCATTGTATGGTGGTATCCACTGGTTGTTTGGGCCATGATCTTTGTGGCTACCGCACAAGCCACACAGACCGGACTGCTCTGGCTGCAGTGCATGGCTATTAGGTGGTTGGGGAAATCTGGTCTACCAAGCGAAAGAACTGGACCGCAGTGGCTGCCTTGGACCGCAATTCTCCTGGTATTTGTGCCGGTTGAGGGCCTCCCCTTAGGACGCTGGCTGCATGGATTTAATGTCGTGCTCTGCATTCCGTATGTCGCGATGTTGCTCAACTTCTTGACTGAATCTTGGCTATCAAGACCGCTGCTCGATGAACGCGGCAAACGCACAGGCCTCTGGTGGGGATTGATCGGCGGAGTGCTGCTCTATCCGATGGCGCTTGGGCTGGGGCCCTTGGATCCCTACACGCTGGGCTGGCAGTCGCCGGGCGTGGCTATCGCAGCGGCTGGCGTGGGAGGATTTTTTCTGCTGCGTGGCAACTCCTTTGGCTACGTGCTTTTAGCCGCAGGTCTTGCTTGGCAAGTCGGCTGCCTCGAATCAAGCAATGCGTGGGACTACCTCCTCGACCCAGTTTTTTGTCTGCTCTCAGCGAGCATTCTTTTTATGCAATCGCTGAGAACAATGCTTGCGGCAAGCAGGCTCAAAAAAACACTCAAGGCGGCTGTGGCCACTGCCGTGATTGGCGTTGCCATGCTAGGCCTATGCCCAGCCCAAGCAGTTGCTTCAACACCCAGCGATACGATTGCAGCAACTGCCGATCATGCGGAGGAATGGTCGGTGACAGCAACCACTCTTAGCCAGCGTGCTGCGATTGCTGGACACGAACGACTCGCCACACTCTTTAAAAGCTGGCAGTTGCCGGAGGACGGCGACCGTCAGGTTGTGCTCAACATTCCTGCCAGCCTGCAAAAACCTAGCTGGGTCGACACGGCCGATGAGCAGGCATTGTGGGATGACTTTTGTGCAGCGCGACGCGTGCAGGCTGCGGGCACGTTTGAACTGGCAATCTTGGCTGCGCAGACACCGACTGTACCTGATGCGGGCCTGCAGAGCAGGAGTGAAACTCTACGGCTCATCTATCAAACGCTGCGCGATGATCCAGAGCACGCTCGGGCGCGGGAAGCAGGTGGATGGGTGCAGCGTGATGGACAGTGGGTTTGGCCGAATGCCGCACGCCGACTCGACAAAGGTGAGGAATATTCACCGCGCTTTGGCTGGTTGCCACGCGGCAGACAGGCACGCTACCACGCTGGCCAACGGTATGCTGGCGGCCGTTGGATCAGTGCAGAGGCCGACGACTCGCGCCCGCGAACGGTCGAACGTGGCTGGAAGTTTGTGTCGGATCACTGGCTGATCACCTCGACGGCCGACCTCTCAAAAGCTGCGCGGCTTGCGCAAAGCCTTGAAGAAACACACCTCATCTGGCGGCAGGCTTTTGGCAGTTTTCTGGCGGAATGCCCACTGCTGGAGAAACAATTGACGGGGCCCGGTCGTGCTGTTGGACGCGATCTGTTTGCCGCCATGCTGATGATCGACCGGAAGCAGTATGTCGCCGAATTAGAAAAAATAGAGCCGCTGATTGCTCGTACGCTCGGCATTTACTGGACCCCCACACAAACCGCATGGTTTTTTGATCAGCCCGCCGATCCAGCAGACGACGACTCGGTTCACCGCGTCGTCGCTGTCGAACAGGAACCAAAAACCATCCACCACGAGGCGACCCATCAACTCTTTGCGGAGATGCGGAAAACCAGTCCGCTGGCGGGCGAGCGCTGTGGTTTTTGGGCGATCGAAGCCGCCGCCTGCTACATGGAAAGCCTTACATCTTGCGGTTTTGGCTGGACGCTCGGTGGCCGCGATGCCGGCCGTGTGCCTGCTGCGCGCGAGCGCATCATCGAAGACAATTTTCATGTGCCGCTGGTGGAACTCACTGCCATGGGGCGGCAAGCCTTCCAGGCCGATGAACGATTGCCCCAAATCTACAGTGAGATCTCCGGACTGGCCGACTTCTTTATGAATGGCCAGCGTGCTAGATACCGAGCGTCTTTTGTCGGCTATCTCCTCAAGATTTACACCGGCACTGTTGAAGCCGAAACGCTCGCCCAACTCTGCCATCGCAGCTATGCCGAACTGGACGAGGAATACCGTCGTCATATGGCACGCTAGAGGGTATCTGAAATAAGGTGTATCGCCCGCTTCGAGGCGGCAAAAGTCGCGTCGCGTGGGCCGCAGCAGCCCAATGCGCCAGACGCGTTCGCCAACCCTTCTCCCGTCTCCTGTTTGGCCACGTCGTCGCTCCAGCTATCCGAGAAGCGCTCGAGTGCGCCGCGCATGAAGGGCATGCACTCTTCATTAACTAACAAACAAGAGAGCGCCGGCGACTCACTGTCGGCTGAGGGTCGTTGACGCTTTCTGCTGTTGGCTTCTAGACTGACCCTAATAAAAATAGACCCTGATTCACTTGGAGACTTTTCGATGGCTTCTTCCGTTGCTGGCACTGTTTCGCATTCGCTGCATGGCGATGTTCTTGATCAACTCTCGATCAACACCATTCGCACGCTTTCGATGGATGCCGTCGAGGCAGCCAAGAGTGGCCACCCTGGCACACCCATGGCGTTGGCGCCGGTTGCTTATACCGTGTGGCGCGATTTTCTTCGCTTCGATCCGGCCAACCCCGCTTGGCCCAATCGCGATCGATTTGTGCTTTCCTGCGGCCATGCGTCGATGCTGCTTTATTCGCTGATTCATTTGGCTGGCATCCGACGCGGTGGTGCCGGGGAGGCTGGTCACGATCGGCCGGCTGTATCCCTTGAAGACATCAAAAGTTTTCGACAGTTCGACAGTGTGTGTGCAGGACACCCCGAGCAGCACTTAACAGCCGGCATCGAGACGACCACCGGCCCGCTCGGTCAAGGCTGTGGCAACTCTGTTGGCATGGCCATCGCATCTCGGTGGTTAGCGGCCCACTACAACCAGCCTGACCAACAACTATTTGATTACGACACCTATGTGCTTTGCAGCGACGGTGATTTGATGGAGGGTGTGTCTCATGAAGCTGCGTCCATTGCTGGTCATCTCAAGCTGGCAAATCTCTGCTGGATCTACGATGACAACTCCATAACGATCGAGGGAAAAACCCTTTTAGCCTTCAGCGAAGACGTCGCACTGCGATTCAAGGGGCTGGGATGGCGGGTTGAACATGTTGCTGATGCCAATGACACGCCGGCACTCAAAACCGCACTCAAAGCCTTCAAGCAAGAGAGCGAGAAGCCCACGCTCATCATCGTCAAAAGTGTGATCGGCTACGGCGCACCCAACAAAGCAGGGTCGCATGAAGCGCACGGGGCACCGCTGGGGGCAGAGGATATTAAGGGTGCAAAAGCATCCTACGGCTGGCCTATCGATGCACAGTTTCTGGTGCCAGCGGAAGTGCCACTCCACTTCACCGCCACGCTAGGAATCCGCGGAGAACATGCCTACAACGCTTGGAAAAAAACCCTCGCTGCACATGCCACAGCCCATCCGCTGCTGGCAGCCGAGCTGCAAGACATGCTCCTTGGCCGGCTGCCAACGGGGTGGGATAAAAATATTCCGCTGTTTCCTGCTGACCCCAAGGGGCTCGCAAGTCGCGTTTCCTCTGGCAAAGTTTTGCAGGCCGTGAGCGCAGCTGTACCGTGGTTTCTCGGAGGCTCCGCCGATCTTTCGCCGTCCACAATGACGCACGTGACGGGTGCTGGAGATTATGCGCCGGGCTCTCCCGCTGGACGCAACTTTCATTTTGGCATCCGCGAGCACGGCATGGCCGCCGCCTGTAATGGCATGGCATTGTCCGGCCTGCGTCCGTACTGCGCAACGTTCTTTGTATTCTTCGACTACCTGAAGCCTGCCCTGCGACTCTCCGCGATCGGTCAGATCGGCGTGCTCTACATTCTCACGCATGATTCGATCGGCCTTGGGGAAGATGGCCCCACGCATCAGCCCATCGAACAACTCGCCAGCGCGCGTGCTGTGCCGGGCCTGAGTGTTTTTCGCCCCGGCGATGCCAACGAGGTTGCCGAAGCGTATCGCGTTGTGATGCAGCGGCCAGATCGGCCAGCAGTTTTTGTCTTGAGCCGACAAAACCTGCCCACACTGGACCGCACGAAGTTTGCGGCAGCCACCGGAGTGGCAAAAGGCGCCTACGTTCTGCTCGATCCTCCTTCTGGAAAGCCCGATTGCATTCTGATTGGTACCGGTAGCGAACTCCAACTCTGCATCGATGCCTCTGTCCGATTAGCTGAGTTGGGCGTGGCCGCGCGGGTGGTGAGTATGCCGTGCTGGGATCTCTTTGCTGAGCAGGATGCTCTCTACCGTGAAAGCGTGTTACCGATGAACGTTACGGCACGCGTTGCCTGCGAAGCAGCAGCCGGTTTTGGTTGGGAAAAATGGATCGGCAGCCACGGTCGATTCGTGGGGATGAATGGGTTTGGCGCCTCGGCTCCGGCGCCGGTTCTTTACAAGCACTTCGGTATCTGTGTCGAAGCCATTGTCGAAGCGGCACAACAACAGCTTCTTTGAGATCACTGATCGGGTGCTGCAGATCGCGTGCTGAGCTTAGGGCTGATGGTGCGAGTCGCCAATGACGGCGTCTTCGGCATCGACACCGGCTGCCACTCGGCCGTCATGGTTTTGGAAAATATGGTCGCTATGGCCAATGGCATCTAAAGCCAGCCGTTCGACATGGCCATCCTCATAGAGAACATGGTGCACGCCGTCAGGATGATTGCTACTCTTAGTGCCTTCGTCGTTGGGGGCGTCCGCCATGATGGGATGATGTTGACGATTGTTATTGGCATTCGGCTGCAACTTGCCTGCTTCACGGTAGCCTAGCGTGTAGCCGTAGTCGCCTCCCATGTTGGCCACTAATTCAGAAAAATGTTCTGTGCCAACTGCTGC